>NZ_SJXG01000047.1:0-280134 GCF_012027885.1 Brevibacterium sp. LS14
GGCTCATCGTAATTGAGAGTGTAGAACCGGTCTGAAGCCACCGGACTCGAGCAGACACCTCGCGATGTAATGCGTGAGGTTGCGGAATCCCAGCGCGGACCCGCGTAGATGCTCGAGTCTGCCGTTGATCGCTTCAGTGGGACCGTTCGACGTTCCCGGTCGGGTGAAGAACGCGAGCACATCAGCAGCTCGACGCTTCAACGTTCGTCCTAACCGTTTGAGCTCGACAAGTTCGGATGGCAGATTCGTTGTCAGGGCGTCGATGACCGTTTGCAAGAGTCTCTTGCCCTCTTTGCGGTCCGCGGTTCGGTAGGCGCTGACAATGTCTTGGTAGACGGCCCAGGTGACTTCGACTTCGGTGAAGTTCGGGTCAGCGAAGAGGTTCGCGATTCTTTCCTGCTGCTTGGTCGTGAGTAAGCTGCTGCCCGTGTGCAGAGTTCTTCTTGCCCGGTACAACGGGTCCTTTGCTCGTCCGCGATGGCCGGTTGTCTCTTGCTGAACTCGGCGACGTACCTCGTCGAGGGCATCACCGGCGAGTTTGACGACGTGGAAGGGGTCCATGACTTCGACAGCGTCGGGCAGCTCCTCAGCTGAGGCTGTTTTGAAGCCGGAGAATCCGTCCATCGCGACGACGTCGATGCCCTCACGCCAGTCTTTCGGTCGGTCTTTCAACCATTGTTTGAACACCTGCTTCGAACGGCCAGCCACCATGTCGAGCAGACGTGCCGAGCCTGTTCCCTCGCTGATCGGGGTGAGGTCGATGATGACGGTGACGTACTTGTCGCCACGCCGGGTATGCCGCCATACATGCTCGTCGACACCAATGACGCTGACCCCGTCGAAACGAGTCGGGTCGTTGATCAACAACCGCTGACCTTCAGCGAGGACGGCGGAGTTCGCGGTGTGCCAGGACACTGCGAGTTTCGCAGCGATGACGGACACGGTGTCGTGATCGATGACGAGGGCACGCAACGCCCAGTCGAGGCCGGTTCGCGAGATCTTCGCTCGTGGTGGTGCCGCGGCTGTGGCGTCTTGACGCCAGACGCGGCCACACTCGACGCATTTGTAACGGCGGAGGCGAAGATGAAGCGTGGTTGGTCGGTAGCCGAAAGGTTCGTGGGCCAGACGGCGGACGACGGTATCGCGAACGATCCCGTGGCCACCGCACCGACGGCACCAGTCATCAGCAGTGTTGGGCCGGCATTCCAGAATCGCCTTGTGCCCGGTGATGTTTTGGCCGGTGCAGGTCAGATCGAGGGTGTCGAGTCGGCAGAATGTCGTGAGGTCAGGGGTCGAGAAAGTAGGCTTGGCCACGTCGAGGTCTTTCGGATGGATTGTGTGAGAACTTCCATCATCGGAAGACCTCGACGTCTATCCGCGCAGCGACTCGCCGTGTCCTGGAATCACCGATCTACACTCTCAATTACGAAGAGCCGGCAAACCCGGAGACGTCGACCGTCGCGGCCCCGTCGTCGCCCCCTACCACCTGCGCCTCGACTGGCTCATGTGGTTCGCCGCCCTCGGCGACTATCGGGACTCGTGGTTCCTCGCCCTCGTCGAACGCCTCGGCACCGGCGACCCCCTCATCCGCAGGCTGCTCGGCCCCGACCCCTTCGACGGCGAGGCACCGGCGCTCATCCGCGCGCGGATGTTCACCTACCGCTACGCCACCCGGGACGAACGCCGCGCGGCGAAGGTAGCAGGCGAACCGGTCCCGTGGTGGGTGCGCTCCGACCCGCGGACTATCCTCCGCCCGGTCGACCTCCGCGGGCGGTGAGCCCGTCGAAACCGACACTTCGCGTCGAGACCGACGCCCAGAATTGTCGGTCTCGGCGCGAAGTGTCCGTCTCGGTGCACCGGCTCGCGCGGCGCCGAAGCCACAATCGCCCCAGGGCGCCCGGCCTACTCGATGCCGAGGGCGAGCAGCACGAGGAGCGCGACATTGAGGGCGATGATGAGCGCCGAGGCGATGACCGCGGCCGTCGTGATCCACCGCCCGTTGGCGTACTCACCCATGATCGCCCGGTTCGCCGTCAGTCTCACGAGCGGAACCATGGCGAAGGGGATTCCGAGGCTGAGGACGACCTGGCTGAGGACGAGCGCCCACGTGGGATCGGCGCCGATGGCGAGCACGATGAGCGCGGGGATCATCGTCACCGCCCGCTGCCACACGATGGGAATGTCGACCCGCAGCAGCCCCTGCATGATCGAGGCCCCCGCATAGGAGCCGACCGCCGACGACGCGAGCCCCGAGGCGAGGAGTCCGATGCCGAAGAAGAGCCCGACCACCTCGCCGAGATTGGCCGTGACGACCGCGTGCGCGCCCTCGATCGTGTCGGTGCCGCCCTCACCGCGCAGGGCAGCGGCGGCGAGGAGGAGCATGGCGATGTTGACCGATCCGGCGATGACGAGGGAGGCGACGACGTCCCACCGGCTGGCCCGGAGCAGACGCGGGATCGCCGTGCGCGGCTGCCCTCCGTGCCGGTCGACCGAGAGCGCGGAGTGGAGGTAGATCGCGTGCGGCATGACCGTGGCCCCGAGCATCGAGGCGGCGAGGACGAGCGAGTTCGTCCCCTCGAGCCGGGGCACCAGCCCGCCGGCGGCCTGCCCCCAGTCGACATCGCCGACGACGAGCCCGGCGAGGAAGCCGATCGCGATGATGGCGAGGAAGCCGATGATGACGAACTCGAAGGGCCGTTGCCCGCGCGAGGACTGGATCGAGAGGAGGACAAGGGAGACGATGCCGACGATGACCCCGCCGAGGAGGAGCGGAAGGTCGAAGAGGATCTTGAGCGCGATGGCGCCACCGACCACCTCGGCGAGGTCGGTGGCGATCGCGACGATCTCCGCCTGCCCCCAATAGGCGAGCCGACGCCTGCGCCCGAGTCGCCGACCGAGGATCCCGGACAGCGACTGCCCGGAGACGAGGCCGAGCTTCGAGGACAGGTACTGGACGAGGACGGCGATGAGGTTCGCGGCGACGAGGACCCAGACGAGGAGGTACCCGTACTCGGCGCCGGCGGTGAGGTTGGCCGCGACATTGCCGGGGTCGACGTAGGCGACGGCCGCGACGAAGGCCGGCCCGAGCAGGAGGAGTGAGGACGTCCCCCGCTTCCTCGCCGAGGCTGTCCCCCGCTGTGTCTCCGACGCGTTCGATGGCATGAAGTTAAGGTACATTAACTTTCCTGTCGCGACAACACAGGGTGCGTGCACCTCCTGTGCGCGCGATCGTCACCTCTTCGACACCTCGGCGACCTTGTGCCGGATGACGCGCGGACCTAGAGTGGATGCATGTCCACTGAACGTGTTCAGTCGAATGCCCGTGAGGCCCAGCGACAGCGGACCGAGGAACACATCCTCACCGTCGCCGCCGAGCTCTTCCTCGACCGCGGGTACCGGGGAACGACCGTACGGGCGATCGCGGAGTCCGCCGGAGTGTCCGCGGGCCGGGTGATGGCCGTCGGGGACAAGGATGCCCTGCTCATCGCCTGCTACGACCGGTGGATCGCGCAGCTCCAGGCGGGCACGTACGCGCTTCCGCACGCTCGCGCGGAACGGCCGCCCGCCTCGGCGGTCCAGGACCATCTGCTCGGGATCTTCCTCCCGTTCCTCGAGTTCTTCGCCGCACACGAGGACCTCGCCCGCGACTACGCGGCCGCGCTCATCCGCGTCCACGGCCGGCCCGACGTCTTCGCCGGACTCTCCGAGGCGCTCCAGGCCTCGCTGCGGGACAACCTCGTCTCGATCGGGATCAGCGAACCCAATGCGCGGGCCTCGGCGGCGGCGCTCTACGACTCCTACATGGGTGTGCTCTTCCGATGGGCGGCCAGCGACATGGGCTTCGACGAGGCGGTCGCAGCACTCGCCCACATCATCGCCTTCCACACCCGGTTCCGGGGTGTGCCGTGAGCTCGCCCGCCGCGGTAGCTGCGGTGAGGATCCCCTCGCCGAGGTGGCTGCCGTGACCCTGCTCCCCGATCCGTGGTGGCCGGGGGCGGTCCTCGCCCTCATCGTCCTCGGCGACGGCGTGATGACGTTCCGCCCGCCGAAGGCGATCGCGGCCTGCCTCGACGGGGTCGGGCTGCCCCGGGACTGGTGGTGGGTGCTCGCCGTCGTCAAGTTCCTCGCTGCCTCCGGACTCGTCGCCGGCTTCTGGATCCCCGGCGTCGGTCTCGCCGCGACCGTCGGCATCGTCGTCTACTTCCTCGCCGCGGCATGGTCGCACATCCGCGCCCGGTACATCGGCCGCGACTTCTGGCTCAACTGCCTCGGGCTGCTCGCGATGAGCATCGTCGTCCTCGTCGGCTCCTTCCTGGTCTGAGTCGATCTTCTCGGCGCGTCGCCGGAGGATCCCGAGGTGCCACGCCGGTGATCCGTCGGCACGCAACCGGCGATGTCGTCGGCGCGTCGCCGGCCACATCGTCGCCCGCCTGGGCCGGAGCCGCCGAGTCCGAATCGTGCTCGAACGGTGCTTCGCATGCCGCGGGGACTCGGCTACGCTCGAAGCAACGGCCGCCGTGCCAGACGAAGGAGCGTCGAGATGCCCGAATTCGCCGACAGCAGCCGCGCTCGCGCCGAATCCACGGCCGAACGCCATTCCCGGTGGACCTGGATCCACGAGACCGCAGCGATGACCGGATGGAACTTCACCGCCCTCGAAGGCCGCCTCATCGCCGATGACCCGCCCTGGGACTTCGACACCATGTGCCTCGACGCGATCGAGGACGCCGACGAGGTGCTCGACATGGGCACCGGCGGCGGCGAGCGCCTCATCTCAATCGTCAAGCGCTTCCGCGGCCGCAATGCCGCCTCCGTCCCGGATGTCGCGATCCACGCGAGCGAGGGGTGGGCACCCAATGTTCCCGTGGCCACCTCGGCGCTCGAGGACTACGGGATCGACGTCACCGAGTATGACAGCGAATCCGGGGACCCCATGCCGTGGGAGGACGGGCAGTTCGACGTCGTCATGAACCGGCACGAGAGCTACGACATCGCCGAGGTGGCCCGCATCCTCGCCCCCGGCGGTCTCTTCCTCACCCAGCAGGTCGACAGCACCGAGGCCGAGGAGTTCCGCCGGTGGTTCGGCGGGACCCCGGAGAACCCCGAGGTCCAGCTCGAACGCTGCGTCGACGAGGTCGAAGCGCAGGGGCTCACGGTCGAGGCGGCGCGGAGGTGGATGGGCACGATGCGGTTCACCGACGTCGAGGCGGTCATCGAGTACCTCGCCTACGTCCCCTGGGATGTTCCGGGCTTCGTCGTCGGCGATCACATCGGCGCCCTCGAACGACTTGCCGCCGAGCGCCGACCGATCGAGGTCACGCAGATGCGGTTCCTCATCGCCGCGACCAAGGGCTGAGAAGGGACTCGGGCGGGAGCAGGTCACTGGTGCCTCAGGGAGTGCTGCCCGCCGAGTGGGATGCACGCCGGGTGGAAGAGGCCGCCGGGTGGGATGCACCCCGGGTGGGAGAGGCGGCCGCACGTCGCTGCGATGAGAGTGTGAGGTTTTCCCGACCCGGGGCATGGGGAAGCCGCATGGGACCCGCGCTCGGGCGTGCGTAGCGTCGTGACCATGACCTCGCCGAACTTCGCGTTCCCCCAGCCCACCGATGACGAGCTCGCGGCACAGGGACCGGCCATCGCCCCGACCGACTCGCCTGCACGCGCCACTGTCGCCCAGCCCGGCGGCACCGTCTCCCCAGGCCCAACCGTCTACGGCGGCGCCACTGGTGCAGCCTCCGTGTCTGCCGACGCCGTCCCGGCGGTCCACCGCCCGGTGCAGACCGGCCCCGTCGACGCCGCCGTCGCATCGGGCACTCCCGGGTCGTCTCGACTCGGGAGGTGGGCGCTCCTCCTCGCTCTCGCGGCTGCCGGCATCTCCCTCATCGCCTCGGCGATCCTCGGAGTCACTGCCGGGCCTGCGGAGGCGGCGACCGGCTCGTACTTCGGTGACGATGCGTGGTACACGAATCTCGGGGTGACGCTCTTCAGCGTGCAGGCACTGTGCACGGTCGCAGGCCTCACCGGTCTCGTCCTCGGCATCGTCGCAGCCGTGTCCGACCGGGGCCGCACTCTGGGCATCATCGCCACCGCGGTCTCAGTGGTCGCCCCGATCGTCTCTTTCGCGCTCTTCCTCATCCTCAGCTTCGCCTTCCTCTGAGCGCACAGCCCGCCGCGACGGCCGTTTCGCGTCGAGATGGACACTCATAACTGCCGGTCTCGACGCGAAACGGCAGTCTCGGTGTCATAATCCTCTTCATGGCCTTCACCGATCCGCGCCACCTCACCCTGCTCTGGTTCCGCGACGATCTGCGCGTATCGGACCACGAAGCGCTCAGCGCCGCGCGCGCCGACGGCGACGTCGTCGCGATCTGGGTCCGCGAGGTCCGCGACGACGAAGGCCGGGGTCCCAGGCCGCTCGGCGCAGCCGCCCGGTGGTGGGTGCATGAGTCGCTCACCGTCCTCGAGCGGGAACTCGATTCGCTCGGCATCCCCCTCCTCGTCGCGGCCGGACCCGCAGCCGAGATCATCCCCGCGGCCGCAGCAGACCTCGGAGCGGGCACGGTCCGCTGGTCGCGCCGCTACGCACCGGCCTCACGTGCTCTCGACGAGGTCGTCACCGACGCACTCGGCGAGAACGGCATCGCCGTCGAAGCCTCACCCGGCGCCCTCCTCGTCGAACCGTGGCAGGTCGAACCATCCTCGGCGAGCGCGTACTACAAGGTCTTCACCCCGTTCTGGAACGCCGCCCGCGAGGTTCCGGTCGGCTCGCCGCTGCCGGTACCGCCGGCGCAGACACTCGATTCCGACACCGCCGCCCGGATCGAGCAGGTCCGTGAGTCCGACTCGCATCTCGTCGCCACGATCGACGACCTCGCACTCCTCTCACCCGCGGGCCCCGCCGGTGGGGACAGCGGCACCGAGGGTTCGCGCACCTCACCGTTCCCGTGGTGGGAGGACACGATCGCCGGGCACTGGACGCCCGGATGCACTGCCGCCGAGGAGGAGGTCGACGACCTCGGCGCCCGGGTCGACGGCTACGCCGAGGACCGCGACATCCCCGCAGACCGGGACGGCACGTCGAGGCTCTCGCCGCGACTGCGGTTCGGCGAGGTCTCCCCGCGGCAGCTCCTCGCCGCCGTCACCGCTCTCACCGATGTCGGTGCCAGCGATCGCGAGGCGTGGGTGCGGCAGCTCTACTGGCGCGAGTTCGCGTGGCACCTCACCTTCCACGTGCCCGACCTGGACTGGCGTCCGATGAGACCCGAGTTCGCCGAATTCCCCTACGAGGACGACCCCGAGGCGCTCGCGGCCTGGCAGCAGAGCAGGACCGGCATCGCGCTCGTCGATGCGGGAATGCGGCAGCTGTGGCAGACCGGCTGGATGCACAACCGCGTGCGCATGGTCACCGCCAGCCTGCTCATGAAGAACCTGCTGCTGCCATGGCAGTCCGGGGAGCAGTGGTTCTGGGACACGCTCGTCGACGCCGATGAGGCGAACAACCCGGTGTCGTGGCAGTGGGTCGCCGGCTGCGGGGCCGATGCCTCACCGTTCTTCCGCGTCTTCAATCCCGAGCGGCAGCGCGCCCGCTTCGATCCTGAGCGCGTCTATGTCACACGGTGGCTCAAGGAGTCCGGACCCCGTCTCGACGGTCCGGTGGGTGAGGGCGATCCGATCGTCGACCTCGGCGAGTCACGGCAGGCGGCGCTGGCCGCCTACGATGCGATGAAGAGCGCCCAGACCGCGGACTGAGTCGCCCGCGCAGCCCCCTCGGGTCGACGGAACCATCCCGAGGGGACCGCTCCGAGGCGAGCGCACCAGCCTCGGCCGGTCCCCTCGCCGCGACATGGTTCCCGCGCGTCCCCACGACCCCTAAGTCCCCGCACGACCCCCAAGTCCGCGCACGACCCTCCCATCCCACGCCGGCGGCCGACCCGGCATCCCAGTATCCGAATCCGCCCTTGACAGTCGAGTGTGACTCCCGCCACGATTGAACAAATCGATTTGGCTCTAGTGAATCCCTACTCACGCGCCTGCGGCCTCGGCCGCGGTCGATGGGCCTCAGCGACGAGGTCCCTGGCGAAGGAGAGACCCCAGCGATGGCAGCTGACACGAACACCGACCATGCGGCATCCGACCCCTCGCGCATCCACCCTGTCGACCGATTGCGACCGGTGCACACGCTCATCCCGTTTGCGATCCAGCACGTGCTCGTCATGGTGGCGACGCCGATCTCAGCCGTCTTCCTCATCGCCAACGCACTGTCGCTGTCGCCGCAGACGACGTCGGCGGTCCTCTCGGCGGTGTTCGTCTTCTCCGGGCTCGGTTCGATCCTCCAATCGGTGGGCGTGTGGAGGATCGGGGTGCGACTGCCCTTCGTCATGGTTCCCGGCGGTGCGGCGACGATCCTCTTCATCTCGATCGGCCAAGGCACCGACCTCTCCACGGCGGTCGGAGCCGTGCTCATCACAGGCGTCTTCTACATCGTCGCCGTGACGCTGTTCGTCAGACTCCTCAAGTTCTTTCCTCCACTGGTCATCGGCGTCATGGTCGTCGTCATCGGAATCAACCTCATCCAGGTCACCGGCAAGCTCATCGTCGGAGAACCGGGAACCTACTCGTACGGAGACCCACAGAACCTCCTTCTCGGCTGCGTCACGATCGTCATCACCGTGCTCTCCTTCAGATTCCTGCGCGGCATGCTCGGCAAGCTCTCCATCGCCATCGGCCTCGTCGGAGGGACAGTGCTCGCGGCCGTCATGGGAAAGACCACCTTCACCGAACAGCTCGACGGTCCTCTGTTCGCGACCCCGACGCTCCTGCCGCTCGGGGCACCGACCTTCGATCTGGTCGCAGCGATCCCCATGCTCCTCTGGGCACTGGCCTCGATGGCCGAAGCCACCGGCCAGACGATCATCAACGGGGAGATCGTCGGGAAGAAGGTCGAACCCACCCGAGACGTTCCCCGCCTCATCCGGGCCGATGGCCTCATCACCGTGGCCGGAGCCCTCTTCGGCACCCCTGCGCTGGTGACGAGTGGGGAGAACGTCGGAATCGTGCGCGCATCAGGAGTCCGCAGCCGATTCGTCACCGCATTCGCGGGCATCCTGCTCATCCTCATCGGCGTCAGCCCGCTCGCCCGCATCCTCAACGGCATCCCGCCGGCCGTCGTCGGGGGCAGCGCGGTCGTCGTGTTCGCGATCATCGCCGTCCTCGGGATTCAGATGCTCGCCCGTGTCGACTTCAACCAGACCGGCAATCTCATCACGGCAACCGTCGGCCTCGCCGCTGGCCTGCTCCCCGTCCTCCTCCCCGGCATGTACGCACACCTGCCCGCGAATGCGGCATCTCTCCTCGGCAGCGGTGTGGCGATGGCGGCATTCGTCTCCGTCCTCCTCAATCTCCTCTTCCACCACACCGGACGCAGAGACAGGCACCCGAAGTCCCGCACCCCGATCGAGGATCCGAGCCGGCTCGAACAGCGGCCAGGGGACTACCGGATCTGAGGGCGCTCGCCGAGGTGGCCGCCTGGTCCCGCGGTCGACGCCCGGACGATCAGTCGTGGATCCGGCCGGTGGGGCCTCTCGACCTCCGGAGAGGCGGGCGATCCATCGAGCACGGCAAGCAGAAGCTCGACGGCGTCTCGCGCGACCTCGTCGAGTCCGAGATCGACCGCGGTGAGCGGCGGGGTGCTCGTCCGCGCCCGCAGGCCGTCATACCGTGTCGCGACGAGGAGGTCGACGCCGACCGAGCGCCCCGCGGCCTCGGCCGCCCGCACCGCACCCGAGGCGAACGTGTCGATCGGCACGAACAGGGCGTCGACATCCGGGGCATCGCTGAGGATGGCCCCAGCCGCATCGGCACCGGCCGGCTCGCCTTCCTCTTCGTCCGCTTCGGCGATGACGGGTGCGAAGCCGTACTCGGCGGCGGCCGCCAGATACGCGTTTCGCGCGGCCACCTGGGCTCCGCGCTCGCTGGTGCCGACGATGAGGGCGGGTCTGCGAGCCCCCTGCGCGATGAGGTGCTCGACGAGCAGCTCTGCCGTCTGCGCATGCCGGAGGTCGACGACCCCACTGGCTTGCGCAACCCCGCCGGGACCGTCGATCGTCACGTAGGGGATCCCCCGGGCCTCGAGGGCGGAGGCGATCGGGTCGTCGACGGCGGGTTCGAGGAGGACCGCACCGTCGATGTCGAGGCGGTCGACAGGGTCGGTGCCGCTCACCGGAGGCGTGAGCATGAAGACGTACCCGCGCAGCAGCGCGGTGCGGGCGCAGCTCATGGCCAGCTCTGTGAAGAAGCCGAGTTGCGAGGGGCCCGCTGAGACCGCCGCCGGCATCGAGGACAGGAGGGCGAGACTCTGCGATCTTCCCTTCCGCAGGCCCTGCGCCCGCACGCTCGGACGATAGTTGAGTTCGGCGGCGACAGCCATGACCCGCTCACGCGTCTGCGAGTTGACCTTGCCCAGACCGTTGAGGGCATGGGAGACCGTCGTCCGCGAGACTCCGGCCTCGCGGGCGACATCGGCGATCGTCGCGCGATGCGGACGCGGTTGAGCAGGCATGGGTTCAGGGTACTTGAGGTTGCCCGGTGGAACGGCCGGCGCGGGGGACAGCCGAGCCTGTCGCATCACGCCTGGATGATGACGAGTCCGCCCGAGACGATGGCGAATCCGAGCACCGTGTAACGGAGCACCGGACCGTCGAGGCGGTGGTGGACGTAGCGGCTGAGGAAGGACCCGACGACGAGGAAGGGCAGCAGCATCGCCGTCGTGACCAGGGTCGGGCCGGCGACCTGGCCGCTCAGCGCCAGCACGAGCAGGGAGATCACCTCACCGACGAGGAAGCACACGGCCACGGTCGACCTCAGTTCGGGGCCGGGACTGTGCTGGTAGGCGAGCGCGTACGGCGGGCCGCCGACTCCTGTCGATGTCTCAGTCACCCCCGTGATGAGGCCGACGGCTGCGAGGGCGGTGCGATTCGGTGAGAACTTCGGTGCGAGCAGTGCTGCGACGGCGGCGATGAGCGTCGACCAGCCGATGAGGAGGGAGAGCTGGTGCAGGTTGACGATGAGGAGGATCCAGAGTCCTGCGAATGTCCCCGCGAAGCGTCCGACACTGATCCACTTCACCCCGTGCCAGTCGATGGCGCTCCTCTCCCGAGCTGCGACGTAGGCGTTGAGCGGGATCATGAGCACGAGGAGCATGACCGGGATGAGGGTCGGGTCGATGAAGCTGACGACCGGGGCGACGATCATCGCGAACCCCATACCCGTCGACCCCTGGACGAACGCGGAGATGAGGACCGTCGCTGCGACGATCGAGAATGCGAGGACCGTCATCCGCGGACCCCTGAGGCACCGCGGGCGCTCAGAGGCCCCGGAGTCTCGTAGGGATCGACTGCGCGGACAGCGGATTCCGCCTGAGCCACCTCGGCGCCGTGCTCCTTCATCCAGGACGCCCGATGCTCGGTGGACAGCGGGTCCACGCGGATGATCGGCGAACCGCCGACGACGCGATCGGCCGCCTGCCGGGCACGCTCAAGCAGACCGTGCCCGTCCCAGTCGACGGGCCACCCTCGGTGCAGGCGCAGACGCCCGGCGACGATGACCGACTCGATCTGGTCGCGGTTGCCGAGGCGCACGAGTTCCCACGGAAGGTCCCACGAGGGCACGAACTCGGGCACGTCGAGGTCGACGACGAGGAGGTCGGCATGGGCGCCGGGAGCGATCTCGCCGACTCTGCCGGCGAGTCCGACGGCGTCGGCGCCTCCGCGCAGGCCCTTCTCCAACCAGGTCCACCCACCGCCGCTCGAGGAGTCACCGGATGCCACGCCGGTCGTCAGCCGCTGGGCGGTCTCAGCGGCATCGAGGAGGCGGAACGCGTCGGACCGGGTGCCGTCCGTGCCTAGGCCCATGCGCACCCCGAGTTCGTGGAGGAGCAGGGCCGGGGCGACGGCGTTGCCCTTCCACGAACTCGCGACGGGGTTGTAGCTGATCGCCGCTCCGGACTCCGCGAGCAGGCGGATCTCCCGGGGAGTGACAAGGGTCGCGTGGGCGGCGAGGAGTTCGGGACCGAGCACGCCGAGGCGGTCGAGTCGTTCGAGCGGTCGTTCGCCGCCCGTGATGAGCGAGCGCTCGACCGCCGCCAGGTGCTCGTTGAGGTGCGTCTGGAAGACCGAACCCGCCTCGCGGGTGAGTTCGGCGAGGACGACCAGCGCCTCGTCCGAGGCGGCCTCGGGAATGGAGACGGCCAAGGACGGATGGACGAGGTCGGCATCGTCCCACCTGCTCAGATGGTGTTCGGCAGCGGCCCTCACCTCGGCGACGGAGGCCGTGCGCACCCCGCCGCCGAGGTCGTTGCCGATGATCCCGAGGACGCACCGGAGCCCGACCTCGGTCGTGGCTTCGGCCATCCTGGCGACGTCGACCCCGGCCCTCGTCCCGGCGTCGGCGACCGTGGTGAAGCCTCCGCGCAGCGACTCCCATGCCGCCAGCCTGGTGGCGACCTCGATGGCCTCCGCATCCATGTGTCCTTCCATGGGGACCCAGACTCGGGCGAAGATCTCGGACGGCTCTCCGAAGACGAGTGACTTGCCGAACGCCTGCGAGAGGTGATGGTGGGCGTCGATGAATCCCGGCATGAGGAGTCGGCGCGGAAGGTCGATGCGGTTCGCGCCCAGGCAGGCCGGGCGGGAGGCGAGGGCATCGAGGGAGTCGACCTCCGCGATCCTTCCGTCGACGACGAGGACCGCGCAGTCGCGCTGCGGGCCGTGGGGCATGAGGACCTGCTCGGGGACGAGGAGCGTCGGAGCTTCATGGAGGGTGCGCAGAGGATTCATGATGTCCTTCGGGATTCTCCGGTGCCGTGGCACACCGTGAGCCAAATCGATTTGGTTACTCCGAGTCTATGGCCCCTCCGTGAGATGGTCAATGCATTCGGCCCTCCCCGGGTCGACGGAACCATTCCGAGGAGACCGCTCCGAGGCGAGCGCACCAGCCCCAGGTGGTCCCCTCGCCGCCACATGGTTCCCGCGACGTAAAATGGCGGTCATGACCACGCTGCCCCTCACCCCCGCCTCGGCGACCTCCGGGGGCCTGGTCTGCCCGTACTTCGAGGCGCACCGCTGCCGGTCGTGCACGCTCATCGAGACTCCGCACGCGCAGCAGATCACCGATAAGGAATCCTGGTGCCGCGACGTCCTCGCCGATCACCCGCCGCGCACGTGGCTGCCGGCCGCCGCGGGTCCCGACCACGACTTCCGCAACCGGGCGAAGCTCGCCGTGGGCGGCAGCGCCGGTGCGGTGACGCTGGGCATCCTCGATGCCGAGTTCGACGGCGTCGACCTCCGCGACTGCGGCATCCAGGCACCGGCGATCCGCGCGGTCATCCCGACCCTCGCCGACTTCCTCGACGACACCGGACTCGACCCCTACGATGTCCCCACCCGCCGAGGCGAACTCAAGTTCGTCCACGTCACCGCGGCCCCCTCGGGGGACCTCATGATCCGGTTCGTCGTCCGCTCACAGTTCGGACTCGAGGTCATCACCGCACGTCAGGACCGGCTGCTCGCCGCCCTCCCGCAGGCGACGGTCGTCTCCGTCAATCTGCTGCCCGAGCACAAGGCCGCACTCGAGGGCAGTCGGGAGGTCATGCTCCGCGGAGAGACGCTGCGGATGGACCTCGAGCGCGTCGACCTGCACCTGCGCCCGCAGAGCTTCTTCCAGACGAACACCGAGGCGGCCACGCTCCTCTACGATCAGGTCGCGACCTGGGTCGACGAGATCGCACCCCGAACCCTGTGGGACCTCTACTGCGGCGTTGGCGGGTTCGCCCTGTGGTGCGCGGTGCCCGGCACGGGTGCAGACGCCGACCTTGGTCCGGGCGCCGACCCGAGACCCGGCATGGACACGGCCGCGGGAGACGACCACGGACTGCCGCCTCGGCGGGTGACCGGCATCGAGGTGAGCGAACAGGCGATCGAGTCGGCTCGAGCGAGCGCGGACGAACTCGGCGTCGACGTCGAGTTCACGGCCGCCGATGCCACGGAGTTCGCGCAGTCTCGGCTGGCGGACTCCCAGCAGGCGGACGGGGACCGGCCGGACTGCGTCATCGTCAATCCGCCTCGGCGAGGGATCGGGGCGACGCTGTCGACGACCCTCGAGGACTCACGCGTCGAGCACATCGTCTATTCGAGCTGCAACCCCCTCACCTTGGCCAAGGACCTCGACCGGATGCCGAGCTACGTCGTCGAGCAGGCGCGCGTCTTCGACATGTTCCCGCACACGAAGCATCTCGAGGTCGCCGTCCTCCTCCGTCGACAGTGAGGACGCTTCGCCGGTACGGAAGGACGGGCGGTGAGGTCGCGGCGACGGCGAGGCAAGGACACCCCCACCGAGGCGGCCGGAGAAACTGTCAGCGGAAAACCCGTGCGCTTTCCCCATTCGGCAGGCTACATTGACTCCATGACGATCTCACTCAACACCGATGCCGTCGAGCACGCTCGTGAGCTCATCCGCGCCGGCAAGGTGGACAGCAACGACCTCGGCGACTGGTCGGCGGAGAAGCCGACGGCCGAAGGCGAAGACGTCTTCATCGCCAACAACGGCTGGGACGCGTACGCGAAATGGCACCTCGGCACCGACAAGGATGCGGATCCGCGGACGAAGAAGGCGTATTCGTTCCCCTACGGCGACTTCGTCGAGGTCCACCGCGCCGCCGTCATCGCCGCGGAATCTCGGGCCGGCGAGTACAAGCACACGGAGATCGAGAAGGCGGCGAAGGAGCTGCTCGACCTCATCGACAAGGACAAGTAGCGGGCGCACGTGTGGCGGAGTGCCGGCTGACCGGCCCCCGTCACGCTCCCTCCCGATCAGCGCCCGTAGTCCATGCCCATCGCCGTGCGCACCTCGGCGAGCGTCTCCTCGGCGATGACGTTCGCCCGGGCGTTGCCCGCTGAGAGGATCTCACGAACCGCGGACGGATTGCGTTCGAGCTCGCGCCGTCGGGTCCGGTGGTCGGCGAGGAACTCGTTGACCGCCTCGGTGGCGGCCTTCTTCAGGGCTCCCGCCCCGGCGTCCCCGATCTCCTCGGCGATCGCCTCGGGGGTCCGCCCGGTGCACACCGCCGCGGTGGTGAGCAGGGCGGAGACCCCGGGGCGGCTGTCCGGGTCGATGGTGATCCGCCGGTCGGAGTCCGTCGCCGCCCTGCGGATGACCTGCGCCGTCTCGTCCGCGCTCATCCCCAGGGCGATGGTGTTGCCGTAGCTCTTCGACATCTTCCGGCCGTCGAGTCCGGGCAGTTCCGGGGTCGTCGTGAGCATCGCCTCGGGTTCGGCGAAGACACGGTCGTAGCGTTCGTTGAACCGCCGGGCGATCGTCCGGGTGATCTCGACATGAGGCAGATTGTCCTTGCCGACCGGGACGAGATTGCCCCGGCAGAAGAGGATGTCCGCCGCCTGGTGCACGGGGTAGGTGAGCAGGAGTCCGCTGAGCGGTCGATCGGAGGCGGCGAGCTCCGCCTTGACCGTCGGGTTGCGCCGCAGTTCGCTGTCGCTGACGAGGCTGAGGAACGGCAGCATGAGCTGATTGAGCGCGGAGACCGCCGAATGCGTGAAGATCGTCGTCCGCTCAGGGTCGATCCCGGCGGCGACGTAGTCGAGGATCGCCGCGTGGACGTTGTCGGCGACGTTCGCCGAGGTGGCCCGATCGGTGATGACCTGATAGTCAGCGAGGACGATGAAGGTCTCGATCCCCTGGTTCTGCAGGGCGACGCGTTCGAGGATGGAGCCGAAGAGATGGCCGAGGTGAAGCCGGCCGGTGGGGCGTTCGCCGGTGAGCATCCGGTAGCGCTCGGGATGGGCATCGATGTCGGTGCGCAGCTGCGGCATGCGATCGAGGGTGGCGGAAAGGGAATCCATGTCTGTTCTCCGTGGGGTGCGAGTGCGGTCAGGGCTGCACGGGTCGCACGGAGAGATCCCACCTCGTCAGCGGGCTGCCATGCAGCCCGCGGGTATGCGTCAGTCGGCTGCGTCGTCGAGCAGCCACCACCAGTTGAGTCGGGTTGTGCGCATGGGACGAGTCTACGTCGTCGCCGAATCCGTGCGTAGACTGGTCGGCGATGACCGGACTGGCCCAGAGTCGCTCACGGATCGGTGACCCGGTCCGCACGTGAGCCGCCAGGGGCGCGAACGCGCCCCTCCTTTCGACACCACGACCTCAGATCGTCATGCCCATCTCGAAAGGACCGTCCATGTCAGCAACCTTCAACTACACCATCGTCGCCGCCGCGGACCCGCAGGAATCGGCGCAGTTCTACGTCGACATCCTCGACGCCGAGCACACCCGGTCATGGGGAGTCTTCGCCAACGTCATGCTCACCGGCGGGGTCATGCTCCAGTTCGCCTCTCCCCCGCCGCCCTACGAGGTCTCCCCGGTGCACATGGCCTTCCTCTGCACCGATGAGCAGTTCGATCGGGCACTCGGCCTCCTGCGGGACCGCGGCCTCGACCACTGGGCCGACCCGCAGCGCACCCGGCCGGGTGAGACGAACACCGAGCACGGGGGACGCGGCGTCTACTTCCTCGACCCTGCCGGTCACTACCTCGAGCTCATCACCGCGCCATACCTGTGAGCCCAGCACCCGACAACGCCAACGGCCGCCGCCCGCTCACCGCGCGCGTTTGGCGAGCTTGAGCACCTCCTCGGTGACAGTGACGTGACTGGTGCGGCGCACGGAGAGGTTCCGCCAGGTCACGGCGGCCAGACCTGCCGCGGCGAGACCGGCGATCGAGACTCCCTTGATCGTCGGACCCGTCCGGTTCGCGAGCAGCTGGGAGGCCGCGAGCAGCGACGATGAGGCCATGAGCCCATCGACGAGCTTGTCGGTGAGTTCGTCGGGGTCGCGGAGGTTGATCTCGAATCGGGTGTCGCCGTTGCGCAGCTGCTGGACGAGGATCTCGAGGTCACGGGGCAGGTTGTTCGCCATCCGCGTCCAGTTCGACGTCGACCGGACGAAACGCTCGAAGAGCTTCTGCGGAGAGTTCTCCTTCTGCGCATGCTCACGCAGATACGGCCCGAGGTACTCCTCCATCGTCACGGTGCTGCCGATCTGGATGCCGAAGCCTTCGAGCCTCGACATGACGCGCACGAGCATCGCGAGGTCGCTGGGGAAGCTGAGCTCCTTCTCGTGGAGGAGCTGCATGCACGCGTTCATCGCCGCACTGAGATCGATGTCGGCAGACGCCGTGTCCTCGGGCAGGTACTGCGCCATCCACTTGTCGATGGCCATCTCGAGGTCTTTGACGTCCGTCGAGGCCGGCGCTTTGCACACGACGATGATGACGTCGGTGAGCCCGGAGACGTCGCGTCCGACGACCGCGGTGAGCAGCCGGATGACGTCGTTGCGGCGGGGTCCGGCGAGGTAGCCGACGTCCCCGTAGTCGAGGAGGACGACGTGCTCGGAGTCGGAGACGAGGAAGTTCCCCGGGTGCGGATCGGCGTGGTAGAGACCATGGTCGAAGATCATCGTCATCCACGCATTGGTCACATGCTGGGTGAGGTCGTTGACGGTCCACCCGCTCGCGGTGACGTCGGCTGCCGTGCGCAACGACGACCCTGCCATCTGCTCCATCGTGAGCACTCCCGCGGCGCTGAGCTCCGGGAACGGCTTGGGCACGAGCAGCCAGTCGAATTCGCTGAGTTCCTGGGTGAAGCGCTGCATCGCACCGAGTTCGTTGCGCAGGTCGACGGCCTGGGTCATCATCTCGGCGAACTGTTCGACGGCCTTCACAGGGTGGAAGCGGGCGAGGTCGGGATCGGCGGATTCGGCGAAGCGGGCGACCTTGCGCATGAGGTCGAGATCCCCGCGCACCTTCTCCTCGGCGCCGAAGTGGAGGACCTTGACCACGGCCGGCGTTCCGTCCTTGAGCACGGCGTGGTGGGCCTGAGCCACCGATCCGGAGGCGAAGGGTTCGTCGTCGAAGGAGGCGAAGAGTTCGGTCACGGGCGCCCCGAGGTCGGCTTCGACGCGTTCCCGAGCCTTTCCCGGTGGATCGGCGGGCACTTCGGCCTGCAGCCCGGCGAGCGCCTCGGCGATGTCCGTGCCCACGAGGTCGGCGCGCATGCTCAGGGACTGGCCGAGTTTGACCCACGTCGTCCCGAGTTCGGTGAACGCCGCGGTCAGACGCGCTCCTGCGTCGAGTTCGACGAGGTCGGGGTCGGCGAGCTTCGTCGCCAGGCTGGTGTCCCCGTCGGCGGCGGCGAGCTTGCGGGCGGACTGTTCGGCGATGCCGTACCGGGCGAGGACTTCGAGGATCTCCCGCGCGCGGGCGGCGTCTCCGCCGAACATGGTCGGGTGTGGGGATGCCATGGCTGCTCCTGTGTCTGGCACGAAGATCCGGTCGACCTCCGCTTGAGGTGGGCACAGTGTAACCACCGGACATCGGCACGGGGTGCGAATCGACCCCGCCGAGGCGGGTGCCGGGTTCACGTCACCGCGTCCTCGGGGACCGGCTCGGGGGCCTTGGCCCTCACCGTCACCACCCGGACGAACACCGTGACCGTCGCGGCGACCGCGACCGTCGCGGCGACCGCGAGCACCGTGACGATGACGACGAGGGGCTCGCTGCGCAGCATCTGCGGGATGAGGCGAGCGGGAATGATCGAGGCGAAGACGAAGGCGATCAGGGTGCCGATGTAGGCGCCGATCATGAAGTGGCGGTGGACGCGGACCGAGCCCAGGCGAATCGCGGTGATCGCTGTGGCGACGCAGACGAGCGTCCAGATCGAGAGTCCGTGGAGCCAGGTGAACCCGTCGGGCATGATCCAGAAGCTCGAGACGCACACGGTGACGATGGCGGTCACCCAGCCGGCGCCGAGGATCCGGTGGGCCGTGTCGCGCCGGCGGCGGAAGATCTGCACAGGACCGAGCAGAAGGACGTAGAGGGCGGCGATGGCATGGAGGGCGATGACCGGGGTGAGCGTGTCCATGCCTGTAGGATAGTTTCACTATCTACACTGGCGCCATCAGGATAGTCGCCGGTCGGACCACTATCCAGCGGGGAGGGGACCATGCTGCTCAATGAGCTTGCGGCCGCAAGCGGATGCTCGGCGGCGACGATCAAGTACTACCGCCGTGAGGGACTGTTGCCGCCCGGCGAGCGGATCACCGCGACTCGTCAGGACTACGGCACCCGACATCTCGAGAGGCTCGCTCTCATCCAGGTGCTGCGCGAGGTCGCCGATGCTCCGATCCCCGCGATCCGCAGGCTCACCGCGCTCCTTGATGACCCGTCGGTGCCCCTCATCCGGGCGCTCGAGGAGGCGCAGGCGATCGCCCTGGGCGACCTGGCGACCGGAGACCCGGCCGCCGGCGACCGTCCTGAGCACCCCACAGTCGCCGCACTGCTCGAGCGGATGGACTGGCCGGACATCGGGTCGATCCCGCGCCGGGCTCTCGACGAGGTGCTGCACACTCTGGCGGCGTGGGAGATGCCCGATGGGATCGACACCGTCATGCGCTACGCGGTGCCGATGGCGGAGATCTCCCGCGGGGACGTCGCGTCTCTGCACAGAGGCTCCCTGCAGAAGGGCTCCCTGCAGAGAACCGAGGACGGGGACGAGCCCTCGGAGGACGTCAAGGTCATGCGCGCCGTGGCCGGGACCATCGCCTTCGACCAGCTCATCCGGGCGCTGCGGGCGCTCGGTCACGTCTCGCTCAGCGTCACCGCCGACCCCAGCCAAGGATCCGAACAGCCCTGAGACCCGACCGAGCGCTCACCGCAGCTTCGCGGTCACCTCGGCGGCTGCGGCGAGCACACGCTCGACGAGGTCCTCGGACACCTCACCGGCGCCCGAGGTCACCGAAGCGTCATCGGACCCAGCGTCGGCCCGGTCTGCACTGTCAGCCCTCGCACCGGCTCCCGCCTCGGTGCCGGCACCCGCCTCGGTGCCGGCCTGAGCACCGACCGCAGGGTCGGCGACGGAGAGTCCGATCGCGGCGATCGGGCGGGAGAGGACGTCATAGACCGGGGCGGCGAGCGTCGAGATCCCCGGCGTCACCTCACCGTGTTCGATCGCCCACCCGGCACGCCTGGTCTGGGCGAGCAGGGCGTTCAGCTGTCTCAACGAGCCCGGGCCGACCCCGGTGCGGGTGACGAACGACGACTCGGACTGGAACATCGCGAGCACCTCGGACTTCGGCAGCTGCGCGAGGATCGCGCGCCCCGTCGCCGTGAGGTAGCTCGGCATCCGCACGCCGGTCGCGGTGACGACGGCGACGGACCGCAGCGACTGCTCCTTGAGCACGTAGACGGTCTCCCACCCGCGGATGATCGCCAGCTGCGCGGTCGCCGAGGTGTCCTCGGCCAACTGTCGCACGACCGGCTGCGCGAGGCGCTGCAGCGGGTTTGTCCGCAGGTACGAGCTGCCGAGCTCGTGGACTCCGGGACCGAGCACATACCCCGGTTCGGTGCGCACGACGAGCCCGAGCTCCTCGAGCACGGAGAGGAGCTCGTAGACGCTCGAGCGCGGGATCTCGAGGGCCCGGACGAGGGCACCCGCGGAGATCGCGCGGTTCGATGACGCCAAGTGCCTGAGGATCGCCACCGACCGTCGCAACGCAGGGACCTCCGCCATGCCTCAGCTCGCCGCCGAGGCGTCAGGTGCGGACAGGGAGGACGCCGGCCGTCCCGGGTCCATGTCCAGGGCGGCGAACGCCTCGGCGTAGAGTTCGGCGATCGACCCGAGCGCGGTGTGGACGCCGTCGCGGACGCGGACGACTCCCCCGCTCACGGTCGAGTGGATGTCCGCTGCGGTCGCACTGAGCACGGCCTGCTCGTCGAGCGAGCCGACGGTGCGCATGCTGTCGGTGCGCACGGCGATGAAGTCGCACGCCTTCCCGACGGCGAGTTCACCGACAGGGAGGTCGAGGCTGCGTGCCCCGCCGCGAGTGAGCGCGTCGATGAGTTCGGCCGGGGAGAACCGTCCGCGCTCTCCGCTGCGCAGCCGCTCACCGGCCTCGAGTCCCTGGGTCTCGCGCAGCGCATCGAGGACGACGTGCTGGTCGGAGCCGAGCGCGATCGTCGCTCCCGCCTCGGCGAGTTCGCGGGCGGGACCGATGCCGTCGGCGAGGTCGGCCTCCGTGCACGGGCACATGACGATCGTCGTCGCCCCCTCACCGAGGGTCGCGATGTCCGCATCGCTGAGGTGCGTGGCATGGACCGGGGAGAGCCGCTCCGTGACGACTCCGGCACGGGCGAGCACCAGGGTCGGGGTCGTCCCGTAGGCGGCGATCGACGCCTCGTTCTCCGCCGGCTGTTCCGAGAGGTGGACGTGGAGGGGGCCGGTGATCTCGGCAAACCGCGGCAGGTCGGCGGCCGGAACCGCACGCACCGAGTGGATCGCCGCCCCGACGGTGACGAAGCTGTTGCCCGCAGTGTCGACGGGGAATTCGGTCGCGAAGTCCGCTTCGAGTCGCGTGTGCCGGTCGAGGTAGCCCTCGATCGTGCCGTCGCCGAAGCGGGCCTGCTCGTCGGAGAGCTCGGTTCCGATGCCGCCGGTGAGGTAGCACGTGTCGAGGAGTCGGATCCGGATCCCCGCCGAGGCGGCCGCCCGAGCCAGCGCCCGTTCCATCGCGTGGGCCTCGGGGTAGGGGGTCCCGCCCGGAGCGTGGTGAACATAGTGGAATTCGCCGACCGAGGTGTAGCCGCCGGCGAGCATCTCCGCGAAGACGGCCCGGGCGACGGTCTCGTAGCTCTCCGGGCTCAGACGCCCGGCCACGGAATACATGACCTCACGCCACGTCCAGAAGGTGCCGCCGTCGCCGTGGGTGCGGCCGCGCAGGATGCGATGGAAGGCATGCGAATGGGCGTTGACGCCTCCAGGCAGGGTGAGGCCGCGAATGACCTCGGCGTCGGCGGGCGCCTCCGCGATCCCTGTGTCGACCGCGGTGAGCGTGCCGGTCTCATCGGCGGTGAGGAGGACGCCGGTGGCGACGGCCCCGTCGACCCACGCGGATTCGCACCAGAAGCGGGTCATCGCGCGCCTCCTGTCGCCGGCACACCGAGGTCGTCGGCGGTCGCGACGCCGAGTTCGCTCTCGAGCACGGCGACGAGCGCGGAGACGCCGGCGCGCGCATCGTCGTCCTCGCAGGCCTCCTCCGGCGCGTGGGAGACGCCGGTGGGGTTGCGGACGTAGAGCATCGCCGAGGGCACGTGGGCGGCGAGGATCCCCGCGTCATGGCCGGCCCCCGAGGGCAGCATCGGCGATTCCGGCAGCACCGAGCGCAGACGGTCGTTGAGGTCGGCGGTGAAGCGTGTTGTCGGCGAGTACGACTCCTGGGAGACGGTGACGCTCACCCCGGTGTCGGCGGCGTGCTCGCGGGCCCGGGCGGTGATCGCCGCGAGGACCTGGTCGACGACGGCATCGGACTCGTGCCGGATGTCGAGCCAGAAGCTCATGGCCGAGGCGATGACGTTCGTCCCGCCCGGGTGGATGAGGGTGCGCCCGACGGTGGCGACGGCTCTCGCGTCAGTGGCGGCCGCTAGGGTCGGGATGTCGCCGATCACTCGCGATGCGGCCACCACCGGATCGGCGCGGTGGCTCATCGGAGTCGTTCCCGCGTGATTGCCCTGACCGGCGAACGCGAGATGCCAGCGTCCGTGACCGATGATGGAGGATCCGATGGCCACAGCCTGATCAGTGCCGGCCAGTCCGATGCCCTGCTCGACGTGGAGTTCGATGAACGAGCCGATGCTCCGCAGGCGTTCGGGGTCGGTGCCGACGCGTGCGGGGTCGAGCCCGTAGCCGCGGGCGACGTCGGCGAACGTGTCCCCGTTCGCGTCGGTGAGCCCGAGCGCACGGTCGGCATCGATCGCTCCGGTGATGAGCCGCGACCCGAGGCAGGCGACACCGAAGCGCGAACCCTCCTCCTCGGGGAAGACGGCGAGGGCGAGCGGCCGGGTGGCGCGCTCGAGGGCGCCGGAGTCCCGGAGCTCGTCGAAGGCGGCGAGCGCCGAGGCGACCCCGAGGGGTCCGTCGAAGGCGCCACCGCCGGGCACCGAGTCGAGGTGGGATCCGGTGACGACGGCATTCGCCCGCCCCGCCGACGCGTCGCCTCCTGCCGAGTCGTCGCCGGTCGTCGCGTTGGGCGTGTGCGCCCACGCCCACGTGATGCCGTTGGCGTCGATCTCGGTGTCGAGACCGCGCCGGTTCACCTCGGCGAGGAACCATTCGCGCAGATCGCGTTCCGTCGTCGAGAAGCCCGTCCGCTGGTAGCCCGGCCCTCGCGGGTCACGTCCGGTGTCCTCGATCTGCCCGAGCAGGGAGACGACGTCGCTCATCTCAGCGGCCCTCGCCCGCGGTGTCGCCGGCGGCACCCGCCTCGTCGGGGTGGTACTCGGTCGTCGCGGCGGCCGTGCCCGAGGCCTCGGCGGCGGCGTCGAGGTTGCCGAGCGCCGTGAAGTCGGGGTCGTCGACGGCCGGACCGCCGCCGACCGGCTGCCACGTGCCGGCGGCCGCGGTGACGGTGTGGGTGAGCGGGGTGACCGCCTCGGCGGCGGCGACGAGGGAACCGTCCTTGACCTTGGCGATCGTCTCGGCGAGCTCCGGGGAGAGGAAGCGGTCGGGTCCGGGACCGGGCACGGTCTCACGGATCGCGGCGATCACTGCTCCGGTCACCGGTGCCGGCTCTGCCTCGCGCATGTCGCACGCGCGGGAGGCGGCGTAGAGCTCGATGCCGATGACGCTGGCGAGGTTGTCGACGACCTTGCGCAGCTTGCGGGCGGCCGACCAGCCCATCGACACGTGGTCCTCCTGCATCGCCGAGGACGGGATCGAATCGACCGAGGCGGGGGTCGCGTTGCGCTTGGCCTCGGAAACCATGGCCGCCTGCGTGTAGTGGGCGATCATCAGACCCGAGTCGACGCCGGCGTCGTCGGCGAGGAAAGGGGTGAGGTCCTGGTTGCGGGCGACGTCCATCATCCGGTCGGTGCGGCGCTCGGCCATCGATGCGACGTCGGCGGCGACGATCGCGAGGAAGTCGAGGGCGTGGGCGAGCGGGGCACCGTGGAAGTTGCCGTTCGAGGACACCATTCCGTTGGTGAGCACGACGGGGTTGTCGATCGCTGCCCGCAGTTCGCGTTCGGCGACCTGCGTGGCGAAGGCGAGCGCGTCACGGGCGGCGCCGTTGACCTGCGGGGCGCAGCGCATCGAGTAGGCGTCCTGGATGAGGTGCGTCGAGTCGCGGTGACTGGCGGTGATGCCCGAATCCTTGAGGGCTGCGAGCATGTTCGCCGCCGAGGCGGCCTGACCGTCGTGCGGGCGCAGCGCGTAGTGGAGCTCGGGCGCGAAGACCGCGTCGGTGCCGAAGAGTCCTTCGATGCTCATCGCCGCAGAGATGTCGACGGCGGTGAGCAGGCTCTCGAGGTCGGTCAGGGCCATGATGAGCATGCCGAGCATCCCGTCGGTGCCGTTGACGAGGGCGAGGCCCTCCTTCTCGGCGAGCGTGACCGGGGTGATGCCCGCAGCGGCGAGGATCTCATCGGCGGGACCGGCGACACCGTCGGGGCCCTCCGCGACGCCTTCGCCCATGACGACGAGCGCGCACGCGGACAGGGGCGCGAGGTCGCCCGAGCAGCCGAGCGAGCCGTACTCGTGGACGACGGGGGTGATGCCGGCGTTGAGCATGTCGACGTAGGTCTGGAGCACCTCGGCGCGGACACCGGCGCGCCCGGTGGCGAGCGTCCGGGCGCGCAGAAGCATGAGGGCGCGCACGACCTCGCGTTCGACGGGTTCGCCGACGCCCGCGGCATGCGAGCGGATGAGGGACTTCTGCAGCTGCGTGCGCAGTTCGGCGGGGATGTGGCGCTGGGCGAGGGCTCCGAACCCGGTCGAGACACCGTAGACGGGCTTCGGGGCGGCGGCGAGCGCGTCGACGGCCTCGCGGTACTTCGCGACCCGGGCCAGGGTCCTCTCGCTCAGCGACACCTTCGCGTCGCCACGGGCCACGTCGACCACCTCGGCGAAGGTGAGGGTGTCGGGATCGAGATCGATGACAGCGGGCATCGGGAGCCTTTCTTCTGTGTCGGTCGGACCGGTCGGTCCTGCCGGGGTGGTCGAGTTGGTCGGGGTGGTCGAACTGGTCGGGGTCGGGCCCGCAGAGCAGTGTAGGCGCTGCGAGCCGGGACGTTACAGGAGCAGGTGGGCGAGCGGGGCGGAGATGAGGATCGTGAGGACGACGCGTTCGAACCAGATGATGACGAGCGCGCCGACGGAGATCGGGATCTCGGTGGCGAGGATCGAGGGCACCATGGCGGAGAAGAAGATGATGCCGGCCACGGAGACGACGGCGATGACGAAGCGCAGCACGAGGTCGTCGGAGCCGGCGACCTGGGTGGCGGGCAGGAACATCTCGACGAGCCCGAGTGCGGAGGCCTTGCCGGCGAGGACCGGGTCGGAGAGCTGAGTCACCCACGTGAAGGGGACGAAGATCCATCCGAGCCAGTCGAAGATCGGGGTGTACTTCGCCAGCAGCAGTCCGATGAGGCCGACGGAGAGGATCGAGGGCAGGATCGACGATGCCATGAGCAGACCGTCACGGAAGTTGATCCAGAGGTTCCGGCCCAGGCTCGGGGTCTCTGCCAGTGTCGCCTTCGCCTCCCGCCACGCGATGCGGAAACGGTGCTTGGTCACCTTCTCCTCGGGCTGCGGGGTCGCCCCCGGGTAGTAGGTGTCCGGGATCCGCCGCAGCGGCGGGAGGTGGACGGTAATCGCGGTGACGACGAACGTGACGACGAGGGTGAAGAAGAAGTAGAGCAGCCAGTGGTCCATGAGGTCGAGCGTCTTCGCGACGACGATCATGAACGTCGCCGAGACCGTGGAGAACCCGGTGGCGATGATCGCGGCCTCCCGTGCGGTGTACTTGCCCTCCTTGTACACGCGGTTGGTGATGAGCAGACCGAGCGAGTAGCTGCCGACGAACGAGGCGACCGCGTCGATGGCCGAACGGCCCGGGGTCTTGAACACCGGGCGCATGATCGGCTGGACGAGGACGCCGATGAACTCCATGAGCCCGTACCCGACGAGGAGGGCCAGGAAGATCGCACCGACGGGGACGATGAGGCCGACGGGGATGACGAGCTTGTCCCAGAGGAAGGGCCCGATGTCCTCAGCGGCGAGCCAGGCCGGCGGGGCGGTGAGGATGAGGATCGCGACGACGAGTCCGACGACGCCGAGGACGGCGAAGATCCCCTTCGTCACCGAGGACTTCCATGTTCCCGTGACGAAGGGGCGGACGGCGCCGAGGAGGATGAGCGCGAGCACGATGAACGGTACGACGGGTCCGGCGAAGGTGCGGATCGCGGTGACGATGTGGTCGAGCGGGATCGTCGAGGTGCCGGCGATCGTCACGGGCACGAAGAACATGACGATCCCGATCGCACTGTAGGCGAAGAACCGCCAGGTGCCGGGCCGTTTCGTCGAAGTCTGTGCCTCTGTCGGGGTGTCCATGATTCTCCTTCGAATCGGGCTCAGTGCTGGGCTCGGTTGTCGGCGACGAGTTCGCCGCCTGCGAAGACGCGGTCGACGAGGTGGACGCCGGGCCGGTAGGCGAGGTGCCGGTAGCTCGGGGCGTCGAGGACGACGAGATCGGCCTGCGCTCCGGCGCCGAGGTGGCCGACGTCGCTGCGATCGAGGGCGTGGGCACCCCCGGCGGTCGCCGCCCACACGGCCTGGTCGACGGTGAAGTGCATGTCCCGCACGGCCACGGCTATGCAGAACGGCAGGCTGTTGGTGAAGCACGACCCCGGGTTGCAGTCCGAGGCGATGGCCAGGCGCACCCCGGCGGCGAGGTAGCGGCGAGCGTCCGGGTAGGGCTGACGGGTGGAGAACTCGACGCCGGGCAGCAGGGTGACGACGGTGCCCGCCTCGGCGAGGACGGCGAGGTCCTCATCGGAGGCGAAGGTCGCGTGGTCGACGGAGGTGCAGCCGAGCGCGGCGCCGAGGCGCAGTGCCCCGCCCTGGGTGAGCTGGTTGGCGTGGAGGCGGGCCTTCATGCCCACGGACTTGCCCGCTTCGATGACGCGCCGGGTCTGGTCCTCGTCGAAGGCGCCCTCTTCGCAGAAGACGTCGATCCACTTCGCTTTGCCGACGGCGGCGGGGATGATCTCGTCGATGACGAGGGCGACGTAGGCCTCCGGGTCGGCTTTGTACTCCGGGGGAACGACGTGGGCGGCGATGAGCGTCGACTCCGGTGTGTGCCGCCCGATGATCTCGAGCGCGCGGATCTCGTCGTCGAGCGTGAGTCCGTAGCCGGACTTGATCTCGAACGTCGTCGTTCCCTGCCGGGTGGCCTGGTCCACGAGGTGGACGAGGTTGGCTTCAAGCTCCTCGTCGGTGGCGGCGCGGGTCGCGGCGACCGTCGTCGCGATCCCCCCGGCCGAGTACTTCTCACCGGCCATGCGCGCGGCGAACTCGGCGGAGCGGTCACCGGCGAAGACGAGGTGGTTGTGGCTGTCGACGAAGCCGGGGATGACGGCCTTCCCACCGAGGTCGATCGTCTCGACGGGGGCGTCGGGGGCAGCGAGCGTGAGCGAGTTCAGGGCGGCGTCCGCCTCGGCGGCGGGACCCGACCAGGCCACCTTCCCGTCGTCGATGATGAGCGCCGCGTCGGTGAGGGTGTGGAGATCGCCCGCGCCGAGGCTGGGGCGGGCCATGAGCTCGGTCGGATCCGAGTTGGTGACGAGTTCGCTGATGCCGGTGATGAGCTTCATCGCAGGGCCTTTCGGGTCGGGAACGCCGGAGTCCCACCGCCCCGCAGGCCGGTCGTCCGAGGGACGGCATGGCCGGCGGGGCGATGGGATCGACGGGTCACTGGGCGGCGGATTCCTCGTCGCGGACGTCGAGTTCGGGGATCATCGGGATGCGCATGCCGCGCTCCTCGGCGACCTCGACGGCCCGTTCGTAGCCGGCGTCGACGTGGCGGATGACGCCCATGCCCGAGTCGTTGGTGAGCAGGCGGGCGAGCTTCTTCGCCGCGAGCTCGGTGCCGTCGGCCACGGACACCTGACCGGCGTGGATGGAGCGGCCGATGCCGACGCCGCCGCCGTGGTGGATCGAGACCCAGGTCGCACCCGAGGAGGTGTTGACCAGGGCGTTGAGCAGCGGCCAGTCGGCCACGGCGTCGGTGCCGTCGAGCATCGACTCGGTCTCACGGTAGGGGCTGGCCACCGAGCCGGAGTCGAGGTGGTCGCGGCCGATGACGATCGGGGCGGAGACCTTGCCCTCGGCGACGAGCTGGTTGAACAGCAGGCCCGCCTTGTGGCGCTCCTTGTAGCCGAGCCAGCAGATGCGGGCAGGCAGGCCCTCGAACTCGACGTACTCGTGGGCGGCGTCGAGCCAGCGGTGGAGGGACTCGTTCTCGGGGAAGAGCTCCTTGAGCGCGGCGTCGGTGACCTCGATGTCCTTCGGGTCGCCGGAGAGCGCGACCCAGCGGAACGGTCCGAGTCCCTCGCAGAAGAGGGGGCGGATGTAGGCGGGGACGAAGCCGGGGAACTCGAAGGCCCGGTCGTAGCCGGCCTTGCGGGCCTCATCGCGGATCGAGTTGCCGTAGTCGAAGACCTCGGCACCGCGGTCCTGGAACTCGACCATGGCACGCACGTGCTTGGCCATGGCCTCCTCGGCGCGGAGCGTGAACTTCTCGGCGTCCTGCTCGGCCTCGGACTGCCAGTCCTCGAGGCTGACGCCGAGCGGGAGGTAGGAGAGCGGGTCGTGGGCGGAGGTCTGGTCGGTGACGATGTCGACCTCGGCGGCCTCATCGCGGTCGAGGATGAGCGGGAGGATCTCGGCGGCGTTGCCGACGAGTCCGACCGAGAGCGCCTGCTTGTTCCTCTTCGCCTCGATGACCTTGGCCAGTGCGGTGTCGAGGTCGGTCTCGACCTCGTCAAGGTAGCGCTTGGCCTGTCGGCGGTCGAGGCGGGTCTTGTCGACGTCGATGATGAGGCAGGCGCCGCCGTTGAGGGTGACGGCGAGCGGCTGGGCCCCGCCCATGCCGCCGCAGCCGGCGGTGATCGTCAGGGTTCCCGCGAGCGTCCCGTCGAAGCGCTTGCGGGCGATCGCGGCGAAGGTCTCGTACGTGCCCTGGAGGATGCCCTGGGTGGCGATGTAGATCCACGAGCCTGCGGTCATCTGGCCGTACATCATCAGGCCCTCGGCTTCGAGTGCGCGGAAGTGCTCCCAGTTCGCCCAGTCGCCGACGAGGTTGGAGTTGGCGATGAGGACGCGCGGCGCCCATTCGTTGGTGCGCAGCACTCCGACGGGCTTGCCCGACTGGATGAGAAGGGTCTCGTCGTCCTCGAGGTCGTCGAGGGTGCGCACGATCGCGTCGTAGGCCTCCCACGAGCGGGCGGCGCGGCCGGTGCCGCCGTAGACGACGAGGTCCTCGGGACGTTCGGCGACCTCTGGGTCGAGGTTGTTCATGAGCATCCGCTTCGCGGCCTCGGTCTGCCAGTTCTTCGCGGTGATCTCGGTGCCGCGATCGGCGCGGATGACCCGGCTGGGGTCGTGCTGGGTGAAGGTCGGCTTCGTCGCCGAGGTGGTCGCCCCGCTGTTCTCGGTCGTGGCGGTCATGTGGCTCCCTTTCGTTCCGTCCCCTCCTGCTGCGTGATGCCGCAGGTGGGGCCGCTGCTGTGTGCGATCTGAGCGGTTCGGCCTGTCCGACTGAGTGGAAGGCGGCCTGCTGCCCGTCCGTGGCCGGTCGATGTGTCGCCTGCCGTGGAATCGTCTCTGTCTACACACACCATTGTGTCCGTTGGGAGCCGGAGCGGAAGTGGCCCGGATCAAGTTCTGTCCGAAATTTCGGACAGCACGTGATCCGGGCCCAGCGGAGCGGGTCGCTCAGAACCGGGTGATGATCGAGCGGATGACCTCGCCGCTCTTGAGCTTCGCGTAGGCCTCGTCGACCTCGTCGAGGGAGATCTCCTGGCTGATGAGATCGTCGAGGTTGAGTCGGCCCTGCATGTAGAGGTCGGCGTACATGGGGATGTCGCGTTTGAGGTTGGTCGAGCCCATCGAGACTCCCTGGACGCTGGCGTGGGAGACGAGCGCCGCGAGTGAGGTGTCGAGGGTGACGGTGGCATCGGGCTTCGCGATCCCGATGAGATAGGCGTGCCCGCCGACCTTGCGCAGGGCGATCGCCTGCTCCTGGGTCGCCGGCAGGCCGATGACCTCGAAGGCGTGGTCGACGCCGCCCCCGGTGATCTCCCGAACGGCTGCGACGGCGTCGACGCTCGCGGAATTGATGACATCGGTGGCGCCGAAGCGTTTCGCCACCTCGAGTTTGTCGTCGATGATGTCGATGGCGATGACCGTGCTCGCTCCGGCGAGCAGGGCTCCGGAGATGACGTTGAGTCCGACTCCGCCGGTGCCGATGACGGCGACGGAGTCACCGACCCTCACCCCGGCGGTGTTGATCGCCGATCCGGCCCCGGTGACGACCGCGCAGCCGAGGATAGCCGCCTGCGGGAAGGGGATGTCGGCACGGACGACCGCGAGCTGGTTCTCGTGGACGAGGGCCTGCTCGGCGAATCCGCCGAGTGCCCATCCCTGCGCCAGCGGCGTTCCGTCCTCGGCGCTCAGCCGGGGAGGAGAGTCAGGGCCGCGCAGCGTCGCCTGCGGGTTCGGGCATTCGTAGGTGCGACCGGACAGGCAGGTGGTGCAGGCACCGCAGAACTGGATGAGACAGCCGACGACATGGTCGCCGACGGCGATGGTGCTCACCTCCGGGCCGACGGCTGTGACGACGCCGGCGATCTCATGGCCGAAGACTCCCGGAAAGCCGAAACCGTAGCCGCTTTCGACGATGTGGAGGTCGGAGTGGCAGAGCCCTGAGGCTCGGACGTCGATGAGGACTTCGCGGTCGAGGGGGTCGGCGATCGAGATCTCCTTCGTCGTGAAGGGCGATCCGACCTGTTCGGACACTGATGCGCGCATAGCTGCTCCTTTGCAATCCCATGAAGTGGTGTCGACCAGCGGCACAGTCCCGACTGGCCCCGGACACCGGAGAGCGATCACTGCGAAGGAACGACGATCACAGAGAGATCAGTGATCGAACCATCGGCACCCACGTTGAGCGTACGCCCGTTAAGAAACGGTGTCGAGGGGTCGACAGCCACCCGCCACCAGCCTCTTTGCGCTGGTCAGCAGGCTGACCTGCCGATTCTCGAGAGCGGCGGGAAGGCCACCGGAAACCGTCCCGAGCCCGTCCGACCGACGCCCACTGCCCGGTCCCGCTCACATCGTCACGGAGGAGAGGATCATCGAGACGAGGGTGGCGACGACGACGGAGTTGAAGGCGAAGGCGACGATGACGTTCGTGCGCACGAGCGTCCAGCCGGCCCGGGTGATCGCCTTGCCGGGCAGGGCCGCGGTCATCGTCGACGAGAGCACGGAGAACGTCAGGTAATCGCCGAACGTTCGGTCCCCGCCCATGTCGAACTCGAGCTGGCGGGCCCCAGCGCTGCCGCCTTCGCGGAGGTCGAGGCGCATGTACTCAAGCGCGAACGAGTAGACCATGACTGCCCAGGACGCGACGACGTTGGCCAACCCGAGCACCGCGGCCATGCCGCTGCGGGCTTCGTCGCCGACGGTGATGAGGTAGAGGTTGAGGAGGATCGCGACCGAGGCGGCGATGATCGTCCACGACACCGCTCCCCCGCTGCTCAAGAGGATCGAGATCCACCGGCGTCGGCGCGCGATCGCCCACCGCGAGTGGACGACGAGTTCGGTCTCGGTGAGGTCCTTGAGCCCGGCATGGGTCCACAGCAGGTAGACGAGTGCGTAGACGGGCCAGCCGATGAGGAAGATCTCGATGAGCCGCTGGGTTGCATCCGTGAGCTGGGAGTCGTGGGACCCGAGCGGGGTGAGGCCGAACCCGAGGACGACGACTCCCCCGACGACGACGGCGGGCAGGATGCTCACGTTCGAGCGTGCGTCGTCGGAGATCGTGATCATCTGACTGTGGCGGGGTCTCATCGTCGGCATCTCTCCGGCTCGCGCGTCGCTGGTCTCCTTCCCGCTCACCCTAGCCGAGGCCGGCGGACCCTCCCGGGTGCACGGTCGACCCGTGTGCCGGATCGGGCGAGCGATTCACCCCGGTGCGAGTCCCGCCCACGGGCGGAGCAGTTCGACAGCGGCGGCGACGTCGAAGACGCTGCGGTCGGCGAAGGGATGTCCGACGATCTGGACTCCGGTGGGGATGCCGCAGTCGGCCATCCCCGAGGGCACGTTGACGATGGGCACCCGGTTGCAGATGTTGAATGACATCGTCATGTGCGCCTGCCAGTAGTGCTCGAGCCGGGCCCCCGCACCGGTGCCCTCCCGCCCGATGCCGTCGGCGCCGATCCGGATCCCGTCGAGGTAGCTCGCCCCCGCAAGCAGTCCTGCCACCGCCGAGGTGGGGGCGAGCAGAACGTCGAACCCGGCCATCGCGGTGGCGAGTTCGGCCTGGATCTCGGCCTCCATGACGAGCCCGTCGTAGAGGGACCGGCGGGCGGCGACCGCCTCGGCGTCGGCCATGAACCGCCTCGTGTAGTCGGCGAGGGAATCCTCGTGGCCCCGGGTGGCCGCCCTCATCGCGGGGGCGAGGATGGTGCCGAAGTGAGTGAAGGCGGTCTCGAAGATCCGCTCGGCCGTCCACGGCAGTTCGATCTCGGCGACCTCGGCCTCGGCGAAGGCGAGGGCCGACGCGACGGCTCCGGTGTTGCGGATGATGTCGTCGCCGACGGGGAAGTCCCCGAGCCGCAGGCACACGGCTACGCGTTTGCCCTTGAGGCTTTCGACCACCTCGGCGGGGGTGCGGTCGAATCCGGCGAGGAAATGGGGTGAGTCGATCGACGACGGATCGGTCGAATCGACACCGGCCATGACCCGGGCGAGGAGCGCGGTGTCGGCGACGGTCCGGGCCATCGGCCCGTCCCCGCGGTACCAGTCGGCCGAGAGCGGGGGCTCGCCGGGAATCCGGCCGTACGGGGCTTTGAACCCGACGGTGCCGGTGAACGCGGCGGGCAGCCTCGTCGATCCGGCAATGTCCGAGGCCGTGGCCAGGGGCCCGAAGCCCGCGGCGAGCGCGGCACCCGACCCGCCGGAGGACCCGCCGGGGGACAGCTCCGGGTTCCACGGGTTGCGGGTCACACCCCACATCGGCGAGTGCGTGATCGTCGCGCAGCTGAACTCCGGGGTCGCCGATCGAGCGTGGATGTAGCCGCCGGCGTCGCGGATGCGGCGGATGACGGCGGCGTCGCGGTGGGCGACGGCGAAGCGGTTGGGCAGCAGCCCCTGGGTGAGGGTGTGCCCGGCGAGCGCGTGCTTCTCCTTGGCAATGACGGGCAGGCCCGCGAGCGGGCGCATCGCGAGGATGTCATCGAGTTCGTCCGCTCGGGTCTTGCGATAGAACCGTTCCGCGTCCCTCGCCGAGGCGGTCGCCTCCGGGAGGACCTCCGTGAGGGCGCCGAGGTCGTCGTCCCTGTCCTCGATGCGCGCGGTCAGGGCTTCGAGGTACTCGACCGGGGAAAGGTCTCTGGTCCGGAAGCGCGCGAGCACCTCGGTCGCCGGCAGCGCCCAGAGCTCGCTGGCCGCGCTCATGCGCTCAGACCTGACATCGCACCCTCCTCGGCGTCGCGCAGCCGGATGACGATGATGCCGCTACACTGCCGACTATGCACGGTGATGTCATCATTCTCGCCGGTCCGCCCGGCGCTGGGAAGTCGACGACGGCGCGGGCGCTGGCCGCCGAGTTCGCTCTCTCCGTCCACCTGCACACCGACGACTTCTGGCACTTCATCGCTGCGGGATCGATCCCGCCCTATCTGCCGGAATCGGACCGACAGAATCAGACGGTGATGACCGTCATCGCCTCGGCGGCGGGCATCTACGCCCGGGGAGGGTACACCGTCATCGTCGATGGGATCGTCGGTCCGTGGATGCTCGATCACTTCCGGGGGCTGGCCCGCGAACCGGAGGCGCCGACCATCCACTACTGCCTGCTCCGACCTCGGCGGGAGGTCGCTCTTGCTCGGGCGACGGCCCGCACCGGTCCGAACGACCTCACTGACAACGGGCCGATCACGGCGATGTGGGACCAGTTCGCCCACCTCGGCGAGCTCGAGCCCCACGCGATCGACAGCAGCGATCAGACGAGGGAGGAGACGCTGTCCGCCGTCCTCGACGGCATCGCCGCACAGCGGTTCCGCCTTCCCTGAGCCGACGTCCGGTGCCACCGTCTGCCGGCCCTCACCCCGCCTCGACCCACTCCCTCAGCTTCGTCAGGCCCTCGACGATGTCGTCCTCCCCGATGCCCGAGTAGGCGAGGCGGATGTACTTCCGGTCCTCGCCGGGCAGCGGGCGCCCGAAGTGCTCGCGGGTGCAGAAGGAGACGCCGGTGGCGTGGAGGGCCTCGGTGGAAAAGTCGGACAGGGTCGCGATCCCCTTCGCCGCCATCGCCTCGGTGGCGTCGGGGAAGATGTAGAACGTCGACTCGGGGACGGCGACCTCCATGCCGGGGATCGCGTTGATGAGCGTGCATGCGGCATCCCGGCGGGCCCGGAGGACGTCGAGCATCTCCGCGACCCCGCCCTGCGGACCCTGGAGTGCCGAGATCCCCGCCCACTGGACGTAGTGGGTCGTGCACGATTCGTCGTTGGTGTTCATCGTCGAGATCGCCTCGGCGATCTCCTTCGGGGCGACCGCACACCCGAGCCGCGACCCGGTCATCGCGAACTTCTTCGAAAACGTGTAGAGGATGACGGTGCGCTCGCGCATGCCCGGCAGGGTCGCGATCGACGTCGACTCCCCGCCGTAGCGCATCTCGAAGTACGCCTCGTCGGAGAGCACCCAGAGGTTGTGCTCCTGGGCGATCTGCGCGATCGCCTCCCGCTCCTCGGCCGTCGATTCCGCGGAGATCGGGTTCTGCAGATCGTTGTAGATGATCGCCACGGTCGTCTCGTCGATCGAGTCCCGCAGCCGGTCGAGATCGATGGCGAATCCGTCCTCGGTCGGCACGTACCCGTAGGGCAGGCCCCTGCCGCCGAGGTATTCGATCTGGGATTCGTAGATCGGGAACCCGGGGTTGGGGTAGAGCACGGACTGACCGGGGTCCATGACGGCCTGGAGGAACTTCGTGATCACGGGCTTGCCGCCGGTCGTGACGACCACCTCGGCGGGGTCGATGTCGATGCCGCGGCGCGACCCGATGTCCTCGGCGAGCGCTGCCCGCAGTTCGGGGATCCCCGGACCCGGGCAGTACCCGGTCTTCCCGTCCGCGATCGCCCGGTTCATCGCCTCGACGATGTGCGGGGCCATCGGAAAGTCGAGGTCGCCGAGGTGGAACGGATAGACCCGGTTCCCCTGCGCCCTCCAGTCCGCGGCCGCCTGCGCGACACGGAACGCGGTCTCCGTGCCCAGGTCGGACAGTCGCTTGGCAGTCTTCATCGGCGGCTCCTTCGTGTGCCCCCGGCACCGGCGCCGAGGTGGTGGTGCAGCTGGCAGGAGGAGGCGCTCCGCACGGGCGGAGCGCCAACCTACCCCACACGATAATCGACGGCGTCAAGGGCGGCTGTCGAGTCCCGGCCGGCTCACTCGGTGACGCCGATGAAGACCTTCCGGGTCGGTTCGAGCGTGACCCACCGGCCGGAGAAGCCCTGCGGGATGGTGAACGCGTCTCCGGGGCCGTACTCGAAGCGCTGCGTGCCGTCGCTGCTCTCGACGGCGACCCTGCCGGAGACGATGACGCAGAACTCCCGGTAGGGCCACGAGTCGAATTCGACCCAGCCGGGTTCGCCCACCCATCGGCCTGCCACCGTCGACGGGCCGGTCTCGACCTGGAACTCCGTCTCCGACCAGCCCTCCGAGTGCGCGTCGTAGTCGCTCAGCGCCGGGGTGACGGCCCGGTTCGGGTGCTCGGTAAGCATCTGGACGGTGTCCGCTGCGCTCATCGCTGCTCCTTCGTGTTCGTCGCCGGCGCCTGGGCGCCGTCTCGTCCGGCCGCGATGAAGCGGTCGAGGACGTTGCGGGTGATGATCGTGACGAACGGGTCGTTCGCTTCGAGTCCGTAGGGCCAGTCGGTCGTCCCGGCGCAGAACACCTCACCGTCGCCGCGGGTGAAGGTCACGACCATGGACGATCCGTAGCCGGGCCCCTGGTGGTGGGGTGGGATGCCGTCGGGGTAGATTCCGGCGTAGAGGTCGGCGAGTTCGGCGGCGGGTGCCCCGATCGGCACGCGACCGGACCAGCGGTCCTCTCCCCCGGAGACCGCAGGCGCCATGGCGATGATCTCGAGGTCCTCGGGGGCGCCGTCGGCGCCGGTGGCATAGGGCAGTCCGTGACGGAACGTGTAGTCGCAGCCGTCGACTTCGAACGCGGCGATGCACAGCGGCGCCTGGCCGAACACGTCGCCGTAGTAGAGGTCCGTGCCGGTGAGCGCCCAGTGGTTCTCGCGGTAGACGGTGTATCCGCCGCTGCCGCGCGGCACCGCCGAGGCGTAGCGGATGTAGGCACCGCCGAGGCCGGTCAGGCCCATCGTCTCAGCGCCGGGCCGACCGATCTCCGGGGCATCCCAGGCCGTGGTCAGGCGGGTCGGGTCGGTGGCGCGGATCGGGTCGGCGCTCGGGTCCTTGAAGCAGGTCTGCACACCGGCGTCGAGGTCGAGGCGGACCTGCCACACGTAGTTGCCGCCGAAGCGGGCGAGGTGCCCGCCGGCGTCGACGTAGGCGTCGAGGGTGTCGCGCATCTCCCACGACCAGTACTCGTCGTGGCCGACGATGACGACGACCGGCGCCCCGTCGAGGCAGTCGGGTTCGGCGTGGAGTTCGTTCTGGGTGAGGTGGCCGACGCGGTAGCCCTGCTCCTCGGCCCAGATCGTGAACGGGCGTTCGTAGTTCGCCCACCCGGCATCGTTGTGGTGGCGGGAGTATCCACGCTGCCACGCCCATTCGTACGTCGGGTGCCGCGGCTCCCAGCCGATCGGGACGCTGAGATCGGTGTGCGCGTTGCGCGGGGCCCCGACCGGTTTGCGCAGCATGCCGCGGGCGATGGGCCGGTGCATCGACGAGTACGGCGAGGGGATGTCGTTGCGGTCGCCGTCGGGCAGGCCCCGGTAGTGGTTGCCGCCGCCCCAGTCGTTGTAGGCGAGCATGGTCGAGGTGGCGTGGACGAGGACGATGTCGACATCGGCGGGGTTGTCGGGGCGGACGATGAAGAACGACTCCTGCTCGATCTCCCGCCCGTGGTCGTCCTGGGTGCGGAAGACGACGAGGTGGTAGCCCGGAGTGAAGTCCTCACCGAGGTCGATCGTCAGGCAGCTCGACCACCCGCAGCCGGTCGCGTACGCATCGGCGGGGGTCTCCTGCCGCGTGCCCGGCACCCCGGTCGCCGTGAAGACGGTCTCGGGTCGGGCGCCCTCGCGGATGATCTCGACGTCGAAGGTCTCAGCGGTCGTGTGCACCCGGAGGTCGACCTGCTCTCCCTGCCGGTAGGCGAAGCGGTCGGTGTAGCCCCACAGCTCGGTGGTCTCAGGGTACTCTCCGGGGCGTTCGACGAGGCCTCTCGGGGTCGACCAGGCGTAGTCGGTGCGAGTGTTCATCATCCTTCTCTCTCTGTGCTGCGGTGATGGTCGGGGGTCGGGGTCTCGAGTCGGGGGTCCGGGCGATCGGCGGGGTCGATAGTCTCGGCACCGAGGGTGGCCAGGGTCGCCCGTCCGGGGTGGACCCTCCGTGCCCGGAGGAGGCCGTAGGCTCCGGCGAGGACGAGCGGGGCGATGACGCACGCGTTGCCCGCGGGACCGAGGCCGGTGAGCGCCCCCATCTGCGCGATGAGGAGGACGAGGGCGACGGTGACGAGGACGGCGGAGAGCGCGGGTGCGATCGCCGTCGTCCACCGAGTCTCTCTGCGGCGGTTGCGACGGAAGTAGCTGACGACCGAAATCGAGGTGAGGATCTGGAGAACGAGGACGGCGATGATCGTCGGGGTGTTCGTCCACGTGACGATCTGCGTATACGGATCGGCGCCGACGGCTGCGAAGATGACGAGCGCGATGAGGACGAGGCCGGCTTGGACGAAGTTCGCCGTCAGCGGGCTGCCCGAGGTCGCCAGCCGGGAGAGCCCTCCCGGCAGCAGTCCGCCGCGGGCGAGGTTGACGAGGTAGCGGGCGGACGTGTTCTGCAGGGCGATGACGCCGGCGATGAAGCTCGTGACGACGAGGATGAGCATGACGGCTGTCGCCGCGGGGCCGACGAATTCGTCGTTGAGGGTGAAGACGAGTTCGGACGGGTCGCCTGCGAGGAGGGCGGTGACGCGCGACTGCCCGGCGGCCTGGAGGATCACCCACGCGCCGAAGGTGTAGCCGACGAGCAGGATCGCGACGGCGAGGTAGGTCGCTCGCGGGATCGTGCGGTTCGGGGCCCGCGTCTCGGTGCGGTAGACCGTGGTCTGCTCGAAGCCGACGAAGGCGGTGAAGGTGAGGACGAAGACTCCCGGCAGCGCAGCGCTCACCCACTTCTCGGGAGCGAAGGCCGCGAGCGTGAGCCCTTCGTACCCGCCCTGGATGAGGACGGCGACGGCGAAGACGGCGAGGATCGCGCATTCGGCGACGAGGAGCACGGCCACGGTGGCCGCCCCCACCCCTACCCGTCGGAGTCCGAGGGTGAGGACGAGGACGGTGATGACGACGGCGATCGGCAGCCAGTGGAGACGGATTCCGGTGAGGGTCTCGATCGTGAAGGAGGCGAAGACCGACGCCGAGGCGGTGAAGCCGATCTGTCCGCCGAGGTAGCCGACGTAGGCGATCATGCCCGCCACCGATCCGGTGCGGGCGCCGAGACCGGCGGCGATGTAGGTGAGGAACGCGCCGCCGCCGGGGACGTGGCGGGCGATCGTCGTGTAGCCGACGGCGAAGAGGAGGTAGACGAGCCCGGGGTAGAGGAATCCGAGGACGATCGCATCCCCGCCGGCGAGCATGCCGAGGGGAACGAAGCCGGCGAGGATCGTCAGCGGTGCGGCTGCCGCGAGGACGAAGAAGACGAGCCCCGGGGTGCCGATGCCCCGTCGGCTCGAGGGACTGGTTGTCTCGGTGGGCGCAGAGGGTGCCACATTGCATCCCTTCGTAGGAGGTGACGCCGAGGCGGTCGCAACCGGAGCGACCGCCGCTCGGATTAATCTATCGGTCGATAGATTAATGTGTAACCTATCATCCGATAGGCTGTTTGTGAATCATTTTTTCGGGAGGCGATGATGGCGAGGCCGCGCAGTGTCGACGTCAATGGCGACACGAGGGAGCGGATCCTCTCCGAGGCCGCCCGACTGTTCTCCGAGCTGGGATACCAGGGCGCGAGCACGCGGGCGATCACCGAGGCGGTGGGGATCAAGCAGCCGTCCCTGTTCCACTACTTCGCCGGCAAAGAGGCGATCGGCCAGGAGCTCATCGACCGGCGGGTGACGATGTCACCCCTGCTCAGCGACCGCTTCGACCACACCCCGGACGACCCCGCGCTCGACCTCTTCCGCCTCATCCGCGACGAGACGGCGCTCGAGCTGACGATGTCGCTCGACACGAGGTGGCTCTTCCGGCTCCCTCCTGCGACCGCGGAGCTCTTCCCCCGATGGGAGACCGCCGTCGAGGTGGCGCGCGCGACGACTGCGGCCGTCATCCGCCGCGGCATCGAGTCCGGAGAATTCACCGCCGAGCATCCCCGTGCCGTCCTCGAGATCTTCGATGCCGTGGCGAACGAGTCGATGTTCTGGTCCCACGACGATCACGGTGTCCCGCCGGATACGATCGCCGAGGTGCTGCTGCGTCTCGTCATCACCGACGCGAGCACGATCGCCGCCGTCGTCGAGCGGGCCAACGAGGCCGGGTCGACCCGCGAGGCCGAGTGACCTCAGTCCTCGCTCGGGGCGATGAAAAGCTTCCGCAGCGGGGCGTCGTCGATGTACCAGCGGGTCTTCATCCCGTCTTCGAGGCGGACGAGACTGCCGGGTGAGAGCTCGACGGGCCCGCGCGCGGGGTCGTCGAACTCGATGCGTCCGGTGCCGGAGATAACGAGGAAGGCTTCGTCGCCTTCGATGTCGCGCATCGCGCCGGTGCTCATCTCCCACAGTCCGTAGTCGACGCCGCCGATGGTGCCGAGCTCGGCGAAGGCCGTCGTCGCGGTCCCGGCAGGCTCGTCGAGGCGCTGCCAGTCCTCGATGGGCTCGTGCTCGAGAGGCAGGGTGCGGGTGTCGATCGGCTCCGTTGCGCTCATGGCCACAGTGTAGCCACACGATCACGGATTCCGGGGACAACCTCGGCGATTTCATATGCCAATACACGTACGGACAACCATTTACATCGTCAATGGGCATGGGATAGAACTGGATTCGTACGGTCGCAGACAGCGCCGTACCCCTGCGACTAGGAGATGTCCTGTGAGCTACCTCAACGGTGAGGCCTCGTTCTGGCTGGCCCAGTCCCCGGCCGAGCCCATCGATTCCCCTCTGCCGACGACCAAGCAGGACCTCGTCATCGTCGGCGGGGGCATGACCGGGCTGTGGTCGGCGTACTGCGCCCGGCAGGCGCACCCGGACTGGTCGATCACGGTCATCGAGGCGCGCACCGTCGGCTATGGGGCTTCGGGACGCAACGGCGGGTGGCTCTCGACGCTCATGCCCGGCAATCGCGCCCGCTTCGCCGAGGCGGTCGACCGCGCTGTCGCCACCGACCCGCACGGCCCGGTCGGGTCGGCGGGGGTCTCTGGCCTCGAGTCCGTCCGGGCGTTCCAGTCAGCGCTCTTCGACTCGATCGACGAGGTCCTCGAGACGCTCGAAACTGAGGGCATCGACGCGCAGCAGGTCCGCGGCGGGCACATCGACATCGCACAGTCTGAAGCCGGGATGGCCCGGGTGCGCGAGCTCGTCGACGCCAACCGCGAGTACGGCTACGGGCCGGATGACATGGAGGTCCTCGATGCCGAGCAGACGCGGGCGCGGATCAACGTCGACAACGCCCACGGCAGCGTCTTCGTCCCGGCCACCGCGCGCATCGATCCGGCGCTCCTCGTCGAGGGGCTCGCGCGCGTGCTGCGGGATCAGGGCGTGACGATCTGCGAAGGCACGAAGGCCGGGCACGTCGGCACGGGCACCGTCGTCACCGATCGCGGACCGGTGCACGGGGAGACGATCTTCGTGTGCCTCGAGGGGTATTCGGACACGGTGTCGGGGAGGCTGCCGGGGCTCGAGGGGCGGCAGGTCATCCCCGTGTTCTCGTCGATGATCGCGACCGCTCCCCTGCCGGCTGAGGCGTGGGAGGAGATCGGCTGGGAGGGCCGGGAGTGCCTCGGCGATGCCGCGCACACGTTCATCTACGCCCAGCGCACGGCCGATGATCGGATCGCGCTCGGCGGCCGGGGTGCGCCGTATGCGTTCAACTCGGGTCTGCCCGGTGATGGTCGCGTCCCCGCCGAGGTGGTCGACCTCCTCCGCACGCGCCTGTCCTCGCTCTTCCCGACCCTCGACTTCGAGGTCGCCCACGCGTGGCGGGGCGCGCTCGGGGTGACGAGGGACTGGTGCGCCGGCATCTTCTTCGATCCCGAGCAGCGCATCGGCGTGGCGCGCGGGTATGCCGGGCACGGGGTGACGGCGACGCATCTGGCGGCGAAGACCCTGCTCGATCGGGCAGGCGGGACTCCGACTCCCCTGACCGCCCTGCCGTGGAACGACCACGTCTCCGGTCAGTGGGAGCCGGAGCCGATCCGCTGGCTCGGCATCCGGTCGATGTACCGGATCTTCAACCTCGCCGATGAGTGGGAGCGCGTCACGGGAGCGACGAAGACGAGCCTGCTCGCCCGCTTCGGGGCAAAGTTGGCGGGGTTGGCGGAGTAGGTCGCGCCGGGCACGCGCGCCTCCCGTCGCCGACTCATGACTCGAGGACGCTCAGTGTCGATTCCGGTCGCAGAAATCGACACTGAGCGTCCTGGAATCGCACAGCGCCGGACGTCCGCGCCCGCTAGCGCCCCATCTGACACACTCGAGATGTCCTCACGACTCTCGAGACACCCCGACGAAGGAGCGCATCCGTGACCGACCCGTACCGGCGCATCTCCCCGATGGCGCAGACCTACCCTGCCTCGGACATCCGGAAGATGTTCAACCTCGCGCTCGACTTTCCCGACGCCGTCACGCTCACGGTCGGCGAACCGGACTTCCCCACGCCTGAGCACATCAAGGCCGCAGGCATCCGTGCGATCGAGAACGACGCGACGAAGTACGTCGCCAACGCGGGCCTGGCCGCACTGCGGGAGGCGATCGCCGGAAAGTACTCCACGCGGTGGAATCGCGAGATCGGCGTCGACAATGTCATGGTCACCTTCGGGGCGATGGAAGCGCTCACCCTTTCCCTCGACACGACGGTCTCCCCGGGGCAGGAGGTCATCATCGCCGACCCCTGCTTTCCGAACTATCTCGGACAGATCCACCGCCTCGGCGCCGTTGCCGTTCCGGTGCCCGTGCGGGAGGAGTCGGGGTTCAAGGTCCGTGCCGACGACGTCCGGGCCGCAGTCACCGAGAAGACGGCGGCGATCATCCTCAACAGCCCGTCCAATCCGCTCGGGTCGATCATCGACCGGGAGGACCTTGAGCAGATCGCCGATCTCGCCGATGAGTTCGGGTTCACGGTCATCTCCGACGAGGTCTATGACGAGATCGTCTTCGACGACTCGACGTTCACCTCCATCGCCGAGGTGCGACCCGGGTTCGATCGGTTCCTCGTCGTCGGCAGCTTCTCGAAGACCTATGCGATGACGGGCTGGCGGTGCGGCTTCGTCATTGCCCCGGCCGAGTTCATCCCGCCGATGCCTCTGCTCCAGGAGGGTCTGACGTCGAGCCTGCCCGGGTTCGTCCAGGAGGCGGCGATCGCCGCGATTACGGGCCCTCAGTCGGTCGTCGGGGAGATGGTGCAGTCGTACGCCGAACGCCGCGACCTCATCGTCGACCGGCTCAACGCCATCGACGGCATCAGCGTGCTCCGCCCCGAGGCGACGTTCTATGCGTTCGCCAACGTCAAGGACTGGGGGCTGACGTCGTGGGAGGTCGCAACCCAGCTGCTCGAGAAGCACGATCTCGCGACGATCCCCGGTTCCGCGTTCGGCCCTGAGGGTGAGGGGTATCTGCGCCTGACCTTCGCCGTCTCCCCGGAGACGATCGTCGAGGCGTGCCGCCGGCTGGAGGCATTCGCCGCGACCCGCTGAGCGCGTCCCGCTGAGCCTGACCCGCTGAACGCTGTCCGCTGAGTCCGACCGCCGGACATCGTCCGGACACAGCAGAGGCGGGTACCGCACGATCGTGCACCCGCCTCTGTGTCATCCGGTCAACCGCGGAGAGCACGATTGCCGGGGTCTATCGCCGACGCTCAGGCGCGCCGGAGTTCCTGCGACCGATCAGTGACGACGGTCGGTGACATCCTTTGCGGTGTCCTTGAGCTTCTCTCCGGCCTGCTTGGTGCCGGCGGCAGCCTGATCGGCCTTGCCTTCGGCCTGCATCTGCTCGTTGCCGATGGCCTTGCCGGTGGCGTCCTTGGCCTTGCCCTTGAGTTCCTGGGCCTTGTTGTCGAACTTGTCCTTCATGCTCACGGCATGCTCCTTTTCTCTGGGTGTACGCGTGCTGATCTGGTCAGTTGAGGGCTGACCAGCGTTCCGTCAGGCGGTCTTGGCTCCGCGGTTCTTCGTGATGAGGCCCCAGACGAACGCGAAGACGATCGCACCGATCACAGCGATGAAGAACGAGCCCCACGACCAGGGATCCGAGAACACAGCGCCGATGCCCTTGCCGCCGAACAGTCCGAAGAGGAGTCCGCCGACGAAAGCGCCGATGACTCCGAGGATGATCGTGCTGATCCATCCTCCAGCCTGCTTACCCGGGAGGATGAGCTTCGCGAGGGCGCCCGCGAGCAGCCCGACGATGATCCAACCGATGACAACCATGATTTCAGTCCCTTCGATTCAGTCACCGAGCGCGTGCGCCATCTGCGCACGTCAGTCGGTTCCATCTATACAGACGTTCAGAGACTACAAACCTCACGCACGATTCGCAAGGATTTTTGCCGGATCGTGTCCCAAGTGATGTTGTCGTTTCGAATCGTGGAACTCAGGCGACGAAAAGTGGATGAAGCCTCACTTCGCCGAGGTGAGAGCCGTGTTCCAGCTTCCGTAGAACTTTCGCACGGCGGCAGCAGAGGGCACCGTTCCTTTGTGTTCGGCGGCGTAGTTCCCGTACTCCTTGTAGGTCGCCGCGACTCCGCGGGATTCGCAGTCGGCGAGGAAGGCGGTGATCGCCGAATCGTAAGCGGCGGCATCGAATCGCAGTTGACCCTTCGCTCGCCCCACACTGCTCGTCGCCAACCCGGCGGCCGTGAGAGCGGCGTTCCATGATCCGAACCGCTGCACTGCCGTCTGGCTGGTCGGCGGCCACGTGCTCGCCCCCTTGGTCGAACCCACCCCGAGGTGGTCGAGCACAGCCGTACGCGCCAGGTCGTACTTCGCGGCGGTGAGGCTCGGCTTCTCTCCACGGTTGCGGATGAACCGGATGGCGGAGGCCACCTCGTCGACGGTGTCGGTGATCAACGTGGGGGAATCGGAGAACTGGGCCTGCAGGACTGCCTCGACTCCGGCGATGATGTCCTTGTCGCCTCGGCCGAGCGGCCTCGTCGGATTCCGCGGAGGAGCGGCGTTGAGCAGATCGACCGTGCGCGCGGTCGCGAGCAGCAGTGCACCGAGAATCGCGGGAGACGAGATGTGGGACCGATCGGAGGCTTCTTTCACGCCTCTCATCCTACGGTGGCACTATCGTTGTCGTCATGAGGATGGCGCACGAACTCACCGTCGAGGATCTCGTTGCACGCGTCTTCAACGACCTGCAGGACTTCGTCGCCGAGTCGTCATTCGGGTGGGGCGAGCTGCGCGGCGAATAGGCACGCGTGAGCGATTTCGTGGCTATGCTCCGATCATGGACGCCACCGAACGCACATCCGCCGACAAGGCGATCGAGTGGGCGAAGACGTCCCAGACCCCTCCAGCACGACTCGCCGAGGTCTTCGCCATCATCAACGGACAGGGCAAACGCAAGGAATCCATCCTCATTGCTCGCTACGACCGCAGGCCACCGTTACCGCCGGGAGTCGAGCGCGAACCCTGGTACTCCGAGTCTTCGCTGACGTTGTCGTCATGACCCGATCACCGCGCCTGAGAGACGACCAGGTCATGGAGCGCATCGTCCGACCCGCCGTCGATCGCATCCTCCGCGACGGCGAGCTCGACCGTCTCGACATCATCGAGGGCCGCAGCCGCAACCTCATCGACGTGCGCATCACGGTCGGTGACGAAGTCCTCACCCTTCCGGTGACGGTCCCCCGCGCCGATGACGACGAGGCGATCACCGAGATGGCCGAGCACTTCTTCGACATGCTCCAGGACGAGGTCGCGGAGTCCTCCTTCGCATGGGGTGAACTCCGCGGGCAGTCACCATGAACCGTGTCACCGGGCAGTGAGAGGATGGGGTCGTGACCGCGAACCGACCGAGCACTCCCCCGAATCCGCGGGGTCGTGCATCCGGATCGGCAACCCCCGCCGACTGGAGGACGGCCTTCGCCTCCTTCGCCGAGGCGGCCCCCACCACGCACACGCCCGCGGCCCTGGGATTCGAGCTCGTCGAGGTCGTCCCCCGATCATGGTTCGAACCCCAGCACACCACTCTGCTCACGAGAGCCGAGGTGAGCCCGGGTGCGAATCCGTCGCTCGCGATCCGGCCGCTCGTCCTCAGCAACTCCGGCAACTGGGTGAAGAAGTCGCTGAGCTGGCGCACGATCGACCGCATGACCGCCCAGTTCGGCGTCGACCCCCGCCACCAGGAGTGGTTCTCCCAGCTCGCGGGCCTGCGCACCCGGGACAAGACGGACTTCACGCCCGACGGGGCGGCGTACAACCTCGGCGATTTCCATACCTCCCTGCTCTGGGACGTCTTCAGTCACGGTGCCGAACTCGGGATCGCCTTCGTCGGGGTCAACCAGGGCATGGATGTGCGCATCGGTCGGGCGGCGAAGGCTGTCATCGACGTGCGGTCGGTGCGGGGCGGCCTGCGCGTGCAGCCGCAGGTGACGATCGACGAACGCCCTATCGCTGCGGGGCTCGCGAAGCCGATCTGGACGCACGGGTTCTTCGGCGTCGACACCCGCACCGGGTTCACGGTCACGCTGGCGCCCGCGGAGAAGGCCACGACCGCCTCGGCGCTGCCGGCCCTGTCCGCACCGGGACCGATCACGATCCCGCGCGACGACGCCGAGGAGTTCTTCGAGGAGTACTACCCGCTGCTGCGCACGAGCACCGAGGTCGTGAGCATCGACGAATCCGTCCGCTTCCCGCATTACCGGGATCCGCGGCTCACCCTCGATCTCACCTTCGGCGCGCAGGACCGGCTGAGCCTGCGCTGGTACTGGGAGTACTCGGGTCCGCGCCGGACCCTGCCGGTGCGGCAGCCCTCCGGCTCCCGGCGCGCCGACGGAACGGTCCAGCCGAACCCGGGCCCCGCCTCGGCGGGGAGGGACACCGAACTGCGCGACATCGACCACGAGGATTCCGTGCTTGCCGAGGTCACCTCCCTGCTGCAGGCGTTCACCCTCTCCGACCCGGGCACGGACTTCCCGACCGCACCGACAGACCTCGAGCTCACCGACGTCGACACCGCCGACTTCGTCACCACCGTCCTGCCCAGGCTCGAGGAGATCGAGCACGTCCACGTCGTCACGCGCGGGAAGCGGCAGCCCTACCGTGAGCTCGGCGGGGAGCCGAGCGTGAAGATCACCTCGGTCGAGGCGGAGAAGAACGACTGGTTCGAGCTCGGCTTCCAGATCAGCATCGGCGGGCGGCCCGTGCCCTTCGTCAAGCTCTTCACCGCGCTTGCGAAGGGCCAGCGCAAGCTCAAGCTCGCCGACGACTCCTACCTCTCGCTCGACCGTCCCGTCTTCGACCGGCTCAAGTCCCTCCTCGCCGAGGCGGACCTCATCCCCGAATGGGAACCCGAGTCCCCGAAGATCAGCCGCCTCCACGTCGGCCTGTGGTCCGAGTTCGAGGACCTCGCCGACGAGGCCGCACCCGCCGTGACCTGGCGCGAGTCCGCACAGGCCCTGCGTGATCTCGAGCATCTGCCTGCCACCGAGGTGCCCGAACTCGACGGCGTCGCCCTCCGCCCGTACCAGGTGCAGGGATTCCGTTGGCTGTCCCTCCTCCACCGGTGCCGTCTCGGCGGGATCCTCGCCGACGACATGGGGCTCGGCAAGACCGTGCAGACCTTGGCGCTCATCGCCCACGCCCGCCGCACGGACCGCGGGACCGGGGCCGACGGCGACGGCGGCACCGGTACCCGCAGGACCGGGGCCGACGGCCGGACGGCACCGCCGTTCCTCGTCGTCGCCCCCACCTCGGTGGTCCCGTTGTGGGCACAGGAGGCGGCGAAGGTCACCCCTGACCTCGACGTTCGCGTCATCGGTGAGTCCCGGCGGAAGCGGAAGATCCCCCTCGCCGAGGTGGTCGCCGGGGCCGATGTCATCGTCGTCTCGTACGCGATCCTCCGGCTTGATGAGGACGAGATCGCCGCACACGAGTGGGCGGGGCTCATCCTCGACGAAGCGCAGTTCGTCAAGAACGGCTCCTCCCAGGTCCATCAGGCGGCGAAGGCGGTGAGCGCCCCGTTCCGGCTCGCGCTCACGGGCACACCGCTCGAGAACTCGCTGCGGGATGTGTGGTCGCTGTTCTCGATCACCGCGCCCGGGCTCTTCCCCTCCCCGCACCGGTTCGAGGAGGAGTACGTCCGGCCGATCGAATCGGGGGAGAACCCGGGGCGGATGCAACGCCTGCAGCGGCGGATCCGCCCGTTCCTCCTGCGCCGGACGAAGGACCTCGTCGCCGCCGACCTGCCGGAGAAGCAGGAGCAGGTCATCACCGTCGAGCTCAGTCCCGCACACCGACAGCTCTACGACCGGATACTGCAGAAGGAGCGGAAGAAGCTGCTCGGGTTCATCGACAGCGACTACGACCGGCAGCGCTTCATCGTCTTCCGCTCGCTCACGCTCCTGCGCATGCTCGCCCTCGACCCGCGCATCGTCGACGCCGAGCATGCCGACGTGCCCTCGAGCAAGCTCACCGCGCTCCTCGAGCGTCTCGACGAGGTCGTCGCCGAAGGCCACCGGTCGATCGTGTTCAGCCAGTTCACCTCGTTCCTCGACCATGTCGGCGAGGAGTTGGAGTCCCGCGGGATCCCCTACGTCGTCCTCGACGGGTCGACCCGCAACCGCGCCGAGGTGGTCGAGGCCTTCCGCACCGGCACAGCACCCGTGTTCCTCATCAGCCTCAAGGCCGGCGGGTTCGGTCTCACGCTCACCGAGGCGGACTACGTCTTCCTCATGGATCCGTGGTGGAATCCCGCCGCGGAGAATCAGGCGATCGACCGCGCCCACCGGATAGGGCAGACCGATCACGTCATCGTCTACCGCTACGTCGCCGAAGGCACGATCGAGGAGAAGGTGCTCGGCCTGCAGCGGAAGAAGGCCGAGCTCTTCGACGACCTCATGACAGACGAGCTCGCCGACCGTGACGCTCCCCTGCGCAACGCCTCAGGTCAGGCGTTCAGTCAGACGATCAGCGCCGAGGACATCCGTCAGCTCTTCGAGGGGTGAGGGCCCTGGAGGCGGGTAACGACATCTCGTCACTGCCCGTTCGGCACCAACGCCTTCTCCCCCGGCGCGGCCGGGGTGAGGATGATCTCCTCGACCATCGGGTGCTCCTCGAGGTGGCGTTCGACGGTGCGCAGGCGCACGGCGAGCTCGCTCTCCCTCGCATCGCCGACGAGGTCGACGGCCGCGACGACGAAGACCTTGCCCGAGCCGACGAACTCGACGTGGAGGTAGGTGACCTCGACGATGTCCTTGTCCGCGAGCAGGTCGGTGAGGATCATGTCGCGGATGTGCGGGGTGACGTTCTCGCCCACGAGGTACCGGCGATTGCGGTCGATGAGCACGATCGCGACGATGCCGAGGAGCACCCCGACGAGGATCGACCCGATCGCGTCGAACGCGGCGATGCCCGTGATCTGGTGGAGGAACATCGCAAGGAACGCGATGACGAGGCCGATGAGCGCCGCGGCGTCCTCGGCGAAGACCGCCCGCAGGGTCGGGTTCGATCCCTTGAGGACGTAGCGCAGGGTCGGCTGCCGCAGCTGACCGGCTCGCCTCCGCGACTGCCGGACCGACTGGAGGAAAGAGAAGCCCTCGAGGACCGCGGAGATCGCGAGGACGATGTAGCCGACCGTGTAGTCGGAGTCGGCCTCGTCGACGAAGAGGGACTGGAAGCCGTGCCAGATCGAGACCGCCGAGCCGACGGTGAAGATCCCGAACGCCGCGAACATCGACCACACGTAGGCTTCCCGCCCGTACCCGAGCGGATGCGACGCATCGGCGGGCCGGGCGGCCTTGCGTTCAGCGATGAGGAGGAAGACCTCGTTGCCGGCATCCGCCCACGAGTGGGCCGCCTCGGCGACCAGGGCCGCCGATCCGGTCATCCCCGCCGCGATCGTCTTGGCGATGGCGACGGCGACGTTCGCGGCGAACGCGATGATGACGGTGATCCAGCTGCTGCCCGCGGCCTTGTGCGCCTCGGTGTCGACTCGGCCCGAACGCTCGGCCATGGCAGTGTCCTCCCCGTCGCAGGTCGTTGAGCCGTCGGTCGGCTCGCAGGTGACCAGCATACGGTGAACCGCCTCGGCGAACGAGACCCTCGCCCCTCGGACCAGGTCGCAACCCGCCCTGCCGGGCGAGGGTCCGGTTCACACCCCCGCCAGCCGTGACGGGGTGAGCAGCGCATCGAGCTCACCGAACTCGAGCAGTCCGCGGCTCTCGACGAGATCGGCGACCCGGACATCGCCGGCGAGCGCCTCCTTCACGAGCGCCGCCGCCGAGGCATAGCCGATGACCGGGGCGAGCGCGGTGATGACGGTGACCGACCGCGCGACGGTGTCGGCGAGCCTGGCCTCGTTCGCGGTGATCCCCTCGACGCAGTTGACCCGGAACGTCCGGCACGCGCGTTCGAGCCACGTGATCGACTGGAACAGCGAGTGCGCGATGATCGGCTCGAACGCGTTGAGCTGCAGCTGCCCCGCCTCGACGGCCATCGACACCGTGACATCGGCCCCGGCCACAGCGAACGCGACCTGTGTGACCGCCTCGGGGATGACCGGATTGACCTTTCCCGGCATGATCGACGACCCCGCCTGCCGCGGCGGCAGCCCGATCTCGCCGAGGCCGGCCTGCGGGCCCGAGGAGAGCAGCCGCAGATCACCGGCGATCTTCGAGAGCTTGAGGGCACTGCGTTTGAGTGCGGCCGAGAACGTCACGAACGCCCCCGTGTCACTCGTCGATTCGACGAGGTCACCGGCCGTGACGAGGTCGAGTCCCGTGACCGTGCGCAGGTGCCGGATGACCGCGTCCCGGTAGCCGACCGGGGCGTTGATCCCCGTCCCGATCGCCGTCGCCCCCATGTTGACCTCGCCGAGGAGGCCGACCGCCTCGTCGAGCCGGTCGATGTCCTCCCGCAGGGTCACGGCGAAGGCCGTGAACTCCTGCCCGAGCGTCATCGGCACGGCGTCCTGGAGCTGGGTGCGCCCGACCTTGACGATGTGCGCGAACTCGGCACCCTTGGCCGCGAACGCCTCGGCGAGGAGGCTGAGTTCGCTGGTCAGCGACGTGAGCGAGAAGGCGAGCGCGATCTTCACCGCCGTCGGGTAGGTGTCGTTCGTCGACTGGCTGCGGTTCGTGTGATCGTTGGGGTTGAGGTGCGCGTAGTCGCCCTTCTCCCACCCGCCGAGTTCGAGGGCGCGGTTCGTGACCACCTCGTTGACGTTCATGTTCGTCGAGGTCCCGGCCCCGCCCTGGACGACCCCGACCGTGAACTCATCGAGGAGCCGACCGGCCTTGATCTCTTCGCACGCGGTGTCGATGAGGCCTGAGCGCTCGGCGTCGAGGGCGCCGATCTCGAGGTTCGCCCGGGCGGCCGCCTGCTTGACGCACGCGTAGGCGCGGACGAACTCCGGGTAGACAGAGATCGGGCGGGCGGCGATGGGGAAGTTCTCCCTCGCCCGGGCCGTGTGGACGCCCCAGTAGGCGTCAGCGGGGATCTCGAGGCTGCCGAGCGCATCGGTCTCGGTGCGGGTAATGCCTTCGCCGAGGCGGGCGGTCATCCCGCCGCCTCGAGCAGTTCCGCAGTCGCGGACTCACCGGTGCGGGCGGTGCCGGGTTGGGCACCGGAGCGAGTCCCCGTCGGCGTGTAGTCGCGGTACATCCGCTGGATCCCGATCTGGTCGGAGAGGTACTTCGCGTCGTGCCACACGCCCCAGATGAAGCTCGAGCCCCTCCTCGACAGCCACGGCAGGCCGAGGAAGTAGACCCCGGGCACCCGGGTGACGCCGCGCTGCTGGACGGGGTAACCGCGCTCGTCGAGAACCCCAGGCACGTCGAGCCACGTGTAGTCGACGCCGAACCCGGTCGCCCAGATCACCGTGCGCACACCCGCCTCGGCGAGGTCGAGTTCGCGGATCGGATTCCGCACACCCTCGGGGTCGGGCCCGAGTTCGTGTGCTTCGGGCTCCTCCGGCAGGTCGAGGCCGTTGCGCTCGATAAAGTCGTCGGCCGCTCGGAGCAGGGAGAGGTAGTTCTCGTCCCCGCGGGCGATGTTCTCCCCGAGGTCGTCGCCGACGAAGAGAGTTCCACCCGAGAAGCCGTTCGCCCGTCCGAGCAGGGTGATGCCTGAGGCCTCGAGGTCGCGGAAGTCGACGGTGTGGCCGCCGCGGGCACCGCTGACGGCGATCGTCACATGGTCGGCTCCGACCGGCGGCGCCGCGAGGTCCCAGAGGCCGAGCGTTCCGAGCCACCAGCAGAAGTCCCGGCCGCGGTAGGAGCGCGGCGGCCGGTCGTGGGGTCCGACGGCGAGGTGGACCTTCCGGCCCGAGGCCTGGATCTCGGCGGCGATCTGGACCCCGGAGGAGCCGGCACCAACGACGAGGACCCCACCGTCGTCGAGCTGCTCGGGGTTCTTGTACGCGTTCGAGTGCAGCTGGGTGAGACCCGCCTCGGCGGGGATGATCGCGGGGACGTTGGGCACCTGGAACGGTCCGGTGGCGGCGACGACGTAGTCCGCGTCGATTCTCCCGGCGTCGGTCTCGACGCGGTAGCCGGGAGCCCCGTCCAGCGCCTTCACCGAGGTGACGGTGACCCCGGTGCGCACCGGCAGGCGCTTGCGGTCGACGAGGGTCTGGAAGTAGTCGGCGACCTCGGTCTTCGTCGCGAACGCCTCGGGGTCGGTGTCTTCGAACTCCTGGGTGGGGAACCGGTCGTGCCAGGCGGGGCCGTTGGCGACGAGGGAGTCCCAGCGGCGGGTCCGCCACGCCTCGGCGACGCGGTCGCGTTCGAGGACGATGTGGGGGACGCCTTGGGACTCGAGGTGCTCGCTCATCGCGATTCCGGCTTGTCCGCCGCCGACGATGACGACCTCGGTGGTTTCTGCGGCTCTCTGCGGCATGGGGTGCCCTTTCTCCGGCCCGCATCCGGTGATCGGTGCGGGGTGTGCGTCGTTGCTGTCAGGGCCGAACGTCGTCGTCGCCCTTCGCCTTTCCAGCAAACCGCAGGGCAGAGAGCCGATGCCAATAGTCGTTGGCGGACCACTGCATCTACTGGGCAGATGCAGTCGTCGAATCCCCATCGCTTCAGGGGATGGGAAGGTGCGGTCGCTTACTCGGGGGCCGCCTCGGCGAGGATCGACCGGGCCGCAGCGGTGACGGCCTGCGCCTTCGCCGTCGTCCTCGAGCGGGAGAGCGTCGAGGTGACGACGTGGAGGCTCGGGGCGGGGTCGGCGATCTCGAGGATCGCCGTGCGCTCACCGGTGTAGGTCTCGGCGATCCGCGGACGCTGATTGAGGATCGAGTAGCCGAGCCCCATCGCGACCATCGAGCGCACGGTCTCGTAGCTCGAGCTGCGGTGCTTGACCCGGGGCGTGATCCCGCCCGAGCGGAGGATGCTGAGGAAGTACTCACGGCTGTCGGGGAGGTCGAGGAGGACGAGCGGATCGTCGTCGAGCTCGGCCAGGCGCACCTCGGAACGGCCGGCGAGGCGGTGGTCGGTGCCGACGATGAGGTGCGGACGGACCGTGCCGACGCGCTGGGCGTCGATGCCGTCGTTCTCGGTGAGGTCGTAGTTGAGGGCGATCTCGGCGCGGCCGCTGCGCAGGGCGGCGAGGCACTCCTCGTGGTCGCCTTCGACGACCTCGACGGTGAGCTCGGGATGCTCGGCCTCGAGCGCGCCGAGGAGCTGCGGGAGGAGGAACGGGGCGATCGTCTTGAAGCACGCGAGGACGATCGTGCCGCGGACCTCCTTCTGCCCGGCCTGGATCGTCTCGACGGCGTCGGTGATGAGCCCGAAGATCTGCCGCGTCTCCTGGAGCAGGCTCTCCCCCGCCGAGGTGAGGACGAGCCCCTTCGAGTGCTGCCGGACGAAGAGCGGGGCGCCGAGCGCCTTCTCGAGCTGGTTGATCGCCGTCGACACCGCCGACTGGGCGATGTGGAGCTCCTGGCTCGCCGTCGTCATGTTGAGCGTCTTCGCGCATTCGACGAAGTACGTCAGCTGCGTGAGCGTGATCGGGAATCTGTGGACCATACCGGCCTCCTCGCCGTCGTCATCTGTTTTCCAGATGAACTGTCTAGATAATAACTATTTCACAGATGAAGCGTGGGTTCCCAGAATGGAGGTCAGCACAGCCGCACTCGACGAGGAGAGACGATGACCGCACCGACGCACACCCGACTGCGCATGTTCAACACGAAGGACACGTACCCCGAGCAGAACCTCGACAACGACCTCTGCCAGGCCGTCGTCGCCGGCGGAGTCGTCTACCTCCGCGGGCAGATCGGCCAGGACCTCGAGACCCGCGAATCGGTGGGCATCGGCGACGTCGTCGCACAGACGGAGAAGGCGATGGCGAACATCGCGATGCTCCTCGCCGAGGCGGGCAGCCGTCTCGAGGACATCGTCAAGGTCACCGTCTACATCGTCGATCCCCGCTACCGCGAGGACGTCTACCGGACGATGGGCACATGGCTGCGCGGCGTCTTCCCCGTCTCGACGGGCATCGTCGTCCAGGCCCTCGCCCGCCCCGAATGGCTCGTCGAGATCGACGCGACCGCCGTCATCAGCGACCCCGACACCGGGCAGGCACCGCGTGCCATCCGTGCCGAGCCCTCCCCCGCCGAGGTGGCCCGATGACCTTCTCCCTCCTCCTCCACGACCCGGACACCGGGGAGTTCGGCGCCGCGATCTCCTCGTCGTCGCCGGCCGTCGCCGCCCGCTGCCTCACGCTGAGCGACGGCGTCGGCGGCGTGAACTCGCAGAACATCACCGACCCGCGCCTGGGACCGGCGATCGTCGCAGAGATGGCCGCCGGGGCCTCTGCGCAGACGGCCCTCGACGCCGTCGTCGCGGCGAGTGATCCGGAGACGATCGCCTACCGACAGCTGCTCGTCATCGATGCGAACGGGGAGACCGCCGCGCATTCGGGCACGGAGGCGCTCGGGATCTTCGGCGCCCGCACCGAGCGCAATGCGGTCGCCGGGGGCAACATGCTCGCCTCGCTCGAGGTCCTCGACGCCTTCGTCGAGACCGCGCTGGCAGCGACCGGTCGGATCGAGGAGCGACTCTTCGCCGGCTTCGAGGCGGCGATGGCCGCCGGCGGAGAGGCCGGACCGGTCCACTCCGCGGGACTTGCCGTCGTCGGCGACGCCGGGTGGCGAGTGACCGACCTGCGCGTCGACTGGGCCGAGGACGACCCGATCGGCGAGCTCGGCCGCCTCCTCGACATCTGGATGCCCCAGCGCGAGGACTACATCACCCGCGGACGCGCCCCTGCCGCGTCCCCGTCCTACGGCGTGCCCGGAGACGACCGATGACCCCGTCGACCGGCGGCGCGGACTCCGCGCTCAGAGAGCGGATCGCCGAGCGCATCGCCGAGGTGACCGAGCCCCTCATCGCGCTCTCGACCTCCCTCCACGACGATCCCGAGCTCGGGTGGCAGGAACACCGGTCGTCCGCCTCGGTGGCCGACGTCCTCACCGCTCACGGCTTCGCCGTCGAACGCCCCTATCTCGGGTTCGAGACCGCCCTGCGGGCGACGTTCGGCACCGGGGCGTTCACGGTCGGATTCCTCGCCGAGTACGACGCACTGCCCGGGCTCGGGCACGCGTGCGGGCACAACCTCATCGCCGCGATGAGCGTCGGCGGGGCGATCGGACTCGCTGCCGTCGCCGACGAGCTCGGCCTCACGGTCGAGGTCATCGGCACTCCCGCCGAGGAGGGCGGCGGCGGGAAGATCGAGCTGCTCGACCGCGGCGCGTTCACCGAACTCGACTTCGCCCTCATGGCCCACCCAGCCCCCGTCGACGTCGCCGAGGCGAGGCCGTTCGCGGTCGCCCACTGGCACGTCGAGTACACCGGTCGGGCCGCGCACGCGGCCGCCTACCCCGAGCGCGGCGTCAACGCCAACGATGCCTTCCTCATCGCACAGACGGCGATCGGCCTGCTCCGTCAGCAGCTGCCGCCGAGCGTGCGCGTCCACGGCGTGATGACGAACGGCGGAGAGGCGCCCAACGCGATCCCCGAGAGGACCGAGGGCCGCTGGTACGTGCGGGCGGAGACGACCGAGGAGCTCCTCGCCGTCGAGCAGCGGGTCGCCGACTGCTTCGAAGCCGGAGCCCTGGCCAGCGGCGCGAGTCTGACGATCACGCCCGAGAGCCGCCGGTACGCGGAGATGCGCACCGACGAGGCGGCCCTCGAGCGCTACCGGGCGAACGCCTCGGCGCTCGGTCGGACCTTCGACGTCGACCCCGCCGAGGCGACGATGAACCGGGCCTCGACCGATATGGGCAACGTCTCCCAGGTCGTCGACGCCATCCACCCCTACATCGGCGTCGGCGGCACGGCGAGCAACCATCAGCCCGCCTTCGCCGACTCATGCGTCGGGCCGCTCGCGGACAAGGCGCTCGTCGACGGCGCCACCGCCCTCGCCTGGACGGCCGCCGACGTCGCCGCCGCCCGCACGCCAGGCCTCACCGACACACGCACGCCCGACCTCGCCACACGCACGCCCGACCTCGCCGCCGCGGCAGGTCCGACCCCACCGACGCGGTGAACCGACACAAACGCGGTCTGCACACCGCGTAACTGTCGGCTCACCGCGTCGAAGCCACAGAACACACGAAGGAGCACCACCATGACCGACACACTCACCCGCACCCCCGCCGCCGAGGAGTGGCGGACGAAAGCGGCCGCGATCACCCTCGACGGACGGCCCGTCATCGACGGTGTCCGCGTCGACGCCCAGTCCGGGCAGACCCATGCGAAGACGAACCCGGCGACCGGCGAGGTCATCTCGACCCTCCACCTCGGCGATGGCGCCGACGTCGACCGTGCGGTGGCGAGCGCCCGCCGAGCCTACGACGACGGAAGTTGGTCGCGAGCCTCGGCGACGGACCGGCGAGAGGTGCTGCTGCGCCTCGCCGATCTCATCGAGGCCCGGGCCGACGAGTTCGCGCTCCTCGACACCCTCGACATGGGCAAGCCGATCGGCGAGTCCTCGACGATCGACGCCCCCGGCGCAGCCGCCCTCTTCCGGTTCTACGGCGAGGCGATCGAGAAGGTCAGCGACGAGATCCCGGCGACCCCGAGCGGATCGACGGCCCTCGTCACCCGCGAACCGCTCGGCGTCATCGGCGTCATCGTGCCGTGGAACTACCCGCTCGAGATCGCGACGTGGAAGATCGCGCCGGCGCTGGCGGCCGGCAACTCCCTCGTCGTCAAACCGCCAGTCGAGGCCTCGCACTCGACGCTGCTCCTCGCCGAGCTCGCCGCCGAGGCGGGCCTGCCGGCCGGGGTGCTCAACGTCGTTCCCGGCCGCGGTTCGGTCGTCGGCACGGCGCTGGGCCGACACATGGACGTCGACATGCTCGCCTTCACCGGCTCGACCGCGGTGGCCAAGCAGCTCCAGGTCTACGCCGGGGAGTCGAACATGAAGCGCCTCGCCCTCGAAGCCGGCGGCAAGAGCGCGAACGTCATCTTCGCCGACACCGACGACCTCGAGGCCGCCGCGCAGAAGGCGGCGTTCGGAGCATTCTACAACCAGGGCGAGGTGTGCTCGGCGACCTCGCGGATCTTCGTCGAACGTCCCGTCTTCGACGAGTTCGTCCACCTCCTCACCCGCGCCGCGGAGTCGTTCCAGCCCGGCGACCCGCTCGACCCGGACACGGCCATCGGCTCGCTCGTGTCCGAGAAGCACGCCGACGAGGTGTGGGAGTGCGTCGAGCAGGCGCGCGCCGATGGGACGATCGTCGCCGGCGGCGAGCGACCGGCGATCAACGGGATGACGACGTTCGTCACCCCGACCGTCGTCACCGGCCTGCCTGCCGACCACCGGCTCCACGAGCACGAGATCTTCGGCCCCGTCGCCCTCGTCACCCCGTTCGACACCGAGGACGAGGCGATCGCAAAGGCCAACGAGACGCCGTACGGTCTCGCCGCGGCACTGTGGACGGGAAGCATGTCCCGGGCGCACCGGGTCTCCTCCCGCCTCGTCGCGGGCACGGTCTCGGTCAACACCGTCGACGCGCTCGGCTTCACGACGCCCTTCGGCGGGTTCAAGCAGTCCGGCTTCGGCCGCGACCTCTCGATCCACGCGCTCGAGAACTACACCGACCTCAAGACCACCTGGCTGCAGTGGGGGTGACGGTTCCCGGTCCACCGCGCTGACGCGGCGGCAGCCGCGGATGCCGCCGCGCCCACGACGCTGGCTATCTGATTTTCAGATGCGCTTGAGAACGAGAAACTATTTCACTTATGGCTCGGCGGGTGAAAGCATGAATGGACAGCGTGATCCACACCACCTCGATCACGACTTCCCCGGCTCGGCAGTCGCGGCCACCGCTCGCAGACACGGAGTCGCAGAGGCCGCACCGCAGACCACGCACCGCCGCAGACTCGGAACCCGGACCACGCACCGCCGCTGACTTCGAACCACTGGCCCTGAACCACCAGAGAATGTGCACCACCCAGCAGTTGAGCACCTTCGCTCGAAAGGACACACCATGACACTCGACAGCACGCTGACCACGTCGGACGACACGGCTACCACCGGGGCTCCGACTCCCGCGACACCGGCCGGCAGCGACGCCGCCGACAGGGCGACCGCCGCCGACACGACGACCGCCCCCGCAGCGCGGCCGGCGACCACCCCGGCATCCGCCGCGAACTCCGCCGACACCCCAACCGAGAACCTCGCCGAGATCGCCAAGCGCCACCTCGTCATGAACTTCACCCCCGCGGCGAAGTACCGCGACGCCGAGCTGCCGATCTTCGTCCGCGGCGAGCACTGCTCGGTCTTCGACGAGAACGGCACCCGCTTCTTCGACGGCCTCGCCGGCCTCTTCTGCGTCCAGCTCGGCTACACCCACGGCGCCGAGGTCGGCGACGCGGTCCGCGAGCAGATGGCGGCCCTGCCCTACCAGACGACGTGGTCGGTCGCCCATCCCCCGGCGGCCAAGCTCGCGCAGACGATCGCGTCGCTGGCCCCCGGTGACCTCAACCGCGTCTTCTTCGCCTCCGGCGGCGGCGAGTCGAACGAGGCGGCGATCAAGCTCGCCCGCCAGTACCACATCACCCGCGGCGAGTCCTCGCGCTACAAGTTCCTCGCCCGCCGCGTCGCCTACCACGGCACGAGCTTCGGAGCGATGTCGCTCAACGGCATGACCGACGTCCGCAAGATGTTCGAACCGCTGATGAACGGGGTCCGCCACACGCACAACACGAAGCGCTACCGCCGCCCCGACGCCGAGACGGAGAAGGAGTTCACGGCGTTCCTCCTCGGCGAGCTCGAGTCCCTCATCGTCCAGGAGGGCGCGGACACGATCGCGGCGATCATCATGGAACCGCTGCAGAACGCCGGCGGCAGCCTCACCCCGCCCACCGGCTACTTCCAGGGCGTGCGCGAACTCTGCGACAAGTACGGCATCCTCCTCATCGCCGACGAGGTCATCACCGGCTACGGCCGCCTCGGCTCGTGGTTCGGCTCCGACCACTACGGCTTTCAGCCGGACATGATCACCTTCGCCAAGGGCATCGCGTCGGCGTACATGCCCCTCGGCGGGCTCATCGCCAGCGACCGCGTCATCGAGACCGTCCTCGACGGCCCGCTCGGCATGTACAACCACGCCCTCACCTACGGCGGGCACCCGGTCGCGTGCGCGGCGGCGCTGAAGAACATCGAGATCATGGAGCGCGAGGGCGTCGTCGAGAACGTCGCCCAGCTCAGCCCGCACCTCGGTAAGAAGCTCGCCGAGGTGGCCGCCCGGCACTCCGCGATCGTCGGGGATCTGCGCGGCGACGGGTTCCACCGCACCTTCGAACTCGTCACCGACCAGACCGCGAAGCGGTGGACCGATGAGGTCATCAGTGCCGGTGACTTCGTCAACGGCCACCTCAACCCGGCCCTCGCCGAGGTGGGGCTCATCGCCCGGGTCGCCATCGATGCCGAGGGCAATCCGCTGGTCCAGGTCTCACCTCCCCTGGTCATGACCGCAGCCGACATCGACGAGCTCGCCGGTCTTCTCGACCAGGCGTTCACCCTGGCCACTGAGCGCGCCAGTCTCTGACGCGGCCCGCATCGATCCCGACCTTGGGTTCGAACCACGAACCCCCGGTCACGGTCAGCGGGAGGCCGGGCCACCTCGGCGCGGGACTCCTGCCGATCACCGTGAGAGTCACTCAAAGGAGAGGAACTCATGTCCCACCATTCCCATTCCGAGTTGAAGACGTTCGTGCGCTTCGAACAGCAGCACATCATGCCGATCCCCAAGGCGGAGCGGACCGGGACGAACTGGTCGATCTTCGCGATCTGGGTCAGCCTCAACATGATGCCGCTGACCGTCGTCACCGGGGCCGTCGCCTCGGGCGCGTACAACCTGCCGATCGGGTGGAGCATCACCGCGATCCTCATCGGCAACGTCATCGGCGCGTTCGGGTCGGCACTCCACGCCTCGCAGGGCCCGCACCTCGGGATCCCGCAGATGCTCCAGGCCCGGGCGCAGTTCGGGTACATTGGTGCGAGCCTCTTCGCGCTCATCGCCTTCGTCATGTTCATCGGCTTCTTCGCATCCATCCTCATCGTCGCCAAGGACTCGCTGCTCGCGGTCTTCCCCGACTTCGACGGGACGACGGCGATCATCGCCTTCGCGGTCATCGGCGTCGGCCTGTGCGCGGTCGGCTACGACCTGCTGCAGAAGACGATGGTGTGGCTGTCGATCCTCATCGGCGGCACGGTCGCGGTGTCGATGGTCCTCTTCTGGATGCAGCCCGACGTCACCTCGCGCAACGCCGAGGCGGCGTTCAACGCCGAAGGGTTCTTCGCGATGCTCGCGATCGGCATCGTCTGGCAGCTCGCGTACGCCCCGTACGTCTCCGACTACTCGCGGTACCTGCCGAAGAAGACGGGGCCGAAGACGGCGTTCTGGAGCACGTACCTCGGTCTCGTCGTCAGCTCGGTGTTCGTCATGTCCCTCGGCGTCCTGCTCGGGGCGGCGAACCCGGAGAACCCGCTCTCGGCACTCGGCGAGCACCTCGGCGCGGTCGGCATGGTCGTCCTCATCATCTTCGCGATCAGCTCGGCGCTCATCAACGGGGTCGAGCTCTACTCGGCGGTGATGAACGCGCTCACGGTCATGCAGTCGAACTTCAAGGCGCGGATCACCGCGGGGACGCGGGTGTGGGCGACGATCGTGTGCGGGGCGGGGGCGACGCTCATCGCGATCCTCGGCCAGGGCGACTTCATGGCGACGTTCGAAAGCTTCCTCACGCTGCTGCTCTACGTGCTCATCCCGTGGTCGGCCATCAACCTCGCCGATTACTTCATCGTTCAAAAGGGCGACTACCACGTCGACGACCTCTTCGCCCCCGACGGCGGCCGGTACGGGAAGTGGAACGCGGTCGGCCTCTCGAGCTATGCGATCGGGTTGGCAGCGCAGGTGCCGTTCATGATCACCCCGCTCTTCACCGGGCCGCTCGCGGCACCGCTGCAGAACATCGACATCGCGTGGCTCGTCGGCTTCGTCGTCACGGCGATCGTCTACCTCGCACTGTCACGGTCGCGGGCCAGGCGCGGGCGGTCGGCTTCTCAGGAGGCTGCGCCGGTGCTTGACGGGGCATAGGGAGGAGCATAGGAAACAGTCGTCGGAAGTGAACGCCAGCACTTCCTAGGTCGGGCGGGTCGTCTACACAGACGACCCGCCCGACCTCGCCGTGCTTGGCCATGAGGCCGCATAGTATGGCCGTGAACACAGAGCGCCGTCCACACCGACGGGTCCCGGCCAGCGGGCTGTCAATCGTCGGCCACCTCCGTTCGGCCTGCCGCCCATACAGGGCGACCGACGATGTCCGCTGACGTGTCCACCACGAGCAGTCAGCGTAGGATCATCGAAACGAGCCTGATGGGAGATGGTGATGGTACGCCTCAACTGGACACAAGAAGAGATGATTCTCGCTGCTGACTTCGCGGATGATCTCGATTGGGGTCCAGTGAACATGAGGACTCCGGGGGTCGCAGAGTTGTCGGATCTCTTACGGAGAGCTGACTATCATCCTGTCCGATTGAGGGACGCCGACTTCAGATCGACAGGGAGCGTCGGAAGGAAGGTCAACAACCTTCGAGCTTGGATCCCGAAAGTCGACCAGACTGGCCTCCGGAGGTCGCCGTCCGAATGGCCGGTCGTCGAGAGCTTTCTGGTAGATAGAGACGCCATGAAAAAAGTCGCAGCCGAGATCCGGAGCAGAATCAACCGGGGAACGTCGCGCTCCGGTGATCATGCGGAGGTAACGCCGGAGACGCTGAAGCGGACCGATCCTGGCGCAGCGCTCGCCGCACAGGAAGGTGGTCTCCGCGCAGTGGTCTCCTACCACCGCGAGAGAGACCCGGAAATCCGTGCCGCCAAGCTCGATCTCATCGCCTCCCAAGAACTGCCGGTCGAATGCGAGGTCTGCACGTTCAACTTCGGGAGATTCTACGGTGAACTGGGAGAAGACTACATCGAAGTACATCACTCCACGCCACGGCACGAGTCCGGAATGACCGCGACGGAACTCCAGGATCTCGTGCTCCTATGCGCGAACTGTCACCAGATGATCCACCGCTCCGGCTGGATCGAAGTCGGAGAGCTGAAGACACGGCTCAATCGCGCCGCGGGTTCATCACCTGAGTAGCGCGGTGGGTACGACGACCAGGCAAACAATCGTCCCGGTGTCGTCGTGACCTTCGCCTGCCCTTGTGCACTCCTACCTGCGGACCTTCTATGGCCCGGCGCCTCGTAGCCGCCTTGTCCGTGTCCTCCAGTTCCTATTCCATGGGCGGAATCGCTCGTGCACCTGCTACCGGCAGCGACGTCAAAGACCTTCAAACTTCGCGTGTTCTACTCGCAACTCGCAACCAAGACCGCCGCCCGCAAGACCTTAGGATTACTTCATGTCGCACTCCTCTGACTACGTCCACCCCTTCGCGCAGGTCGCGCTGACGAACATCACACAGGACTACCCGTACGCCTCGCACCATGTCGCGAACAGCCTCGCCGACATCGTGCCGGCGAGTGAGAAGAACCCGGCGTTCGCGAATTCCTTCGACTGGCATTCCAGCGTGCACATGCACTACCTGCTCATCTCGCTGCTCGACACCGAGGCCGCGCAGGACGCCCCGTGGCGTGATGAGGCGATCGAGTTGCTCCAGTCGCATCTCAGCGAGGCGAAGCTCAACGCCGAGGCGTCGTTCCTTCGTGAGAATCCGAGTTGGGAACGACCCTATGGGTGGGCGTGGGCGGTCGAACTCGCCGAGGCGCTGCGGAACAGCCGAGATCCGCAGCTGTGCGATCTCGCGGCGAATGCGCAGATCCTCGCGGACACGGTCTTCGACCTCACTGCGGAATGGCTGCCGAAGCTGCCCGAGCCCGTGCGGCACGGGATCCACACGAACACGGCCTTCGGTCTGCGGAAGATCCTCCTCGGTGCCCGCGCGCGGGGGCGCCGGGACGTCGTCGACGTCATCGCCGGTGCGGCAAGGCGCTTCTACGCCGAGGATCGGGCGTGGAACTTCGCGCAGGAGCGCAGCGGCCACGACTTCCTCTCGGCAGGTCTGTGCGAGGCCGATCTCATGACCGAACTCCTCACCGAGGACGAAATCGCCGTCTGGCTGCCCGGCTTCCTTTGCGAGCTCTCACCCGAGTCGCCTGCCCTCACCCCGGTCGAGGTGCTCGATCCCACCGATGGACATCAGAGCCACCTCTACGGGCTCGGACTGTCGGTGGCGGCATCGATCATGCGGTTGGCCCCGCACCTCGAGGCGATCGCGGACAAGACCGGCAACGAGGACCTCAGCTCCGTGGCGAAGGGCATGCTCACACGAGTCGACGCCCTCATGGCGCCGGGGCTCGAGGCCGCAGTGTCCGATGAGTACATGTCCTCGCACTGGGTGGCGACGTTCGCGTGGGAGGCTCTTGAGCTGCAGGAGAGGTAATCGCTGCCCGATTCAGAGGCACTGATTCACCACGTCACCGGCGAAGACCGTCATCTGGACAGTGATGTCGCCGACGTCGTCTGCAACGACCGCAAAGGGATCATGGTCGAGCACGACGAAACCGACAGACTCGCCCGCTGCGCGTTTCCCGGGGCAGCGTCATACCCATTGGTGAAGGCCGCATCGAGTGAATAGGCTCGCAGTGCCTCCGCCGGGGGGCAAATACTTCGGCCTTGGAGCGCGGAGCATCAAGTATCACTACAAGTTGGCAGTTCGGATCATGGCCTGGGGCAGTGCGGTCGACAGCGCCCCAGATGGGTTCGAGGCTTGAAACTGGCCGGTCGCTACCGAAAGAGAGCTTCCCACTGGGGATTCACGTCGATTCTAGGATGAAGTGGCTCACCTCCGGATCATTAGAGAGCAGCCGAAGTTTGACATCGACGAGAATCGAGTCGTCGTACGCCCATTGAGGTTGCGCGCCCGCAACGAGACCGTTGTTCACAATTCGGTAGAGGTCAACGCGATCGGCAAAGTCGTGGCTACAGTTCAGCTCGCAGTGACCTGTGAATCTCGCATTGTCAATCTCGCCGGCAGCTGCGAGGTCCTCGGAATGGTGTCCAGAGTCCAGCTCGTCGAGCGTCCAGTCACCCATGATTACCCTTCCAACGGCCTTTTTCGACGTCACTCGATCTGCGGTGCGGGCGGCGCGGGTGGACGCCTCCTATGAACTTCTCCGTGATAGGACGAATCCCAATTCTGCACCGGGGCGGCTCGCCATAGATGGAGTTCTTCGGCTCACGCTCTCGTCAACAAGGAGTTGCGGTTCGCAGTGAACTGGGAGTGAAACCGCCACGCGTCTTATTATCACTACCGGTCCGCGGCAGAAGTTTCGAGCAACGCGTTGAACAATCTAATCGGTGTGCGATCAAGGACATATGTGTCGCTAACAGAAACGTGTGCGATTCCGCGGTCCTGCAAATCAGACACAGCCCGTCGAACTGCAGGGCCCCAAAATGAATCTTCGTGCCTCCATAAAGGGTGGCCAATAACGACAGCCGCACCAGATCCATCCAGCGAAACTAATGTCGGAAGATTGTTGACCACGTTTTGCTCGATTCGAAGATGCGGGCCGTAGCCATCGACAAAGCTCTGCATCAAGGCGTTCGTATGTGCAGTCCAATGAGACAAATCCACCTCGTTTCCAAGCACGAGATCTACCACATCGAGTCCGAGCCGCCAATCTAATGCCCAATGATCAAAACGGTTCTCGTAATTACGCAAACACCCTGGGCAAGAGGAGGTGCAGGCTGTACCGTGCGGGTAGCTGCGAAGCCGTGACCCGGTCTCATCACGTATAGATTTCAACAAGCTTTCGAAAGTCTTGGGATCACCTAGTTCCAACGCGTATCCAGCACCGTTGTCAAGAGCATCGGCCAGGAACACGCGCGCTGAGACAGTTGTGCCGTAACGCGTCGGCTGTAATCCAACCTCAAGTTCTGATTGCTCGATATCTAGGTATTCTTTCGCCGCGTTACGAAGCAGTTCCGCAAACGACAATAGCGCACTCTTGCCTGCCGGACACGCCCACGGCAATGTCGCAATTGCGCCCTCCGGCAATTCCAATTTATCTAAGTCAAGCAGGAGAACGTCAGTCCGGCGAACTTCGCCGATAGCTGCTGCACCGATTGGTTCCCCGTCTTTCCGCATCCAGTCCGGGAGCATTCTTCGGTAGAGATCCCGATTTTGAGCAATGACCGACCCATCCGACTGTCGACTCAGATCAAACAATTTTCGATTGTTGTCGTTTACCGCAACAACCTCCGCTTGTTCGAGCAGACGGAGTGAGCCTGCCCGCAACCTCGTCTCTTGACCTAGCTCAGTGTTCGCCGAGAGCTCGGAGTAGCCCCCGTACATTGGAGTAACATGCGAGTCGTCGTAGTCTGGCTGACTATAGATGGTGCGGTAGCCTTCTGGCTGATACAGTGAGAAGGCTTGCATCATATCTCCACAAACGGAGCAATTCAGCGATTCGTCAATCGGTCGCGTATCGAGGCTGCCGCATTCTGCGCAGCGACGAATCGGCAGTGGCGTTCCAAGGGGATCTTTTGAACGTAATGTTTTACCGATGGTGTTGTAAGCAGCGAATCCCACCGCCAGGTGCTCGGCTCCGTCCTTGACAACAACAGCACCCGGCGCGAAAGCTGTAATAGACATACCAAGATCACGATCGGCCACGGTGTTGCGCTCGACGTCTCCTGCCTTCTGAAGGCGACGCGAGTAGAGCGAGCGCACTCGGGTAGGAAATCCAAACATTGGAAGCACACCGGCGTTGGCAAGCAACTCGCTTAGTTCGGAGTGCTGAAAGTAGGGATTATCGACCGCTTCGTCGATGTCCACTAAAAGGCCTTCACGAGCCCAAGTTTTCAAATCGTCGACGTCAAGTGCTGTGAACGCGCTAAATCGCTCGCAGACCCTGGGCACATCGTGCGCTTCCCGGAGCCATTGCTCTACTTCGCCCCGCCGCTGTGGCCAGTCGGTGGTTTGCCCGAAAGTGCCGTGGATACTGTCTCGAGTGCGCCGGGGCGGGTTCTGTACATTCAGGAACGCTCTTCTGAGTAATTCCGCTGCGATCACGCGTCGGACAATCCGCGGTCGCGACAAATCGATGAACGGTGGCGGGGGCTCGGCCGCGGTCATCTTCTCCGGAGTCTGAAAGTAGTAGTCATCGTGCGCCCGATCCCGCGACACCGTGACCGCAAAGGAAAATGGCTGACCTGAACGCCCGGCACGGCCAACCCGCTGCTGATAGTTGAATCGCTGGGGAGGCATATTCGCCATCGCGACTGCACGGAGCGAACCAATATCGACCCCAACCTCCATGGTGGTAGTCACAGAGAGGAGATCAAGAGGGTCGGCAAGGGGACTCTCTGCAGGAGGTGGGAGCATGGCACCCTTGAACAGACGTTGACGATCCCGTTGATCCGCTAACCTCGTCTGACCGGTAAGTTCAGCTACTCGCATCCTACGTAACGGCTGCGAAGCAAGCCAACCGTAATAGTCGAGCTCCTCGAACCATTGCTCCTCTCGAAGCACACCATGGAGACATTCCTCGTTCGTGCAGACGCCGGCCGACGCGTGAAGGTGAGTAGTGCCGCAGTTCTCGCAAACCCAAACACCTTTACCAGGTGTTTTAAGTTCAAGAGCATTTTGACCAGTCTGCGTGCGAAGCGTCCAGGTTTCATCGATAAGGCCGTTGCGTAGGAAAAACTCGTTTACGTTCGCTACTAATGATTGGTGGTTAACATTGTGTTTCGCTGCAACCCTTTTGAGATAAGTGTCGACCACTTTAGGCACAGAATTGGATCGGGCTGCGTAGCCGCCCTCATATCTCTTCGCAATGCCGAGTAGACGAATCACACTAGCTAGAACGTCCCCTGCAACTTCGACGGGGAACCCCCATCCGTCAGGCGCGGGTGGTGTTGCCCTTACCACACCTAGGCGGGTCGACTCGAGGTCACGCGATGCGCGATCAAATACAGCTTCTGCGACTGCGACCGCGGTCAAGCGGTATCGATCTTGACGAATCGGACGCGAAATTGGATCTGCCAAGGGTTCCCATGCTGTATTTGTGGGTGGTTCATATGCGCGATACCAGGGGGCGTCCCCCGCGCTCTCTGCGACGGAAGGGCCAGGGCCCGCAGGGTTAACTCCCTCCTTGAGCATTGCCCGCTCGGCTTCATGAATAAGCCTCACCCAAGGCAAAGATTCGGCCTCTAGCTCTGCAGAGGCGATTGTAGCTAGATCCGCCGAGTCCGCCGCACCAAGTTTTTCAAGGCGAAGCTTGTCCACCAATTCGCCACGACTGGATCGCAATTGCTCAGCTCGCAGTTGCTCCTCTGTGGAGAGTTGTCCGCGGATTAGTGCACGCAACAGCGGGACCGGATTCTCGCGTTCGTGGAGTAGTTGGCGGACAACCTGCCGCACTTGGTCGCGGAAGTTGTTTAGGGCTATCCCAGCAGCAATTCGTGCGGAGTCGTCGCGACTGTCCGTGAACACAATCGTCCTCGACTCCGCTGCTTCGGATCCAAGGCTCCTGAACAATTGGGACACAGCCATCTGGTTGAGCTGTGCCCGTCCTGAGGTGTGCGCACGAATGGGCGACCGAACGTTCCCAGCAAAGTAGACCGCCGCATCTCTGTTGTCCTGACTACCACCGCAACGGGGGCAGGTTTCCGGCAACGCCGGCATTGAAAGCCCACTCTCGTCACCTGCATTATGGCAAAACACAACGGCGGGTACACCGTCAGGCGTGTTGCCGAGAGTCAGCGCGCCTAGCTTCGGATCCCATGTCGCGGCAGTAAAATTTGTCACCACCGTCGGCTGATTCTCGTCCATGTCAACAGGAACTTTGTGTTGACTAGGCGCATCCGGAACGGGCGAGCCCAGCCAGAGCCATCGATACTCATTGTCGCTTCGACGAAATACGAAGTCCCCCGAATTCTCGCCGGGACCGACCGGCGTAGTTGAGAGCAGGGCAGCTCCAGGATCTGGACGACTTACGATGTATCCGCCGAGGCTAACGTCTCCGCACTCAAAGCAGTACAGAAGTTCAAGGACTCGCGAACCACAGTCCATGCATGTCGACCGCGGAGTGTCGTACATACGTCCGATACGACGCGGCGATGAAGTGGTACCACCGGGGCAATTTGGATTTGAACAAGCCCAAAGGCCGCGCATTCCCCTCATCATCACGTGAGCCCGAAACTGAATTTTCGGGTCGTCTACATCCGCGAGACCATCGAGCATCGCTACTAGCGCCTGTTGCCCTTTCTCCGAGTCACCAAACAAGCGGGCGGACACTTCGTCAAAGCGGGTTGCTTTTGGCCGTTTATTTATCGGATCAATACAGGCCGTCGTTAAAATATCGGCCCAGTTGTCACGTTCGGCGGTCGTTGCAAGTTCTTTCGGTTTAGCGCTAAGCAGGTCCTTGGCAGACGGCGCAGCACCTGCCAATAGCGGTCTCGGCTTCCCCGGTACAATCAAGAACAAATCTCGATCGACACCAAAAAAGCGTTCCAGATACTCCAAACCTGAGTCATCGCCTGGAAGTGAAGCGCTTGTGGCAATGATCCTGAACTGTTCAGAAGACGGTGCAAGCCCTAAACGAGATGCAAGGTTGCGAATGACCATTCCGACTTCTGCACCCGTACTACCACGGTAGAGGTGTAGCTCGTCGACGACAAGGGTAAACACGTGATCTGGCGATTCCTGAAGCCAGCGGCGCGTGGACTCGAAGATCGGCTCTTCAACGTCGCGCATTAGCATCACGTTGAGCATCGAGTAGTTGGTAACCAACACGTCCGGAGGGGTAGCGATCATATCCCAGCGGGAAATAAGCTCCCCTCCAAAAGGGTCTTGGAACTGGTCCAGCAAAATAGAATCGTTGAGCTCGCCAAGCTGAGCACTCAGGCGCGATAACTCCCGCATATCACGGGCTACGTCGACAATCGTCGGGGAAGAAGCTCGCCCAGTCGGCACGCTTCCGTACCCTGGCGTCGCTCCGGTATACCGACCAAACCAGAGATCAATAGGTGATTCTTTACCTCGCAAATCACGGACGGCTCGGCGAAGTCGCACGACCTGGTCCTCGACCAGTGCGTTGGTCGGGTACAGAATCATGGAACGGACCGCTGCAGAACTCGATCCCACTGTTCGAGTGGGCCGCCAGACATCGTTCTGACGCTTCAGATCCCACCATTCATAGGTTGGGGGCAAAGCTGTGGACCGCTTCTCTGCCGTGATTCGCGTTAGCAACGGGACCAAAAAGGATTCGGTCTTACCAGACCCTGTCCCCGAGGTTATAACCGGATTACGTCTGACGCTTGAACCGAAGTGTGCTGCAAGCGCGGCCGACTGGTGCTCGCGCAGTTTCACACTCGCAAGCGCCTCATCGGTTGTGCCGAGAACGGCGCTGACGACGTCACTCAGGTCACTTACGTCAACACCTGCTCGAATCGCCGAGTCTTCGACTGAATCGACCCCATCATAGGGGAGAACTGGCTCGAGCATGAGCGGTGCGAACAAGTTCCCTTGCCCTTCTAGCAGGAGACGTCGGCGCTCCCTGATAAGGGCCGGATCCCGCAAGGCGTATGCGGTATCGATGTAGCGTAGGAACACTTCACGAAGATCGTTAGCAATCTTCACAGGGGTCGGGTATGTCATAAGTCCTCACCTGCTCACTCGATCGAAAATGACATCCGCGACCTCTCGCGGAACGCCTGGGTACTGCAGCATTCTAAAGTTCGTTATTTGACGCGGAACCCGCCCCGAGCAAAGAGCGAGTGGACGCCCATACAGCGCCGGAAGATCCGAGCCAAGAAGAGTAACTACCGAACCACTGCGCGAGTGATATCCAATTAGAGGATCACCCGCCCACAAGTTAGCAATATGCTTGACTATTTGCGCATTACCGAGGCCGATGACTCCATTCGCGATATCTTCAGCCGAACGAATAGCGTAAGTCGATTCAAAATTCTTAAGCCGATAAGCCCCTACTTGAGAAAGTGCCTCAACGGGGAGCCAAGAGGCTGAGCTAGTGTCCCAAAACTCCAAGTATCGGTAAAATGGCACTGCCACGCGTTTGAGCGATCTCGCTACTTCACTGAGTGGGGGGAGCGCCTCGGCGATAGATCTAGATGGAGACGCCCCAAGCAGGGCAACTCCAATTTCCTTCAAAGCGGTGGCAGATGGGTCACCAATGATCTCTACGCGAACCAGCTCCGCGTCGACAGTCCTATTTAAGACTGCGCGTCCCCTAACCAGGTTCTCAAGTTTTTCCAGAAGCTCGCCAGATCGGGCCCCGATAAGCACCCACCGTCGGTCACCGACAGGTACCAATGTTGAACTGTTTACGGCCCATTCTGCTGCTCGCAGTGACCCGTCCCTTCGAACGTCCACGTGGCCAACGACCTCAAGTTGTCGAAGAAACGTGTCTGCGAATAAGCCCGAACCTTCGATCTGCGAAGCGATCCGGTCGAACGCCCTTATTGACCCAGCACCAATATGATTGAGCGCATCAAACGCCACCTCGAAATTGGCTTCGTCCGACTCTACAACCGGCGGAATATCAGGAATAATGATAGTTTCGGCACCATTCCGCTTCCTCTTCGCGGCCCAGACAGTGCCTGCGAAACGACGGACAAGACCACAGGTTGCGCATTCGCCCTCAATGCTTCGCTTCGGCACTTGACCCTGACGAACAGTCGGAAGAATGAATCGATGTTTTCCGGTATTGAGGCACGAATCACTTCCAACTGGAGTACCAACGTGTATTTTTTCCGTAGTCTGTACTGATTTTCGTTTTGCCCGAGGAGCGAATTCCGGTATTTTTGAGTCGGGTTCTTCAGCAGGTGAAACTGGACCGACGAAACGCGGGCCATTAACATATAGGTGCGATTTGACGAAGTCGGCAGTGAGCGGCCACCGCGATGACGACTCGGGTGAGTAAACCAGACGCTTATCGCCGTCTTCGAGTTCAAGCTGGGGAGTCCGCGCAGAGCGTAAACGAAGCACTGCCGTGGACGATGGTCTGCTCGCCCCATCTACGAACATTGCAACGATATATTCGCCGTCAGGTAGCTCGCGATTGGCGATCGAAAGTACCGCCAATTCGCCGTACTGTGTGGACTCGGCGACAATCTCATCAGGATTTATGCGCGCTCCGCGATATATCCGTATAATTATTGATTCCGCACCTGCAGCAACCGCGACTGCTTCGGGCGGCTGTATCACTGACCATTTGCGGAGAAGGCCGGGAAGCACGAAACCTCCTCGCAGCGTCAAACTAGTTCGGGTACGCGGTGCGAGTGGCTGCAGTTCAAAGTGCAATCGTTCCGTTGGAACCGACACGATCTGAACGTGCTTGAATACATGCCAGTTCTCGGGCGCCCCCGGGAGATCAACGAGCTCCCTCCAACCAGGTCGGGCATGTTTCATAAGATGGGCCTGCACTCGTTGGCGTGCGTCCGATCGGGCCACAACTATGCTGTCCTCGCCTAAAGCAATGCGCTCAACCTCAACATACGCACCTTGAAGATCATCCCATCGGAGTGCAACGACGCGCTTCGGTCGACGACCGAAAACACGGGATTTATCGTTCCCAAACTCCCCTGCAGTTTCTTCTTCGACGAGCGATACTGCGCTGACGCCCTCGACCCCTGACAACCTCGACGAGCCCCCCGGGCCAGCTACAGTTGGAACAGTTGATTCCCCATCCGCCAACCGGAATCGCGCGAAACTGGGGCCCTCCGAGCGGTATGGGAGCATTAAGTTAAACTCGATGGACTGACGCGGGAATGTTCGTAGAAACGCAAGGAGACGAGTGGCGACAACGAATTTCTCGGATGCAACTGCCTCAATCCCAGATCCGTCCCACGCTTCGAGTTCAAGGCACGCAGCGTCAACGATTCTCTCTTTGGCTGCAGGTTCGCGCCAAAGCCGGGCAAGGTGCGAACTCAAAGGAAGACTCGGAACGGCTGTAGCATAAGGATCAATTGCAAGCTTCATCTCGTCAGGCGAAATATGCAGGCCAGGCGTCATTCCTTCTATCGCGAACAGTTCATGGAAACTGGCACGATCGTGCTGCCTTACTAGTGCTTGCGACATTGGCAACCCCACAAACGCGTGACCACCGACTGCATACGCGGTCGGCATTCCGCGCTTGCCCTCCCACGCTTCGAGCCAGATATTGAGCGATCCCCATAAAAGGTCTGCATTACGTCGGTAATCGTTCTCTACTCGCTGTTGATCGTTTGCGGATACTTTTAATAATTTGTGGAAGCGAGAGTAGTAGTTGTGCGCCGCAACGTCACCCTCTTTGTGCATTTGCTCAGCAGCAATCGAGAGTAGAACGAGAAGTGGGAGCGCGGGGGGAGTCTCAAGAGGTTGCGCCCTGTGCCGAAGTGCCGCTTGAGCCTGCCAACGGAATGGCGCGATACCATTCTTGCTGATCTGTAACGTCGATCTCACAAGGTTCGAAAATCCATCCAAAGTGGCATCTTCGATCCCAGCCGACTCAAGCACTTGCCGAAGAGTATCGGGGTCGGCAAGTGTGTAAACTGGGCGTCCAGCTTGCTCCGGCCCGAACACGACCTCGGCGAACGCGTCACACACGCGCCGATAATCGTAATCCAAGATCACCGCAACCCCCTCTACCTCGCCGTACGCCCCAGACTACAGGAGAATGGCTGGGATGCTCGCGCAGACCTGTTACATACCGCAACAGCACTAAGCTACAGCGAAGCCTTCCGTCCCCGGAGACAATCTCAGACCGGTTAATAGTGGTTGCGCAATCGCTCGCACGACATCAGCATTCACCGCGTTACCAAGGGCCTTGTATGCTTGCAAATCGCGATTCGGAAGGGCAATCGAACCAAGGCTCTGGAGGTCCGCGCACTCTGCCGGAGTCATGTACCGGCGAGTCCCCGCAACATCCTTGCCCAAAATCGGTACCTGGGTAGGGCTCATTGCGATCAGGCTCGGAGCAGTTGAGGTACGTTTGACTCGCACGCCGGAGGCTCTCACTTGCAGAATGTAGTCATCAATGCGGCGCACACCACCCTGAACATTCCACTCGAATTTCTGCAGGCTGGAGTTAAACTGCCACGGTTGCCATCGATCAAGCCAAGGGTCGATCCAGTCACGATTCGTTCTATAGAACATCCTATTTTCCCGGATGAACGCCTGTTTCCATCTAGGGAACTTGAGGTCGCCTGGCCGGCGAGCATGGCTTGGCAACCTATCGTACTGCTCAGCCTGAGTTAGCCCTTCCAAACTGAATCCGAAACTTCCCATACAAGCGTCGAGATCCCGCGGACCAAGCTCGTTCCAGACCGCGGGTGGAGTAGCTTCCTCATAGGGGTAGGTTGCTCGAAATTCCATCGACCAAATTGGAAAAGACGGCAATTTCAATGATTCTGGCGCCCGACTAAGGAAATCGTCCCACATATCAATAGCACGTTGAACCTGCGCTGGAATGCTCCTAGTCGACTGCGCTTGATCGTTGACGACGCTCCGGATGTCTGTCGCAGGTCGCCCGGGTACAGGCCATTGAAAGCTATGGAGTCCATCGATTGACCCAACGAAATATGCCCGCTCTCGAATCTGCGGCACGCCAAACTGGTGCGGTGAAAATTTTCGAACAGAGACGGCGTAACCAAGGGATCTTAGCGAATCTTGAATAATACCTAGCGTTTCACCATTCTGATGCCGTAGGATATTAGGCACATTCTCAAGAATGAATCGTTGCGGCCTCTTTTCCTCAAGGACTGCAAGTACTTTAAAGAACAGCCTGCCTTGTAGTGTGTGACCGAACCCGAGTTGCTCACCCGCCTTCGAGAATGGTTGGCAAGGAAAACCGGCTGTTAAGAGGTCGTGTTCCGGCACTACTCGGGAGATAATTTCTTCGCCCGCCAGATCATTCACATCGCCCCATGGTTTGATCCCGAAATTCTTACTGTACAGTTCATTGAGTTCGGGATCCCATTCGGCCGCGAATACGCCCTCACCCCCAAGTTGCCTTAGCGCGACATGGAAGCCGCCAAGTCCCGCAAAGAGGTCAACGAATCTGAAGGCGGCCTTCTCATCCTGCATACGTAACCCTTCCTGTCAATCGATCCTACGATACCAGTACGCGTACGTACTAGAATGGCGACCCGCCGAGTATGAAGATTCTGCAAGTTGCGAATGTCCCTCGAGGTGAAGATTTTATCTCCTCAGTTGCTGCAACTACCACGGGAAGAATTAACCTGGGCTCACCTTGGTATTTTTTAAATTAGACCTGCTAATAGACTACCTCAATCTTGAAAATTCGTCGCCCGGTTCTACTTTCAATGCTTTCTCAGATCAAGGTCGCATCGGATCGAGGACCCAGCCCCTGTCCGTTACTCGTATTCCGGCATCAATTCGCGGCGAATTTCAGTACATCGTCGCGATTATTCCGTTCTCGAATTTGGGTTAGCCGGCGTCGAATGGATCCAGTCGGTATCAAATCGGAGCGCAATGTGACCAGCTAGTCCGCGTGGGAAGCGTGCTCACGCATCGACGAATGCCGCCCCTAAGCTAGGATGTATTTCTTGTATTCCCCGGTTGCCGAGCGTTCTGAACAGACGTGCGATTTTCTATTTCTTGTTGGCGTTACATAGAAATACTTGTCTCGAGATCCTCCAGCTCATCCCGCGGACTCACTTCGCGCAACCCATTGGAGATCACGACTGATTCCGATCTTTCCGTCTGACTGCTGCGCCGACGGACGCGATGACTGGCGTATGATCGCGTACGAGCTTCCACGCGACCGTGTCAATCACCGGCATGATTTCTTACTGAACAAAGGCCGCTGCCACCTCTCCTGCGAACTGGAGCTATTGAGGTTGAAGCGTTCACAAGAAAACGCGAACTCCTGCCAAATGGGCAGCGCACTTCAACGACTTACGTTCCTGTCATTCGCGTCGAACAGCTCGTTGATTGCGTCCCGAAGTTTCAGTGCGGTGGCCCGATTCAATTGCACTGTTTGACTGACCTTTTGATGTGTAGCTCGACGATCTGAACCGAAGGTGCTAATCTGCAGAAGAGTTTCTCCGTCCGGCAATCTGACGGAGCGCAGTTCGGCGTCTACTTCGGTTGGATGAGCGCCGGACACCGGGTGCCCCCAATACAATTTACGAACTCGCGCCAATGTTCCACCTCGTCGGTCTCGGGCCCTAGGACAGCTGTCCTACGACTATCTTATCTTGGCTAGCCAGAATGTCCTCAAAACAGCTCTGGTCCATATTTTCTGTCCTTGGCATTATCGAACACATCTGATCGCTTTGTCTACGCTTAGAATCGTGCGCCAGTACCGCATTCGCGATTGCTGTTGACTTACTTCGGATTATTATATTAGTCAGCTGTTCGGCCACACGACCGCCGCCATGGAGCCTTTCTGCCATCTGAAGCACGACCCCAGTCGAAACAACGGAATGAAGTGCTCGCGAAGATCTCGTTCCGCCAGGTCTGGACATATACCTAGCTCATGACCGCGGAACTGCAATCAGCTGGCCTCTCCACGTGAAGACTACTGCACCTGTACGGGCAGTCATCCGTCAATCCGCGCACAGCCCATTTACTCTAGTGACTGCGACTATTTTCGTCTCCCGCTTCATCGACGATGCCCCTGGTCGAAGACATACCTCCCAGATCTCGCATTTCGGTTACCAACCGTCCGCCTGCTCGTCGATGGCGGTGCAGACGTCACCATCCCTGACGGCGAGGGCACGTCGCCCCGCGCCCTGGCTGCTCAGCGCGGCTACACCGAGATCGTCGACCTCATCGACGCGGCGTCCTGACGAATCCAGGCCATACTTGGGTCATCGACCGTGACGACCCAAGGAGCCACCGATGACCCGCCACACCCTGTCTCCTGAAGCCACCGGCACGGTCGGCCCGGGTGCCCAATGGACTGAAGACTCCAACGGGGCGAGCACCCAGACCGATCCTCTGCGGTGCGAGTTCGCCGGCTGGCTCGGTGACGACCTCGTCAGCGTCAACCCGGACTTCGTCGTCTCGGGTACGCTCGCCGACGCTCTGCGCGCCTCCGAGCTCACCGGGTTCGAGTTGCGCGCCGACCCTGTCATCACGAAGTCATCCGAGTTCGTCTCCGAGAGCACCGCCGATTTCCCCGATCGCTGGGAACGCCTCGTCCCCGGCCCCGACTCGAGCACAGCCTCAGACGACCGTGAGCCCACCGAAGAGACAGACGTCGCCCGCCAAGGCTCCGACCTCCTCGTCAGCGAACGGGCACTGGCCCTCCTCAACGACCATCCCATCGCCCACGCGCGCCTCACCTCGGCCGGCAACACCCCTGAGACCGCCCGGTTCACCCGCAACCAGGACCACGCCGACGAGGCTGCGCGAGCAAAGGCCGTCGCGGAGTTCTCCGCTGTCAAGGAGTCAGGTGCGAAAGAGGCGGCACGCATCACCGCCGTGCTCGAGGCTGTCCCCGCCCCCACCTCGGCGCCGCCGACGATGAACACCCAGAACAAACGCAAGATCACCGGCGACCTCACGCGGGCTGTGGCCGCAGTGGGAAAGCCGATCGATGACGAGAAGGTTCTCGCCGTCCTCCGATTCGTCGACGGAACGATCGAAGTCCATGAGAGCGATGACGGCTGGCGCGACTACGACAGGAACAGGATCGACGGCACACAGCTGAGCGCCGTCAACGTCGTCCTCCCGCCCAACGCCAAGGTGAAGTTCATCCAGTTCAACTTCCGCAACCCCACCGGCGACGCCACAGCCGTCTACCCGCGGATCGGGGAGCTCATCACAGGCGTCAGCCCCTTCACCCGAGAATCCGTGATCGACCACCTCGGCGAACCCGAGGGAACGACGACGACCAGACAGAACACGATCTTCGACACCTACAAGATCGGCCGCCAACGCGTGCTCTTCTACTGGGACGCGGACGACCACTCGCCGCTGACCATCGTCGTCGGTCGCAAAGCCTGACCACGGCACCGTCGCGCCAACGAACCGTCGCATCGACGCACCGAGCCCCCAGAGCCCCGCACCCCCTACCCCACGAGCCCCGACACGGACTCGATGACCTGGAGCACCGCGAGGAACCCGAAGAGACCCAGGCACACGGCCAGGAGCACATTCGACCACCAGGAGTTGCGCAGCGACTCGGGCACCGATGAGCGGTTGAGGATGACGAGGAGGGCTAGCGCGAGCACGGGGAGGATGAACGCGCTGATCGCGGCGTAGACGAGGACGAGGGTGACCGGTCGGCCCAACCCCATGATCACCAGGGTCGCGACGCTGAGGTAGACGAGCACCACGCGGAACTCGACGGACTTCGCCGACATCTCGAACCGCTCCTCGTCCTGGTGCGGGTAGCGGCGCAGCACCCGGATCGCGTCGGCGGTGACATAGGCGATCCCGGAGAACCCGCCGAGCACGCTCGTATAGACGACGGCGAGGAACGAGAGGAGGAAGATCAGCCGCCCGACCTCGCCGATCGAGGCCACGAGGCTGTCGGCGATCGCGAAGAGAGCATCGTTGTCGGCGATCGTGAAGCCCTGCCCGTAGAGGATGAACGCCCCGACCGCGCTCATCGCCACCGCGAAGACGAAGACGAGCCCGTAGCTGATGAGCAGGTCGAGGCGGACGACGGGCTTCCAGTCGGCACTGCGCCACGACTTCTCACGGATCCAGAACGAGTACGCGAGGATCCCCGTCGCTCCCCCGACCCCGCCGATGAGCGACATCACCGTGATCATCGACCCCTGCGGGAACACCGGGGCGATCGTCGCCGCGGCGACGTCCTGCGCTTCCTGACCCTGGAACACGGAGATCGCGAGCGCGATGATCCCGACGAACATGATGATGCCGAAGCCGATCATCGCCTTCTCGACGATCCCGTAGCGTCCGATCCCGACGAGGATCGCCGCCGAGAGGAGCACGACGACCGCCGTCGGCCAGAACGGGAGGACGGGGAAGATCGCCTGGAGGATGTTCGCCGTCACCTCGACGACCCCGGCGCCGAAGAACAGCCCGACGAGGAGTTCGGCGACGAGGAGGAGTGCCGGGAAGAGCCGTCCGCCGAACCGCGTGAGGTGGGAGAGCAGCGACCGGTCCCCGCTCATCTGCAGCCGCGAGACCGCATCGGAGAGGACGAACTTGAGGAGGATCCCGACCGTGAACACCCAGATGAGTGCGAGACCGTACTCGGCCCCGGAGTTCATCGTCGTGATCATGTCCGAGGCCCCGACGCTGGCGAGCGCGAGAACGATGCCCGGACCGATGAGCCGCAGCCGTCCGGAGAAGGTCCCCGGCGCCGAGGTGGGTGGTCCTGACCGCTGGTGTGTCGTCTCCGAGGTCATGAGGGGGTCCAGGCTCCTTCGCGTGAACGGGCGGATCGTCAGGTCAGTATATTGGTGGCATGGCCACGCCACTCGACGAGGGACCGTTCTTCCACGGCACGAAGGCCGAGCTCGCACCGGGAGACCTGCTGCGTCCCGGGTTCGCGTCGAACTACCGGCCCGAGATCATCATGAACCACATCTACTTCACCGCCCTGCCTGACGGTGCGGGCCTGGCCGCCGAGATCGCTGCGATCGAGGGCGTGCCCCACGTCTACGAGGTCGAGCCCACCGGTCCGTTCGAGAACGACCCGAACGTCACCGACAAGAAGTTCCCCGGCAACCCGACCCGCTCCTACCGGAGCACCTCACCGCTGCGCATCGTCCGCGAGGTCACCGACTGGAAGCGGCTCAGTCCCGCCGATCTGCAGATGTGGCGGGACCGGATCGCAGCGATCCGCGCCGACGGCGCAGAGATCATCAACTGAGCGCGCCGGCCATAGCCTAGGCGCCGGCGCCCGCCCCGCCGCACGCGACGACACGACCCTCAGTCCGCGAGCTGCGCGGCCTTCTTCGCTCCCACCGTCGGGTGGTTGCTCGCGATCGAGATGCGGTTGAACGCGTTGATCATCGTCGCGATCCATTCGACGGCCGCGATCTGCTCCGTCGAGAGGTGCCGGGCCGCCTCGGCGGCGATCTCATCACGATCGACAGGCACGTCGAGGTTCGTCAGCGATTCCGCGATGAGCAGCGCCGCACGCTCCCGGTCATCGAAGATGTGCGACTCCCGCCACGCCGCGAGCACGTCGAGCTTGAGCTGCTCGACCCCCGCCTTCCGTGCCGCAGGCACATGGATGCTCAGGCACGTATGGCAGCCGTTGATCTGCGAGACCCGGGTGTTGATGAGCTCGATGAGGCCGACGTCGATGCCGGCGGCCACGGCCGCCTTGCGGGTCGCGCTCGCGGCACCGACGGCGGCCTTGTAGACCTCGGGATGCGACTTGTCGATGAAGGGCCTGTTCGCGTTCATGCTCTGCTCTCCCGGGTCCGACTCCCTCGGGTCCGACCCGGACTCACGCGTTCTGTTCGACGTAGACGAAGTCCTCCGAGGTGGGGTTGCGGAACTTCCCGCCCTCGGCGATGTAGTCGTCGCCGGACTCCCGCAGCCTCTTGACGAAGAGCGGGCAGATCGCCACGACGGTCTCGCCCTTCTCCCGCGCATCGGCGAGCGCTTCGGAGACGAGGACCTTCGACAGCCCCCGGCCGCCGAACTTCTCGTCAACGACGGTGTGGTAGAAGATCCGTTCGTTGTCGTCGTTCTCACCGACGAGGTAGTGGGCGCGACCGGCGACCTCACCGTCGGCGACCTTGATGACGTAGGCGAGGCCCGGCTCGTCGAGTTCGACGGTGACGGCTTCGCCCTTGGAGTCCGTGAGGTTCTCGTTCATCGCTGGTGCTCCTTCTTCTCTGCTCTGGTGGGGATCTCTCGGTGCAGCCATGCTGCAGGTGGGGTCATACTACGCGGTGGTCGACGCTTCGGTGTCGGTAGTGGAGCCCTCCTCGGGTCCGCCTTGGACGTGCGGTGGCGGATTCCTCCGCGCCCGGATCTCCACATCGGGCAGGGTCGGCGCGGGCAGCCGCCCGAGCCCCTCGGCGTTCCGGCCGGGGCCGCCCTGTCCGACGTAGCCCTCGACGACGCCGAACCTGTCACTGCCGGACTCCCATTCGCGCCGGTACTCGACGATCTCCTCATGGGAGCGTCCGACGAAGTTCCACCACATGACGATCTCCTCGGTGAAGGGCTCCCCGCCGAGGAGGACGATCCGTGCCGGATCCTCGCCGAGGTTGGCGATCCGCATCTCCGTCAGCCCGGTCCCCGTGTAGCCGATCCCGGCCCGCGGCACCGGCACGTTCTCGACGGCGACCTCGCCGGCGTCGACGAGCACACCATGTTCGAAGTCGGGGTTGACGGGCAGGTCGATGCTCGCACCCGGGTCGAGTCGGAACTCGGCTCCGAGCAGCGGAGTGTGCGTCGTCACGGGTGAGGACTGTCCCCACAGGTCGCCGAGGAAGACGAGGAACTCGCCTCCGTCGAAGCTCTGCGCCTGCGGCGCATAGTGCTCGAATTCGCGTTCAGGCTGGTGTCGGGAGGTCTCGGGCAGGGCCAGCCACAGCTGGACTCCGTGCAGGGTCGTGGTGTCGTCGGTCGAGACCTCGGAGTGGCAGATCCCGCGACCTGCGGTCATGAGGTTGACCTCGCCGGGGAGGACGAGGCCGGCGTTGCCGCCGGAGTCGATGTGCTGGATGGCACCATCGAAGAGCCAGCTCACCGTCTGCAGACCCGTGTGCGGGTGCGGGGCCACATCCATGCCGCCGGAGCCGGAGACGTCATCGGGGCCGTAGTGGTCGACGAAGCACCACGGTCCGATGAGGGAGCGCTGGCGCTGCGGCAGAGTCCTGTGGACGGTCATCGCCCGCGGTCCGCCCAGCGGCACGTCGCGGGCGGTGATGATCTCGACCGGGGCCCGACCGCGCTGGTCGCATTCGGGGCCCGGCAGACCGCCGGATCGGCACACCACCTGGTCGGGAAGGGTCTCAGCGTTGCTCATGGCGGCCTGCCTCTCTCACCGAACCGCAGCGACAGGTGGGGTTGTCTGCGCCGAATGCGATCCGAGTCGTTGCTCGTTCAACCATTCCATAGTTGTATGGTTGCGTCCAGGGGGCGGCCCTGCGCCCCCGCTCGCAGAGAGGGAGACCGATGCGAACGCCCATTCCCGACTACCTCGAAGAGATCCTCGAAGCACTTCGCTCTGAGGACAACGGCGCAGTGGCCGACTACATTCCCGCCCTCGCCGCCGCCGACCCTGACCGCTTCGCCGTGGCCGTGACCACCGTCGAAGGCCGCACGTACACCGCCGGCGACAGCGATGTCGAGTTCTCCATCCAGTCGATGTCGAAGCCCTTCGCCTACGCCGCGGCGATCGCCGATCGCGGTGTCGACGTCGTCGACGCCCACGTCGGAGTCGAGCCCTCGGGCGCGGCCTTCAACATGCTCTCCCTCGAAGAGGGCACGTATCGTCCGAAGAACCCGATGATCAACGCCGGCGCCCTGACCGCGCACAGTCTCCTCGTCGGGGCCGGTGCCTCCCGGGACGAGCGGGTCGAGCGCGCCCTCGAGTTCTTCTCCGCCCTGGCCGGGCGGCAGCTGAGCATCGACGAGGAGGTCTACCGCTCCGAGCTCGAGACCGCTGATCGCAACCTCGCGATCGCGCACATGCTCCGCAGCTACGGCATCCTCGACGACGACCCGCATGAGATCGTCGACGGCTACACCGCGCAGTGTTCGATCCTCGTCACCGTGGGCGACATCGCGACGATGTCGGCGACGCTCGCCGGCGGAGGCACCCACCCGATCACGGGTGAGCGGGTCATCGCCCCCGGCGCGGCCCGACAGACCCTGTCGGCGATGGCCGCGGCCGGGATGTACGATTCGGCGGGCACGTGGTTCACCGAGGTCGGCATCCCCGCCAAGAGCGGTGTCGCCGGCGGCCTCCTCGGCGCCCTGCCGGGCCAGATCGGCATCGGCTCCCTTTCCCCGCGCCTCGACGAGCACGGCAACAGCGTGCGCGGGATCAAGCTCTTCCGCCGGATGTCGAAGGACATGGGATTCCACCTCATGGAGACCGAACCGACGGGCACACGGGCGGTCCGCGACGTCCGCACCGACGGCGAGGCGACGATCGTCGACCTCCAGGGGGCGATCAATTTCAGCAGCGCCGAATCGATCCTCCACTCACTCGAGCAGGATGCGCCGAGCACCGGCACCGTCGTCATCGACGTCTCCCGCGTCGACGGCTTCACCGACGTCGGCCGTCGGATGGTCCTCGAGGGGATGCGCAGGCTCAGCCTCGACGGACTCACGGTGGGTCTGGCCGACCCCGAGGGGAAGCTGCCGGATCCGGACCTCGGGGACGGCACCTACCCGTTCGACGCGACCGGGTCCGCCCCGGTCTGACGACTCCCCCGCCGAGGCGGGCCTGAGCACTGCCCGACCCTGCACGGACGATGGGGGCTCAGTTCCCTTCGGCCGCCTCGGCGATGTGATCGGACGGCTGGATCGGCCTGATCTTGCTCACGAGGGAGAACAGCTCGTCGGCCTCGGAGGCGGTGAGACCGGAGAAGCCGGCGAAGATGATCTCCGCGTTCGTCTGCGCCGATTCCTCGCGCAGCTTCCGGCCCGCCTCGGTGAGTTCGACGAGGACCCCGCGCTGATCCTCGGGGTCGGGGCTCTGGATGACGAGCCTGCGGGCCTCGAGCCGGCGCAGCAGACGGCTGAGCGCACTGCGGCTGAGGACCATCGAACGCAGGAGGTCGCGGTGGCGGATCTGCTCGTCCGGCGGGGTGTTGATCAGGGTGTCGAACTCATTGAGGGTGAGGTTGTGGCGGTCGCGGAACCCGATCTCGAACTGCTGCATGAAGTCCTGGTGCTTCTCCATCATCAGTCGCCAGGCCGCGAGCTGGATGGGCGCGATCCGCTTGAGGATGCTGCTCACCGGTGTGGTCTCGTTCATCGGTCGCCTCCCCGTCCTACGGCGACGAGGCCGCACGAAAGTCGGGATCGGCGGGGTGCGGGGACCATGGCGACTCCTCCTGAGATGACGGTGAAGGCTGATGCGACGAGGAGTACGCCCCAGAGTCTGCGATGACCTGGCAAGTGAACTCTTCCCGACTTTTGTTGCCCTGACAACAATTTCATTGTTCAATGGAACTGTCCAGAGTTCCCACGGACCCGTTTCGCGGCAACACTGGCATCTCCCCTCGGAGTGCGCCCGGATGCATCCCCGCAGCTTCCCCATCCCGGGCTGTTCGTGCGGTGCCCATGGGCACCGCACGACTGAGGTTCTCATCCTATCCCGCGCCGAGGCGCTGCTTTCCCGTCCGTTTCCGTGCGGTTGCCGTTCGGCGGCAGTGCGATCGCCGAAGTCCCATTCACCGGGAATCCGCGACCGGAAGCGCCTGATACATTCGGCCCGCACACGCACGGCCGCCTCGGCGGGGAACTCGATCCCTCGCCGAGGCGGCCGCCCGTTTCAGTGCGATCTGACCGCGGTGCTATGCCCTGACGCGCTCAGATTCGGAGTCCGCCGCGGCTGCGCGCGCCTTCCGTCGGGCCCGCAGGCCAAGGAGGACGTCGACGGCGAGGAAGACGACGAGACTGAGCCCGACGAGCGGGAGGAACCAGGCCACTGCTGCACCGACGACGACGACCGACGCGATGCCCCACCACGGGGCGCGGGCGATCGCTCCTCTGGCGGGGGCGACACCGAAGCGGCGCGAGGGATCGTGCTTGGGTCGGCGCTGCCACCACATGACGTAACCCCAGACGACCATCGCGGCGATGCCGACAGCGAGGACGAAGAGGCCGATCTGGTTGGCGAGGCCGAAGAGCATGCCCATGTGGAAGAAGATCCCCCAGTGGGTGAGCTTCGCCGGGATGCTGTAGTCCTCGAAGTCGAGGCGGTCGACGATCTCCATCGTGTTGGGGTCGATCGCCACGGAGTCGACCTCCGAGGGGACGCTGCGCTGAAGCTCGCGGACCCTCCACGCGGTGTTCGCATCGGTGGGCGGGTTGATCTCGACGATGCTCGTGTTGACGTTGACCTTCTGCGCCATTCCGAGGATCATGTCGAAGTCCTCCGGTGCAGGCTTCGCGGCAGGTGCTGCCGCAGAGTCCCCGGAGGCACCGTGGCCTTCGTGACCGCCACCGGAACCGCCGCTCTCTGCGGCAGAGGAGTCGAGTTCCCGCGACAGCGACGGTGACCCCCACCCGAGGGCTTCGCGGACCTTGTCGACGTTCGCACCGGCCAGCTGCGACCAGGTGATGCCGGTCGCGGAGAGGAAGAGCATGCCGATCGCGGCCCACACGCCCACCGAGGCGTGCCAGGAGAAGGTGCGGCGCAGGCCCTTGCGCTTGTTGCTCGGGCGCAGCATCGTCGAGAGCTTCTTCGTCGTCTTCGCCCGCATGAACCAGAGGATCAGGCCCACCACGACGACGACGCCGAGCCATGAGGCGGCGAGTTCGCTGTAGAACTCCCCGGGTGCGCCGAGGTTGAGGTTGATGTGGAGCTGGTCGATCCACTTCCGCAGCGGAAGCGCACCTTCGGAGCTGAACGACGTGAGGTCACCCTGCACCTCGGCGGTGGCGGGGTCGATGAAGATCGCACGGGACTCGTTCTCCCCGAGGGTGGGATCGTCGTAGAGCACCCGGGTCGTCGCGCCCGGCTCAGGAGCCGGGAGCACGGCCTTGAGCGTCTCGGTTCCCCCGGTGAAGGCCTCGGCCGCTGCGACCTGGTCGGCCAGAGGCAGGGCGGGCCCCGTCGAGTTCGCGTAGAGCTCGTCAGCGTAGATGAGCTTCTCGAGCTGCGGGCTGAGCGCATAGAGCGCACCGGTCACCGCCGCGGTGAAGATGAAGGGACCGATGAAGATGCCGGCGTAGAAGTGGAGTCGGCGCAGCAGCGCCGAGAACCACCCGGATCGCTTCGCCGCCGCTTGTGCGGGCTGGTCGCGGACAAGGATCCGGCGCGCCGGGACGGAGTTGGAAGACGACTGTGCCGACGCGTCGGCGTCGGCGCCCGAACGTTCGGGCAGGGATGATGACGGTGAGGTCATGATCAGGCTTTCTGTGTCGTGGTGTCGGCCGCAGGCGCGTTCGGGCGCACTGACGGCGCGCTCGGCGGACGAGGGCGCGGTCAAGCCGCAGCATCGGTGGAGTCTCAGCCGAGCTGGTGAAGATGAAGTGGGTCAGAAAGCCGGGTGCGGGGGCCCGCGCCGGAGCACAGGAGAGCGGAGGGTCGTGAGCGCGTGCGGCGCGAGGACGGTGATCGCGACGGTGAGGCGCGGACGCTCCGGAAGCGGCCGGATCGTCACGAGGACGGGGACGATGGCGTCGATGACGCGGCGGGCGAATTCGCTCAGCCGCGCCGGCAGCGCCTCAGCCCAGTAGATGACCGCGATCGTGACGATCCCGGCGATGACGTGCATGAGCATCATCTGCGGCGACGCATGCGAGTGCATCATCGCCCCGGACCCGCCCATCGACGACATCGACGCCATCGCCGAGCCCGGGTCGTGGCCCATCCCGGCATGCTGCATCGCCTGGCGGTCGAGCGCCGTCATCGGGCCGGTCATCGTGTGCGTGGGCGTGAAGACGGAGAAGAGGGAGTGGAAGAGGGTCTGGCTGATCCCCACCGAGACGGACAGCCGCGGCAGGGAGAGCTTGCGTCCGGCCAACAAGACGCAGACGAGGGCGGACAGGGCGAGTGGAACGGCGATGCCCATGAGGGTGGGCATCGACCCGCCGCCGAGTATGTGGGAGGTGAGCGCAAGAAAGGTCGCGAAGACGGCGGCAGCAGCTCCGCGTCGGGCCCGTCGGCCCCGCATCTCCGGTTTCACGCCCACTATTGTCACATGATCGGAAGGCTGCTTTTGCCCGGTCGCACGGTCCTCGGCAACCTCACTTGAACCCCGAATCGAGGGCCCCTGACCGCGTGTCCAGCGGCGATGAGTCCGGATTCCAACCTGCCGTCGCGACCGATCCCCTCACCGGGATCGCCGAGGGGTTGCGCTCGATTTGTGATCCTATAGGATATTGGAAATAGGAACTGGTTCGAGGGGGAACTGCGTGACCCGATTGTTCAATGACCCGAATGACTTCGTCGCGGAGATGACGCGCGGATTCGCACTGGCATCCTCACGGTGGATCCGCTCGGCACCCGGCGGCGTCGTGCGTGCGACGCGATCGGCGGAACCGACCGTGTCCGTCGTCATCGGCGGCGGCAGCGGCCACTACCCGGCCTTCTCCGGCCTCGTCGGCCCGGGCCTCGCCCACGGAGCGGCGATGGGCAACGTCTTCGCCTCACCGTCGACGAAGCAGATCGTCTCGATCGCCAAGGCCTGCGACCAGGGTCGCGGCGTCCTCTTCAGCTACGGCAACTACGCCGGAGACGTCCTCAACTTCGATCAGGCGGCACGCCGGCTGCGCGACGAGGGCATCGACGTGCGCACTGTCGTCGTCACCGACGACATCTTCAGCGCTCCCGACTCCGAGATCGAGAAGCGCCGCGGCATCGCCGGGGACCTCACGGTGTTCAAGATCGCCGGCGCGGCCGCCGAAGCCGGCGCGGACCTGCCCGAGGTCGAACGCCTCGCCGCTGCCGCGAACGACCGCACAAGGTCGATCGGCGTCGCCTTCTCCGGCTGCACGCTGCCCGGCGCCGACGCTCCCCTCTTCACCGTCCCCGAGGGCCGCATGGCCATCGGGTTGGGCATCCACGGTGAACCCGGCATCGACGAGGTCGCCCTTCCGACCGCCGCCGAGCTCGCCGACCTCCTCGTCTCCCGCCTCCTCGCCGAAGCACCCGAGGCGCCGGGTCGCGTGGTCCCGATCCTCAACGGCCTCGGGGCGGTGAAGTACGAAGAGCTCTACCTCCTCTACGGACTCATCGACCCGCTGCTGCGCGAGGCCGGCCTCGAGGTCGTCACTCCTGAGGTCGGCGAGTTCTGCACGAGCTTCGACATGGCCGGCCTCTCCCTCACCCTGCTCTGGCTCGACGACGAACTCGAAACCCTCTGGACCGCCCCCTGTTCGACGCCTGCCTTCTCCCGCGGCACGGTCGTCGGCGACCAGGTGCCCGCCCCACTTCCGGAGACCGTCTCCCCCGAGGCGCATCCCCAGGAGGCGGCGCACGGCGGGACCAGTCCCGACGCGGCTGGTCCCGCCGTCGCCCGTCCCGCCTCGGAGACGTCGCGACGACTCGGACGCGAGGTCGCCTCCGTCCTCGCGGCCATCGCCGCCCTCCTCGACGAATCCGCTGCGGAGCTCGGCCGTCTCGACAGCATCGCCGGCGACGGCGACCACGGGATCGGGATGCAGCGGGGTTCGCAGGCGGCGGCCCTCGAAGCCGCCTCGGCGAGCTCCCACGACCAGGGACCGGCGGTGATCCTCCGCACCGCCGGGGAGGCCTGGGCCGACGTCGGCGGCGGCACGTCCGGCGCGATCTGGGGGCGCATCCTCGCAAGCCTCGCCACCGGCTTCGACGGCCCCGATGCCCCGACTCCATCCGACATCGCACGGGCGCTCGAGGCCACCGTCGCCGAGGTGCGGGCCTTCGGAGGCGTCGACGTCGGCGACAAGACCCTCCTCGACGCCCTCGCCCCGCTGGCCGCGGAGTTCTCCCGCGCCGTCGGCGATGCCGCCGCTCCCGACGAGGGAGCGCTCACGGTCTGCGCCGCCGCGGCAGAGCGCGCCGCCGAAGCGGCGACACGCGGGGCCGAGGGAACCGCCGACCTCGCCGCCCGCCGCGGTCGCGCCCGGGCACATGGCGAGAAGAGCGTGGGCACCCCCGACCCCGGTGCGATCTCGCTCGCCCGCATCGCCTCGGCGGTGGCAGACGAACTCACCGCCCGCACCGGTCTCGAACCGGCGGCTCCCACCCCACCCTCACACCGCGAACGGAAGGCAGCCCGATCATGACACTGCGACTCGTCATCGGATCCGACGACGCCGGCTTCGACTACAAGGAGGCCATCAAGGCCGACCTCGCCGCCGACGAGCGGATCTCCTCGGTCACCGACGTCGGCGTCGACGCCGACTCCCACACCTTCTACCCGTCGATCGCGACGACCGCCGCCGAGATCGTCGCCCGCGGCGACGCGGACCGGGCGATCCTCATCTGCGGCACCGGCCTCGGGGTGGCGATCTCAGCGAACAAGGTCAAGGGCATCCGGGCGGCCACGGCGCACGACTCCTTCAGCGTCGAACGCTCCGTCCTCTCCAACGACGCCCAGGTCCTCTGCATGGGCCAACGCGTCATCGGCCTCGAACTCGCCCGCCGGCTCGCCCGCGAATGGCTCGGCTACACCTTCGACCCGACGAGCGCCTCGAACGACAAGGTCGCCCAGATCAGCGAATACGAGTCCCGCTGAGCGATGGCCGCCGCGACCACCGCTGCCACCCGCGCCGCAGGAGCGCTCACCGGCCCCGCAGGCGACTCCACCGCTGCGACGCTGCCCGACCGGATCATCGGGACGAGCCTGAAGATGTACTTCTCGCACGCCCGGACCCTGGAGTGGGCCGCCGAGGTGAGCGAGCTCGGCCGCTCGCATCCGGCCGTGACCTCGGGCGCCGCCGGACTCTTCCTCCTCCCCCAGTTCCCCTCGATCCCCGAATGCGTCGCACTCGACGGCCCCCTGCTCATCGGCGCCCAGGACGTCGCCGCGGCCGACTCCGGGGCGTGGACGGGTGAGGTCTCGGCCTCGGTGCTCGCCGAACTCGGCTGCCGTTTCGCCGAGGTCGGGCACGCTGAGCGCCGTCGGCACTTCCACGAGACCGACGACGTCGTCAGCGCCAAGACCGCCACGGCGCTGCGCCACGGACTCGTCCCCGTCCTCTGCGTCGGCGAAGAATCCTCGGTCTCCCCCGAGCAGGCCGCCGCCGAGGTGATGGTCCAGATCCGCTCCGCCCTGCCCCCGGCGAGCGCTGAGCTTCCCCGCCCGATGTCCGTCGTCCTCGCCTACGAACCGGTGTGGGCGATCGGGGCGCCTGCTCCCGCCGACCCCGAGCACATCACCGAGGTGTGCAGGCTCGTGCGCTCACGCACCCGCACCCACTTCCCCGCCCTCGACTTCCGCCTCATCTACGGCGGCAGCGCCCGCCCGGGACTCCTCACCCGGCTCGGCCCCGCCGTCGACGGACTCTTCCTCGGCCGCTTCGCCCACGAGACCGATTCCGTGCGGGAGATCCTCGATGAGGTCGCCGACGTCATTAAGCTGTCACCATGAATTCGCTCCCCGCCGTCCCCCGCCCCGACATCGAACGGCGAGGTCTGCGCGACCTCGTCTACGACCACATCCTCGAGATCCTCCTCACCGGGGAGATCTCTCCCGGCGAACGCGTGTCCATCGACGGTCTCGCGCGTCGCCTCGACGTCTCCCCGACCCCGGTCCGCGAAGCCCTCGTCGACCTCGAACGCACGGGCCTGGTCGTCAGGGAGGCACTGCGCGGCTACCGGGTCGCTCCCCCACTCGACCGCGGGAAGCTCGAAGAGCTCTTCGTCGCCCGGGAGACCCTCGAGACCACCGCCACGCGACTCGCCACCCCCGCCGACGACGCCTTCCTCGAGGACCTGCGAGCCGCCCACGCCGAACACGAGCGGGCCGGTGCCCGCGTCCGGGAGGCGACGGCGGCCGCGGAGAGCACAGCGGCCGACGACGAGGAGGCCCAGCACCGGCTCGTCGCCGCCGCCCAGGACTACTACGCGCGCGACCGTGCCTTCCACGGCGTCATCTTCGACCACTGCGACAACCGCTACCTCGTGCGGATGTCCGACGACCTCGGCGCGCAGGTCCACCGCCTCCGGCAGGCCCTGCCCCACGGCATCACCGACGTCGACGAAGCGGTGAGCGAGCACCGGGCCATCCTCGAGGCCTTCGCCTCCCCGGATCCGACCGCCCCCGAGGCGGCGATGCGCCACCACGTCCGCATGGTCGCCCACCGCGCCCTCGTCGGAGACCCCCAGCCACCCACCACCTGATCGTGAACTGCGAGGACCCATGATCCCCACCGAGCCGATGATCGCCTGCTGCATGCACGGCTTCCCTACTGTCGACCGTGACGGCACCGCCCTCCACGAGGCAGGCCCCGAGGAGTGGTCGGACATGCTCGCAACCGTGGCGGGCCTCGGCTTCACCGCCCTCGAGATCGCCGACAGCCACATCCGTCCGGCCGACCTCAGTCCCGAGGGTCGGTCCGAGCTCGCCCGGGCGGCCGCCTCGGCGGGGATCGACTTCTCCGCCGTCCACGTCCAACGGCGCTCGGTCATCGACCCCGACCACGGCGAGGACAACCTCGACTACGCCCACCGCACCATCGACGCCGCCGCCGAACTCGGCTGCCGGGTCTTCTCCACCGGGCTCCACCAGCCCTTCACCGAGGCGCAGCGCCGGGCCCTGTGGTTCTGGACCGCCCCCGGCTGGCAGGATCCACCGGACCCCGAGGTCCGGGCGCTCGCGGTCCGCCGCCTCCGGGAGCTCGGCCGCCATGCCGCCGAGGTGGGTCTGCCGATGTCGTTGGAGATGTACGAGGACACCTACCTCGGCACCGCCGACTCCGCCGTGCGCCTCATCGAGGAGATCGGGCTCGACACGGTCGGGCTCAACCCCGACATCGGCAACCTCATCCGCCTCCACCGCCCGATCAAGGACTGGCGCGAGATGCACGAGGCCACCCTGCCCTTCGCGAACTACTGGCATATGAAGAACTACCAGCGCGACGAAGCCGGCGACGGCTCGTGGGTGACGACCCACCCGACGACCCTGCGCGACGGCCTCATCGACTACCGCGCGATGATCGCCCGCGCCCTCGACCTCGGGTTCTCCGGCCCGTTCCTCATGGAGCAGTACGGCGGCGACAGCCTCGGCGTGTGCGCGGAGAACCGCACGTATCTCCTCGGGCTGCTCCAGGGCCCCTCGCCCCGGAAGGACTCCGCAGCATGAGCGCACCGACGACACCCGGCCCCGCGTTCCCCGACTCGCGCACCGCTGTGCTCACCGGGGTCGGCAGCGCCAACGGCATCGGCCGCCACACCGCCCACCGGCTCGCCGAGCACGGCTGGAACCTCGGACTCATCGCCCGCCACGCAGATGAGGCCCGCACCCTCGCCGAGGAGCTCACCGCCACCCACGGGATCCAGGCCCTCGGTGCGGGCGTCGACGTCACCGACGCCACCGCCATCGCCGAGGCGGCAGCCGCCTTCGAAGCGGGACTTCCGCAGATCGTCGCGCTCGCGAACTTCGCCGGCGTCTCCTCCTCGGTGACTTACTTCGAGATCTCCGAGGCGGAGTGGACCCGGGTCATCGCGAACAATCTCACCGCCACTCACCTCGTCACGCAGGCGTTCGGGCGGATCATGGCCGCCAACGGAGTGGGGCGCATCGTCGGTCTCTCCTCGGTCACGGCGCAGAAGGGCGGCGGAACGTACTCGAAGACCGCGTACGCGGCCGCCAAGGCCGGCATCGTCGGCCTCATGCGCGGTGTCGCCCTCGAACTCGGCCCCTTCGGGGTGACCGCGAACTCGATCTCACCGGGCCCCGTCGACACCGACATCATGGGCGGGCCCCTCGACGACGAGCGCCGCGAGGCGATGGGATCGGCGACGCCGCTGGGACGGATATCCGTGCCCGAGGACGTCTCCGCCACCGTCGAATTCCTCATCAGCGAAGGCGCAGGCCACATCACCGGTCAGACGCTGAGCATCAACGGCGGACTCTACTTCCACTGATCCCCAGGAGGATCGATGACCGACCAGATCACCTTCCTCGGGCTCGGCGCGATCGGGCTGCCGATGGCGCTGCGCCTCCACGCCTCCGGCGCCGCGGTCACGGGCGTCGACCCGTTCCCCGAACCGCGCGAGCGCGCGGCTGCGGCCGGCCTGCCCGCCGAGGCGGAACCCCGGTCCGCGGCGTCCGCGGGCACGGTCATCGTCATGGTCGCCACCGGCGAGCAGCTCGACGCCGCCCTCGACGGCGACCCGGAGACCGGCGTTTCCGGGCTCCTCGACCTCATGGCGCCCGGAGCGGTGCTCATCGTCATGAGCACGGTCGGCCCCGAAGCGGTGAAAGCGGCCGGAGCACGTGCGGCGGAGCGCGGGATCAGCACCCTCGACGTCCCCGTCACCGGCGGCATCGCCGGCGTGCAGGCAGGGACTCTGCGCATGCTCGCTTCCGGTCCGCCCGACGTCCTCGACTCCCGCCGGCCCGTGCTTCAGGCCCTCGGGACGATCATCGACTGCGGTGAGCGCCTCGGCGACGGCCAGGCGTACAAGGCAGTCAATCAGCTGCTCTGCTCGGTCCATATCGTCGCCGCCGCCGAGGCCCTGTCCCTGGCCGGACGGCTCGGCCTCGACGAGGAGTCCGTGCTCGCGGCGATGACCGCAGGCGCCGGACAGTCGTGGATGCTCGCCGACCGGGGGCCGCGCATGCTCGCCGGACTCGACGCCCCTGTGGCGAGCGCTGTGGGAATCTTCGTCAAGGACACCACCCTCGTCGCCGATCTGGCCGCCGACCTCGACATCGACCTCGCCCTGCTCCCCGTCGCCGCGCAGCGGTTCGCCGCCGCAGCCGAACTCGGGCTGGCCCGCCGTGACGACTCCCAGGTCATCCGCACCTACGATGCGTGAGCGGGATCAGCGTCCCGTCCACTCATAGTCCTCCTTGGCGATGAATGCCCGCACCGCCTCGTGGAAGTCCTCCGACCCGTAGATCCGCTCGACGACATCGGCATCGTCGATGCCCCCGCCGAGGTCGGAGAGACGTCGCACGATCTCCTTGACCGACCATATCGTCAGCGGGGCATGGCCCTTGAGCGTCGCCGCCCACTCCGCCGCCGTCGCGTCGACGTCGTCGGTGACGGTGCCGAGGAAGCCCGCGGTGAGGGCTTCGTCGGCGTCGATGAAGCGGGCGCGCAGGAGCATGTCGACGACCCGGCCGCGCCCGAGGAGGGCGATGAGGAGACCGAGGGTGTCCCCCGACAGGCAGTTGCCGAGCGTCCGCGCGATCGGCACGCCGAAGCGCGATCCCGGGGAGGCCAGGCGCAGGTCGGCGCACGCGGCGATCCCCAGCCCCCCGCCCACGCAGTACCCGTCGATGGCCGCGATGACGGGTACGTCGACCGCCCGGAGACAGGCGAGCACCTCGGAGATCCGGCGTTCGTAGGCGACGCCGGCGGGGCCGTCGAACTCGGTGAACTGGGCGATGTCGGTGCCCGCGACGAAGGCTCGCCCACCCGCCCCGCGGAGGACCATGACGCGCACCGCGGGGTCGGCGTCGACGGCGTCGCACGCCTCGGCGAGGCCCTGGTACATCTCCCAGGTCATCGCATTCCTCGCCTCGGGTCGATTGAAGGTCACGGTGAGGACGCCGTCGTCCCGCTCGACGAGGAGGTCCTCCGTCCTGACTGCTGCGTGCTCGTCGCTCATGGTCGTGCTCCTTCGCTCATCGTCGCTCTCCCCATCATCGTGCAGGTGTCCGTGATCGTGCCGCCGCCGTGCGTGATCATTCCACTGCCGTCCTTCCGCCGAGGTGCATCTCAGCGCCCTTTGAGTGCGGCGAGTTCCTCCGCGGTGAACCCGAGGTCGTCGAGCACTGCGTTGTCGGCGCCGAGCGAGGGCCCGGCCGGGCCGCGTCGCGCCGGCGTGCGCGACATCCGCATCGGTGAGCCGATCTGCCGGACCGTGCCGGCGACCGGGTGCGCGGAGTCCCAGTAGAAGTCGCGCGCGAGGAGATGGTCGTCGGTGAAGACCTCCCCGTAGTCGCTGATCGGTGCGCACGGGACTCCGGCCTCGTTGAGCAGTCCGACGACCTCGTCGGTCGTCAGCTGCCCGGTCTTGTCCTCGGTGAGGGCGATGAGCGCCTCCCTGTGCGTGAGCCGGTCATAGGACCGGGTGAACCGCGGGTCCTCGAGGAGGTCGTCGAGTCCGAGCGCCCGACAGAACCGCTCCCAGTTGCGCGGCGTGTTCGCCCCGACCGTGACGAACCCGTCGGCGGAGTGCACGGCCTGGTAGGGGGCCTGGTTCTGATGCGCGGATCCGTTCGGACGCCCGATCCTGCCTTCGGTGAAGTAGGCGGCCGCCTCCCACACGGCGTAGGAGACGCCGCTCTCGAAGAGGGAGACGTCGATGTGCTGCCCCTGCCCCGAACGGTCCCGTTCGACGAGGGCGGCGGTGACGGCGAGAGCGACGTAGAGCGCCGAGGTGAGGTCGCAGATCGGGACCCCGACCTTGGCCGGGGGCGAATCGGGGAAGCCGGTGATGCTCATCAGCCCGCTGCGCGCCTGCGCCATGATGTCGAGTCCCGCGAGATCCGCGAGAGGACCGTCCTGGCCCCACCCGGAGGCGGAGGCGTAGATGATGCCGGGATTGCGCTCGCGCACGCTCTCGTACGAGGTTCCCAGACGGGCCATGACGCCGGGCCTCATGTTCTCGACGACGACGTCGGCGGTCTCAGCCAGGCGCATGAACGCCTCCCTGCCGATCGGGTCCTTGAGGTCGAGGGTGACGGACTCCTTGTTCCGATTGAGGAGCATATTGGGCACGCTCTCGCCGTCGACGTACGGCCCGGTGCTGCGCGTCTGGTCGCCGCCATCGGGATTCTCGATCTTGATCACCCGGGCGCCGAGGTCGGCGAGCTGCATCGTCGCGAACGGTCCGGCCATGAACACGCCGAGTTCGAGCACCGTGACGCCGCTGAGAGCGCCCGGTGCCCGCGGTCCCGCGGACTCGTCGGGAGGTGTGTCTGCGCTCATGAGAACTCCTCTGATCTTCATCAATCCTCTAGGAACAGCTCACCCGACGCCGTTGATCTTCGACGACAGACCGAGCCGACCCATTGAAATTGCAGTGTGATGCGGGTTACAGTCTTCACACTACTGTATACAAAAGAGGATCTATCGAAAAGTGTCCACTCTCCTCCCGGCTCAGCCGAGTCTCGCGATGCAGGCGAGACAGGCTCTCGAGCGCACGATCCTCGCCGGCGACTATCTCCCCGGCGAACGGCTCGTCGAGGAGCGCCTGTGCGCAGAGCTCGGGATCTCCCGTCCCCCTCTGCGCGAGGCGCTCAAGGAGCTCGCGCACACCGGCCTCGTCGAACACATCCCGCGCAAGGGGGTGAGGATCATGTCGATCACCCAGCACGACGTCTTCGAGATCGCCACTCTGCGTCGCGATCTCGAGCGGATGGCGCTGCGTCTGGCCCTGCCCGACCTCGCCCCCGAGCGGGTCGAACGATGCCGGGCCGCCCTGCGGGAGATGGAGAGGATCGCCGAGTCCGGGACCGAAGGGGACATGGTCTCCGCTGGGTTCGAATTCCACTTCGCCGTGGTCGGGCTGGCCGGTCACGGCCGCATCGAATCGACGTACCGGGCGATGGCGATGCAGCTGCAGATGTGCATGGCACTCAACAACCAGGCCCGGCGGGAGATCGAGGACCTCGACGGCAACGTCGCGCGCCACGCCCGGATGCTCGACGTCATCCTCACCGGCGACCCCGAGGCCATCGAAGCGGAGTTCGACGACCACGGGAACCTTTCGTTCCTCATCGACGTCGTCGACCGCCTCGACGGGGCCACGCCCGAATCGGACCGCTGGCTCGAGGAGGTGCGCTCCGCCTTGCCCCCGGCGACGTGACCGCCGCGGACCCCACCGTCCCAGACCGACACCACCTCACACTTCTGTCAAAGGAGATGGAAATGCACCTGAAGAGACTGCTCACCGCCACGGCCGCAGCCGGCGTGCTCGCCCTCGGGCTGAGCGCCTGCGGGCAGGGGTCGACCGCCTCGTCCGACGGCGGCTTCGAACCCAAGGGCAACGTCACCATGATCGTCCCCTTCGCCGCCGGCGGCGGCAGCGACATCGCGGGCCGTGCGACGGCCTCCGGACTCGAGGAGACGACCGGCAAGACGATCACCGTGCAGAACATCGAAGGCGGTTCCGGGGCCGTCGGCTACTCCGAGTTCCTCGGCCGCAGCGGCGATCCGAACTACCTGCTCGCCACCGAGACGGCGATGCTCGCCCTGCCGGCGACCCAGGACGTCGAATTCACGTATGAGAGCTTCACCCCGATCATGAAGCTCGGCGACGACTACACGCTCATCGTCGCCAAGGCCGACTCGCCGCTCAATACCTGCTCCGACCTCGTCGAGAAGGCGAAGAAGGAGCGCACCGTCGTCGCGATCTCCGGAGCGACGGGACTCGACAACATCACCTTCACGCTCATGGAGAAGGCCACGGGGGCGAAGTTCGACCGCGTGCCCTTCGAATCGGGGTCCGAGGTCATCACCGCAGCCCTCGGCGGACAGGTCGAGGCGATCTCGGTCAACCCGGGTGAGGTCCTCGGCCAGCTCGAATCGGGCGATCTCAAGCCCCTGTGCGCCGCCTCGGAGGAACGCTACGAGTACCCCGAGCTCAAGGACATCCCGACCGCGAAGGAACAGGGCATCGACGTCGCCTTCGCCCAGTTCCGCGGCGTCATCGCTCCCGGGAACATCCCCGACGAGGCCAAGCAGTACTGGATCGACCAGGCGAAGGCGTTCGCCGAGACCGATGCCTACACGAAGTACATCGAGGACAACATGATGCAGCCGAACACGGCCTACGGCGACGACTTCTCGAAGTACCTCGCCGAAAACGACAAGGAGCTGCGGGAGGCGATCGGAAAGTGACCGCCTCGACGCCCAAGCCGCGCATCGTCCTCGTCCCCGGCGACCTCTCCGGGGTCGGCCCCGAACTCCTCGCCCGCATCCTCGTCGACGAGGGCAATCGGGCCCGCGCCGACCTCACCGTCACCGCGACGCCGGACGAGCTGCGCTCGTTCGCCGACACCGCCGGCGTCGACCTGCCCGACCTCGAGGAGATCGAGTTCGTCGGCACCGCCTACGACGGTCCCGCCATCCCCGTCGGCGAGGTGAGTGCCGACGCGGGCAGGCGGGCGCTGATCGACCTCGGCACCGCGCTCGACCTGTGCGCGGCCGAGGACGCCGACGGAGTCCTCTTCTTCCCCCTCAACAAGGGGGCGATGTCGCAGGCGGGCATGACTCAGGAGGACGAGCTGCGGTGGTTCGCCGAGCGGCTCGGCTACCGGGGCTTCACCTCCGAGCTCAATTTCATCGATGCGCTCGTCACCGCCCGGGTGACCTCGCACATTCCGATCTCCGAGGTCGCTGCGGGCATCCGCGCCGGCAGGGTGCTCGAGACGATCGAGCTCCTCGACCGCGTCGTCCGGGAGACGAGGACGCCGACCCCGCGACTGGCGGTGTGCGCGCTCAACCCGCACGCGGGTGAGGGCGGGAAGTTCGGGCGCGAGGAGATCGACGACATCGCCCCGGCGATCGCCCTCGCCCGCTCCCGCGGGATCGACGTCGCAGGCCCCTTCCCCTGTGACACTCTCTTCTCCCGGGCCGCCGGCGGCGACTTCGACGGCGTCGTGACGATGTACCACGATCAGGGGCAGATCGCGATGAAGCTGCTCGGCTTCGACCAGGGCGTCACGGTCCACGGCGGCATCCCGATCCCCATCGCCACCCCCGCCCACGGCACCGCGCACGGGATCGTCGGCACGCGCACGGCGGAGCTGAGCCCGAGCAGCCATGCCTTCGATCTCGCGGTGCGCATGTCCGCCCACCGCGCGGCCGAGCGGGCGAGGACCGCCGCACCGGAGAGTGCGGCCCCCGCGGAGGTGGGCGTCCGATGAGCACGGTGGCGGAGCGGACCCCTCCGCGGAACCGACCCGAGGTCTCCGACGTCATCGGCACCGCGATCCTCGGCATCGTCGGCGCGGTGGCCGCGATCATGGGGCTCGGCTACGGGCTCACCGTCGAGGGCGGCCAGGTCGGTCCGGGCATGCTTCCCTTCCTCACCGGTGCGTTCATCTTCCTCGCCTCGGTGGCGGAGATCTTCCGTCTCTTCTTCGCCCGTGTCGGCACCTCGGGCGGACGGATCATGTCAGCGGTCGAGGACATCGAGGCCACCGCCGCGGAGTCGATCGACGCCGCCGCCGATGCCGTCTCCGCCGACGGGGAGGCCGTCGACACCTTCGGCCGCACGGAGAGGCAGCGCAACCGCGCGCCCTTCGTCATCTTCCTCACCTTCGGCATCGCGCTCGCGCTCGTGCCCGTCCTCGGGCTCATCATCGCGCTCTCGGCGGCCATCCTCTTCCTCCTCCTCGTCGTGGAGAAGCAGAAGTGGTGGGTCTCCGCCCTGGCGACGATCGGTGCGGCAGTCTTCGTCTACATCGTCTTCGGCCTCGTCCTCTCGGTCCCCCTGCCGACCGGGATGCTCGGCCTCGTCTGAGGAGTTCCCATGTTCGACAACCTCATGATCGGGCTGGAGACCGCAGTCACCCCCGAGAACCTGCTCTGGTGCTTCGTCGGCGTCCTGCTCGGCACCGTCATCGGGCTGCTGCCGGGGCTGGGATCGACGACGGGTGTCGCGATCCTCCTGCCGGTCACCCTCGCCTTCGATCCCGTCACCGCGCTCATCATGCTTGCCGGCATCTACTACGGATCCCAGTACGGGTCCTCGATCAGCTCGATCCTCATCTCCACCCCCGGGGACTCCTCGAGCGTGGTGCTCACCATCGACGGCTATCAGATGGCGCGGAAGGGCAGAGCCGGCGCGGCGCTCGCGATCTCCGCCCTCGCATCGTTCTTCGCCGCCATCGTCTCACTCATCGCCCTCATCGCCTTGGCCCAGCCGATCGCGCGGTTCGCGCTCAACTTCGGCCCGGCCGAGAACCTCGCGATCATCCTCCTCGGGATGGCGACGATCGTCTCGTTCGCCGGGGAGAACATCCTCCGCGGCATCACCATGGCCGCCGCCGGGCTCCTCGTGTCGATGGTCGGGGTCGCCTCCGGCTTCTCCACGGCCCGCTTCACCTTCGGCAGCGTCAACCTCCTCTCGGGGCTCGACTTCGTCGCGGTGATGATCGGCATCTTCGCCGTCGGTGAGGTCCTCCACCAGATCCGCCGAGGCGGGGAGAAGCCCATCCGCGCCCGTTTCCGGGATCTGCTCGTGACGAAGGAGGAGCTGCGACGTGCGGCACCGTCGACGGTGCGCGGGACCGGTCTCGGCTTCACCGTCGGGGTCCTGCCCGGTGCCGGCGCGACCCTCGCGACGTTCCTCGCCTACGGTGTCGAGAAGCAGGTGAGCCGGTTCAAGCACCTCATCGGCAAGGGCGCGCCGGAGGCGGTCGCCGCACCTGAGGCGGCGAACAACGCGGCCGCGAACGCGAGCTTCATCCCCACCCTGGCACTCGGCATCCCCGGCAGCGGGACGACGGCCGTCCTCCTCGGCGCCTTCGTCATCTTCGGACTGCAGCCGGGACCGCTGCTCTTCCAGCAGGAGCCCGACATCGTCTGGGGTCTGCTCGTGAGCTTCTTCTTCGGCAACCTCATCCTGCTCGTGCTCAACCTGCCGCTGGCACCGGTGTTCGCGCAGATCCTGCGGATCCCCTACGTCTTCCTCTACCCGATCGTGCTCATGATGAGCTTCGTCGGCGCCTTCGCCCTGGGCAACAACATGTTCACCCTCTGGGTGGTGTTCTTCTCCGGGCTCCTCGGCTTCTTCATGAAGCGCTTCGACTTCCCGGCCGCACCGTTCGTGCTCGGACTCGTCCTCGGTCCGCTGCTCGAGAAGTACCTCGTGCAGACCTCGGCGCTGGGCAACGGGAACCTCTTCATCATGTTCCAGCAGCCGCTCTCGCTCATCCTCACCCTGGCCGCGCTCTTCGCGCTCGCCTACCCGCTCATCGGAGCGGTGGTCCGGAACCTCCGGACACGGCGGGCGGACGCCCGCCGCCGGGAGACCGTGTCGCACTGAGGCCGCTGCATCAGCTGCCCGCGCGCTCGGTCAAGGCGCAGCGCGGATGGCAGGCGATGCACCACCGGCTATCCGCGCTGCGCCTTGAGTGAGGCCCCGGGCGCTCACATCTCCTCGTGGGAGAGCGGATCCCGGTCCTTCATCCGGCCGCGCTCGAGACCGGAGATCGCGGCCACCTCGGCGGGGGTGAGGTCGAAGCCGAAGATGTCGGCGTTCTGCCGCTGCCGGTCGGGATTCGCCGACTTCGGGATCGGGATGCTGCCGATCTGGGTGTGCCAGCGGAGGACGACCTGGGCCGGTTCGACGCCGTGGGCCCGGGCTGCCTCGGTGATGGGGTCTTCGGCGAAGAGGCCGCCGTCGCGGTAGAGCGGGGACCACGATTCGGTCTGGACGCCGATCGATTTGTGGAAGTCGACGAGCGCGGTCTGCGGGAAGTAGGGGTGGAGTTCGACCTGGTTGACCGCGGGGGTGACTCCGGTCTTCTCGATGAGTTCGGTGAGCATCTCGGCGGTGAAGTTCGAGACGCCGATGGACCTGACGAGTCCGCGGTCGCGCAGTTCGATGAGTCCGCGCCACGTGTCGACGTACTTCCCGACGCTCGGGTTGGGCCAGTGGATGAGGTGGAGGTCGAGGTAGTCGAGGCCGAGGCGGGCGAGCGATTCCTCGGTGCTCGCGATCGCCTCATCGAATCCGTGGTGGCGGCCGGGGATCTTGCTCGTGACGAAAAGGTCGGCGCGGTCGACGGGGCTCTCCGCGATCGCCTGGCCGACTTCCCTTTCGTTCTCGTAGTTGACGGCCGTGTCAAGGAGGCGGTAGCCGCTCTCGATGCCGGCGGCGACCGATTCGACGCCCTCAGGGCCAGTCATCGCATACGTGCCGAGTCCGATCTCGGGGATCGGACGTCCGTCGTTGAGTTCGAGAGTGGGAATCGCAGTCATGACTCCACCCTAAGACCGCCGAGGCGGTGAGGACCAGGGGTGTTGTCAGTCCTCGGGTTACGACTCGGCCTCGTCCGCGGCGACATCGTCGATCAGCCGGGCGAGCCTGGCCGGGGCTGTGCTGCGATAAGAGTCGCCGAGGAGGTCACGCAGCTCGTCCTCGGCGACGTCGTCGAGGTCGAGACCGATCCAGCCGGTGGGACCGAGGTACATGGGGACGAACGTGTCCTCGCGCTCGAGCATCACCTCGGCGTCGAGCGAATCGAGCAGGAGGAGGACGGCATGGGGATGCTGTTCGATCTCCCCGGTGACGTGCTTCTCCGCGGCACCGAAGTAAGCGAAGACCTTCGTCGTGAAGAACGCCGGGCGACCGTGCGAGACCTTCTCCTGCGCTTCGGGGAAGCTCAGCGCGACGGTCCGGAACCACGCGAGCACGGGATCATCGGCATCGAACATCTGCGGGTGGGCCATGGGGCCACGATACGCCGTCGGCAGACCAGGACGCCCGGAGCTGGGATAGGGTCGGGGGCATGACGACCACGCGCTTCTCGAGGTTCGCTCACCGGTTCGGATGGGGCGCGTTCCGCCGACTCTCGCCCTTGCAGCGCATCACTGTGCTCGCCCTTCTCGCGCTCGTCGCCGCCCTCCTCCTCGCCGGCGTCCGGACGGTCTGGTTGTCCATCGGCCTGATGATCGCGCGCGACCGGGGACCGGCTGAATCGTGTCCGACGCTCAGCGGCATGACGGACCCCGAGGAGATCTCGATCGTCAGCGACGGACTCACGGGATACTCCTGCGAAGCGTCGGCCGCCGGGGGATTCGCGACCGAGAGCGGGACGGTCGATACGATGCTTCTCCTCTTCGGCACTGTCCTCCTCGCCGTCGCCGGGATCATCACGCTCCTCGGGGTGCTCGTCGCCGTCACGGTCCGCGGACTGCTCCGCCTCGTCATCGGCAGGCCACGGCGTTCACTCGGCGCTTGGGGCATCGGTCTCATCACCGCCGCCTGTCTGCTGCTGCCCTGGACCTATCTGTTCCTCTACTTCGGGTGGTACAGCGCGTCGAACTCAAGCGGCGGATCACTCTGCCCGAGCACCGTCAGCGGAGAGTACGTCTCCAGTCTGAGTGTCGGCTGGTCCTTCCTCCCGCCCCACCTCACGTGCAGCGGAGAGACGGTCGACGGGACCGAATTCGAGACATCGCAGTTCGGATTCCCCTTCGGCCTGTTCCTCACCGCCGTCGTCCTCGCCGTCATCGGCCTCGGACTGCTCATCGCGGCCCGGGTCGTCCCCCGTTCGCCAACGGCTCATGAAATCACCATGACCACTGCATGAAAACTCCGGACTTGTGTAGACAAGTCCCCGCCGAGGCTGGTCAACTGGACCCCTATGAGTGACCTCTCCAGCCCCGAACTCCACCCTGCCGGTTCCGGTGCGACCGGCACGGCGACCCGCACCGCCGACAGCGACCCTGCAGTCTCGTCGACCGCCGAGGCGCTCGTCTGGCTCGGCGAGGACCGGTTCGAACCGCGATCGCTCCCGATTCCGCCCCTGGCTCCCGGAGAGACTCTCGTCCGTCTGACCACGGCGACAGTCTGCGGCTCCGACCGACACACGGTCGCCGGTCACCGGCCCGCGCCGAGCCCCTCGGTGCTCGGGCACGAAGGCGTCGGGGTCATCGCGGCGACGACCGCCGATCACGCGGTCGGGCAGCGCGTCGTCTTCGCCGTCACCGCGGTGTGTGGTGACTGTCTCCACTGCCGTCGCGGTCTGAGCGCGAAGTGCGTCTCGGTCGCCAAGGTCGGCCACGAATCGACCGAGACCGGATGGGCGCTCTCGGGCACGTACGCCTCCCACATCGTCCTGCCCGCAGGCGTCGCGATCACCACGGTCCCCGACACGGTGCCCGACGCCGTCGCCGCGACCGCCGGCTGCGCCGTCGCCACCGTCATGGCGATGTGCGAGGCCGCCGGCGACCTCGGCTCCCGCCGAGTGTTCGTCAACGGCATCGGGATGCTCGGCCTCATCGCGATCGCCGCCGCGAAGTCCCGCGGTGCCGCCGAGGTCATCGCCTTCGACCCCGCATCCGAGCGCCGCCGCCTCGCCGAGGCGAGCGGTGCCGACACGCTCGTCGCCGCGGCCGCCGACCTGCCCGCCGACGTCGATGTCGCCCTCGAACTCTCCGGTGCCGAGGCCGGTGTGCGCGCCTGCCTCGATGCGATCGGCATCGGCGGCACGGCCGTCCTCGCCGGCAGCGTCTCCCCCGGCCCGCATGTGACCTTCGACCCCGAGCACATCGTCCGCGGCTGGCGCACGATCACCGGGGTCCACAACTACGAACCGCGGCACCTGAGGCAGGCGGTCGACTTCCTCGCCGGGGACGGCGCGGCCATGCCCTGGGACGACATCCTCGGCGGCCCGATCCGCCCGGCCAACCTCCCGGACGAATTCGCGCACCCCACCCCGGGACTGCGCACCGTCGTCGACCTCGACGGCTGAGTCAGGCGCGGGCGGTGTCGAGGTCCGCCCGCAGCGCGCGGGCCGCCGCCCCGATGTCGAGCGCCGAGGTGATGAACCGATACCCCTCATCCCGGCGCAGGTTCGCCTCCGCCCCGTCACCGCAGTGGATGCCCGGGACGATGCCCGCTGAATCGGCGGCGGACCGGATGCGCAGAAGCGCCTCGGCGTGGGCGTCATTGGGCTGACCGGGGACGGCGCCGACGGCGAACGCGAGATCGGCGGGACCGACGTAGACACCATCGACACCGGGGACCCGGCAGATCTCCTCGACGGCGTCGAGGCCCTCAGCGGTCTCGATCATGACGAAGAGCAGGGGACGCTCGGCGCGGGTGTCCCTGATGTCCCGGGAGAGGAACTCCGCTGTGGGACCCCACGACCGGTCGCCGCCGCGGCTCGGGTAGTCCAGCGCCCGAACCGCCGCCTCGGCGTCGGCGACCGTGGAGACAAGGGGCACGATGATCGCCTCGATGCCCACGTCGGCGAGCATCCCGATCTCCGTGAACCGGTTGACCGCGACCCGGGCGGTGACGAGCGCCGAACCGTGCGCGCGGATCGCGTCGCTGAGCCGGACGACGTCGGAGGGGCGGGTGAGCCCGTGCTGGAGGTCGAGGCAGACGAAGTCGTACCCCGTCGCCGCTCCGATCGTTGCGAGCTCCGGGCTCGCCGTCATCATCCACAGCCCGTTGTAGACCGCACCCTCGGCGAGCCGGGCGCGGTGCGTCTCGAATGCAGCAGTCATGGGGGCATCGAACCACACCGGCCCGGGCGCGGTCGCCGACGTTCAGGATCCGGGCGAGCCCGGCAGGGCCCTGCCCGCCGCACTGAGGAGTCAGTGCCCTTGACGTGGGCGACCGAGCGCCCATACTCGAACTATGCCCACCCACACCGAGGAGGACCAGTGAGCGAGCGACCCACCGACGACGCCGTCATCGCCGCCCAAGCCGACGACGTCACCCGCGGCCTCAGCGTCGACATCGACGGCGGCACCCAGCATGCCGTCCAATCACTCAGCCAGACCTACCCGACCTCCGTCGACGACCTCTGGGAGGCGTGCACGGACCCCGAGCGCCTCGCCCGCTGGTTCGCCCCGGTCAGCGGCGACCTGCGGCCAGGCGGCCGGTACGCGATCGAGGGCAACGCCTCGGGCACGATCGAGGTCTGCGAAGCACCGCGGACCTTCGCGATCACGTGGGAGTTCGGCGGCGGCACGAGCGACGTCACCGTCCGGGTCGACCCCGACGGCGACGGTGCCCGACTCACCCTCGAGCACGCGGCCATCGCCGAGGCGGGGTCGGAGTTCTGGACCCGGTACGGGCCCGGGGCGACCGGTGTCGGGTGGGACCTCTCGCTCCTCGGACTCGCCCTCCACCTCAAGGCCGGAACGGGTCGCCCCGAGGACGAGGAGGCCTTCGCTCAGACGCCGGCCGTCCAGCGGTTCATCCGCGCGTCCAGTGCGGCGTGGGGTGAGGCCTCGGCGGCGGCAGGCACCCCCGAACCCGAGGCCCGGGCCGCGGCGGAGCGGACGACGGCGTTCTACCTCGGCGAGGACTGACCGCCCGCCCCGAGCGCGAGGCGGGCGATGTCCCTGAGCACCGCGAGCTCCTCACTGTCCTCGAGCAGCGACTTGAGTTCGATCGCCGCCGTCGTCACCGGCCCGCGGTAGGCACCGGCGACATTGTCCGGCTCCCTGGTCAGGGGGTAGGACACGCAGAGCGCGAACACCGTGGCCCCGACCGTGAAGGCCACACTCGCCGAGGCGGTCCCCTTCACCCGCGCCTGCTTCGTCGCGTAGAACTCCCCCGGATTCCCCGGCCCGCACAGGGCGAGCGCCGCCGACCCGCCGTCGACGAGCGGGAGGATCGTGCCGACGCCGCGGGTGACCCGCAGCTCGTGGTCGGCTTCGACGTTGCGCACGCACACCCGGTCCTCGCCGACGCGGACCCACAGCTGCACGGATTCGCTGGTGAGCGTGCGCAGGTGCTCGAGGACGGAATTCGTCGTCGCGATGCTCCGCCGTCCCGGGAACGGCCCGAGGCGGAGCAGGCCCCCGGAGTCGCGGACGATGAAGCGGTGGGTCCGCAGGTCGGCGAGGAGGCGGTACGTCGTCGACTTCGAGTAGCCGAGGCGGCGGCACACCTCGGCGGCGGTCATCGGGGTGTCCTGGAGCGCGGTGAGGATGGCCGCACTCCGGTCGATGACCCCGACCTCCTGGGGTCGGTCGAACTCGGATGGGGCGACCGCCTCGGCGGGGGCGGGATCGCCCCGCCCCTCAGTCCCGGTCGACCTCCCTGCGGTGGACGTTCTGTCGGTCATCGGTGTCCTCTCCCTCATCCGACGCTCACATCTGCCAACAGCTTCCGCCGGCGCACCCACCAGCGGAAGACGAACGGACCGACGATGCCGGCGATCATGAGGATGATGATCGCCAGGGACACCGGCCGGGTGACCAGGGGCGCGAGCGATCCCCCGGAGATCTGGAGCATGCGGCGGAAGTTGTCCTCGAGGAGCGGAACGAGGACGAGCGCGAGGATCGACGGGGCGAGCGGGATGCCGCCTCGGTCCATGAGGTAGCCGACGACCCCGAAGATGCCGAGCATGATGAGGCCGAAGAGGCTGAACTCGATCGCGTAGGCGCCGATGGCGACGAGGACGAGGATCGCGGAGAAGAGGATCTCCTTGGGCATCTTGAGGAGTTTGACGAAGACGCCGACGAGCGGGAGGTTGAGGATGATGAGGGCGACGTTGCCGACGTACATGCTCGCGATGATCGTCCAGATCAGTCCCGATTCGTCGCGGAAGATCAGCGGACCGGGCTGGAGTCCGTACATCGTGAAGACGAAGAGGAGCAGCGCCGTCGTCGCCGACCCGGGGATGCCGAGGCTGAAGAGGGGGACCATCGCACCGCCGACGCCGGCGTTGTTCGCCGCCTCGGGACCGGCCACACCTTCGATCGCTCCTTTGCCGAACTCGTCCTTCCGCTTCGAGATCCGCTTCTCCATGATGTAGGACATGAAGGAGGCCAGCGACGGTCCGACACCGGGGAGGACGCCGATGATGAACCCGAGGACCGAGCCCCGCGCCCACGGGCCGGCCGAGCGCTGCCAGTCCTGCTTCGTCATCCACCGCTCGGAGCCGAAGCTCTGGATCTCCTCCTTCGCCCCCTGACCGAGCGCGAGGTTGCGGATCGCCTCGGGGATCGCGAAGAGGGCCATGGCGAAGATCGTGAAGTCGATGCCGTCGGAGAGCAGCGTGATGCCGAACGTCTGCCGGGGCAGGCCCGTCTGGAAGTCGAGGCCGATGAGGCCGACGGCGAGGCCGATGAAGATCGAGATGAGGGCCTTCGCCCGGGACCCCGTCGACATCGTCGAGGCGAGCAGGAGGGCTGCGGCCATGAGGAGGAAGTACTCGGTGGCCCCGAAGACGTTGGCGAGGCGGACGAGGACCGGGGAGAGGAACGTCAGCCCGATGATCGCGAGCGTGCCGGCGAGGAACGACCCGATCGCCGCGGTCGCCAGCGCCGCCTTCGCCCGACCGCGCCGGGCCATCTCGTAGCCCTCGATCGCCGTCACCGCACTCGAGACCTCGCCGGGGGTCTTGATCAGGGTCGCGGTAATCGATCCGCCGTACATCGACCCGTAGTAGATCCCGCAGAGGAGGATGAGGCCGTGCACGGGCTCCATCCCGAAGGAGACGGGGATGAGGATCGCGATCGCCGAGATCGGACCGATCCCCGGCAGGACGCCGACGACGGTGCCGAGCAGGACGCCGAGGAGAGCGAAGGCGAGACTGGCCGGCTGCAGCGCCGAGGCGAAGCCGCCTCCCAGATCGACGAGTGTGTCCATGCCCTCCCCCTATCCCAGGATTCCCACGGGCAGGTAGACCGCGAGCCCGAAGACGAAGGCGACGTAGACCGCAACGGAGAAGAGGACGGAGAAGACGAGGTTGCGGATCCACTTCTTCGGGGCGTAGAGGCTCGTCACCGCCATGAGGAACGCCGCGGTCGAGAGGACGAAGCCGACCGGGATGACGATCGCGAGGTAGGCGAAGAAGAGCGCGAACTGGACCACGACCCTGCGCCCCGCCGGCTCCGGCGGGGCGTCGATGAGAACACCGCCGGCGGGCTCGGCGCCGCTCTCACCCTGGGACGCGGCCTCCGCCTCGGCGGGGTGGGGCCGAGCCTGCCCGGTCCGAGCACTCCACACGGACTGTCCGGCGAGGAAGAGGCCGAGGACGATGAGCCCGGCGCCGACGATCTGGGGGAAGGTCCGCGGGGTGACGATGTCGGCCGTCTCCCGGATCGAGAAGGTCGCCGAGAGGTAGACGACCCCGATGACCGTGATGACGATCCCGGTGACGAGATCGCGCCGGGTCGCGGTCATTTGTCCGTGCCCAGTTCGGTCTCCTTGACACCCTCCTCGACCGTCTTCGCCGCTTCGTCGACGTAGCTCTGCGCGTCCTCACCGGTCCGGAACTCCGGCGCCCACTGGTTCTTCTTCACCGTGTCCTCCCACGTGGTCGACGTGCTCATCTTCTCCAGCGTCGTCGCCCAGTAGTCGACGGCCTCCTGGGGCATGTCCGCGGGACCGTAGACCCCGCGCCAGTTGCCGAGCGTGACGTCGTAGCCGGAGTCCATCGCGGTGGGCACCGACTCGAACGGGGCGATCAGCGGCTTCTGCGCGAACGTGATGAGGGGGACGATGTCCCCGGATTCGAGGACGGACCGGAATTCGCTCAGTCCGGCGATCGCGACCTTCGCATCCCCGTTGAGCATCGCCGTCGTCTGCTCGCCGCCGCCGTCGTAGTTGACGAAGTTGACGTCGGCGGGTTCGACCCCTGCGGCCTTCGCGAAGAGCGCGAACGGCAGCGTGTCGTCGCCGGCGGCGGCCACGGTCACCGCCTGCGGGTCGTCCTTGAGCGCGGAGACGAGGCCGTCGAGGTCGGCGATGTCACTGTCCTTGGGAGCGACGACGATGAAGTCCTCGACGTAGAGCGTGGCGATGAGGGTGGCATCCTGCGGCCCGTACTCGCACAGACCCCGCGCCTTCATCGTCTGGCTCGCCAGCGAGGTGATGGCGATCTGGTCGTCCTTGCCCTTGTCCTGCTGCATCATCGTCGTCAGCCACGTGCAGCCCGTGCCGCCCGGCCGGTTCTGCACCGGCAGGGGCGTGGTGACGAGCTCGTCGCGCTGCAGGGCCTCGGTGACGGCGCGCGCCGTCGTGTCCCAGCCCGAGCCGGGTTCGGCAGGGGCCGTCACCGTCACCGGTCCCGACGGGTAGTCCCCGCCCTCCCCCGGCGGCTGGGCTCGGCCCTGGCATCCGGAGAGGACGAGCACCGTCGCGGCGAGCGCGGCCCCCACGCCTGCCCACCGTCTCCTCCGCGCACCTTCCCTCGCCGAGGTGGTCCGACCTGTGCGTGTGATCGTCGTTGATCGCATTGCCACTCCTTGATCAGCTGCAGCTGCCTGCAGATCCCTGTCATCGTGTGTTGTCGTGTGTCTGCGGTGCTCGCGCCTGCGGTGCTCGCGCCTGCGGTGCTCGCGGTGTCCCCGTCATTGCGACTGCGTCCTCTCCTCGCCGAGGTCGACGTCCGGAAGGTCGGGAGGGGTGCCCGAGTTCCCGTCCCGGTAGACCGCATTGTGCTCACCGGGGGCGGGGACGTTGCGGCGCAGGCCCAGTCGCTGTCCGTCGAAGGTGAGCGGCAGCAGCGGGATGTCGACGCTCTCCCCGTCGGGCAGGCCCGTGGCCGCCAATGCTCCCGAGGCCACGAGGTGGGGGTCGCTCGTGAGGTCGGCGGGGGTGTTGACGGGAGCGACGGGCAGGCCCCTGCGTGTGCACTTCTCCTCGATCTCGGCGAGGCTGAGCCGGGAGAGGGCGGCCTGGAGTTCGGCGTGGATGCGCTCGCGTTGGTCGACGCGGCCCTGGTTGTGCTCGAGCGCGGGATCTTCGGCGAGGCCGGTGAGCCCGAACTCGTCGCAGAGGTCGCGCCACTGCCCGTCGCTGACGGCGGCGACGAAGACCTGGCTGCCGTCCCGGTCGAGGAAGATGTCGTAGACGGCCCACGTCGCCCGCCGGGTGGGCATCGGCCGCAGCGGCTCCTCACTCAGCTGGGCCTGCGCCATGTGGGTGCCGACGAGGAACGCGTTGTTCTCGAACAGGGCGGAGTTGACGAGCTGTCCGCGGCCGGTCTGCTCGCGCACCCGCAGGGCGGAGAGGATGCCGATGACCCCGAACATCCCGCCCATGATGTCGTTGACGCTCGCGCCCGCCCGCAGCGGCTGCCCGGGAGGACCGGTCATGAAGGCGAGCCCGCCGAGCATCTGGACGACCTCGTCGAGGGCGGTGCGCTGCCCGTAGGGGCCGGGAAGGAATCCCTTGAGGGAGGCGTAGATGAGGCGCGGGTTGCGGGCGGCGAGCTCGCCGTACCCGTAGCCCATCGACTCCATCTTCCCGACCCGGAAGTTCTCGAGGAGGACGTCGGCGGAGTCGATGAGGGTGAGGGCGACCTCCCGGTCGGCCGCCTCGGCGATGTCGAGCTGGACGCTGAGTTTGTTGCGGTTGAAGGCGGGGAAGAGTCCGGAACCCGAGCCGGGCAGGTAGCGGGTCTTGTCGCCGGCCCCGCGGGGCTCGACCTTGATCACCTCGGCGCCGAGGTCGGCGAGGATCATCCCGCAACTCGGGCCCATGACCATATGGGAGAACTCGACGACGCGGACGCCGGCCAGGGGCAGCGGCTGGCTCGGTCCGGCGTCGGCGGCCGCCGCCTCGGTGCTGGTGTGCGGGTCCTCGTCGATCATGATCAGCCGCGGTAGGGTGCGGGGACGGCGGGGATCTGGGAGAGGCTCGAGCTCAGCTCGTGGCCGACGGCGGCGGTGAGCGGTGCCCGCACCTCGGCGAGCGCATCGACGTCGACGCCGGTCGCGACCCCTTCGCGGTGGAGGAGGTGGACGAGGTCGTCGGTGCCGATGTTCCCGGCCGCGCCCGGAGCGAACGGGCAGCCGCCGAGGCCGCCCATCGCGGCGTCGAAGTGTTCGATGCCGAGGTCGAGGGCGGCGATGACGTTGGCCATCCCGAAGTTGTACGTGTCATGGAGGTGGAGGCCGACCGACTTCCCCGGGAAGGCCTCCATGACCGCCGAGGTGTTCCGGCGCACCAGTGAGGGGTTGGCGTTGCCGATGGTGTCGGCGACGCCGATGCCGTGGGCGCCTGCCTCGACGAAGGGGCGGATGACCTCGACGAGGCGGTCGGGATCGGTGATCCCGTCGAAGGGGCAGATGAAGCTCACGGCCGTCGTGATGTCGAAGCGCACGCCGTGGTCGTGGGCGTAGTCGGCGGCGGCGAGCAGGCGCTCGGTGGCCTGGGCGATCGGTGCGTCCGAGTTCGCCTGCGAGTGGCCCTCGGAGGCGGAGACGACGAGTTTGATGTTCTTCGCTCCCGCATCGACGGCGCGTTCGGCCCCCTTGAGGTTGAAGACGAGCGTGAAGAAGTCGACCCCCTGGTCCTCGTGTGGCCGAAGGCGTTCGAGAACCTCCCCGGTGTCGGCCATCTGCGGGACCTTCTTCGGGTTGACGAAGGATCCGACTTCGATCTCGGTGAGCCCGGCGGCGATGAGGCGCTCTGCGAGTTCGACCTTGACGTCCGTGGGCACGATGGCCGCCTCGATCTGCAGCCCGTCGCGCAGGGTCGTGTCGAGGATGTGCACCGTGTTCGGCCGGACCATGGGTCTCCCTCTGCGTCATCTCCGCATGAACGGAACGATGATGGCGATATCGTCTCCCGCTCAGCGGGAGGATGCTTCCGACATGCACCGTCGCATGCTCTCTTCAGAGATAGCATAAGCACGCCGTTGCAGGGAATGGCTGCGGGTCGCTATGTGAGAGCGGAGTGGGAAGTCGGCGTCCGTTGTCCCGGCAAACGGGACACTCGCGGTCGCGGCGGGATCCGGTCGTGTGCGGCTCAGCCTGCTTCTTCAGTGGCGCGGACGATAGTGGAGCACGGCAGCGCCCGACTCGAGTTCGCGACGGTCCGTGGGGACGAGGTCGACGACCTCGGCGAGACCGTTGAACACGTACGGTCCATAGCCGGCGATGCGCGGGTGGACGACGAACTCGTACTCGTCGATGAGTCCGAGTTCGGCGAGTGCCCGGGGCAGCGTCACTCCCCCGACGAGGAGGCCGCGGACGGAGTCGTCCTTGATCCGTTCGATCTCCGATCTGAGGTCGCTGCCGAGGAGTTCGGCGTTCCAGTCGACCTCGGTGAGCGTGCTCGAGACGACGTACTTCTTCGCCTTGTCGATGACCTCGGCGAAGACGTCGATGTCGGTCTGCGTCTCCGCGTCGGCGTCGTCGGTCTCGGGAGTCACTGCGGGCTGGCGCCACGCGGATTCCATGAGCTGGTAGGTCCTCCGGCCGAAGAGGAGGCCGTCGGCCTGTCGGAGGTTCTCGGCGTGGTGGGCGTGGAGTTCCTCGTCGGGGTCGATCGCGAGGTGGTCGCAGCACCCGTCGACGGTGATGTTGATCGAATACCGCAGCTCTGCCATGGGCTCAGGGTACTGCCGGGCCTTCCGTTTCGGAAGGGTCCGCGGGTTCGCCCATTCCCAGCCAGGCGAGCACCTCGGCGGTGTGTTCGCCGAGGTCGGGGCCGAGGTGATCGATGGGGATCGAGGCACCGCCGATGACCGGGGTGATGCCGGGGAAGGCGACGTCGTCGAGGATCTCCTCACCGGTGGAGACATCGATCGCCTGGATCATGTTCCGGGCTCGCAGCTGTTCATCGGCGACGAGGTCCTCGGCCGTGTAGATCGGCCCCGCAGGCACTCCCGCCTCGTCAAGGACCGCGACGACCTCGTCGACATCGCGCTCGGCGCACCATGCTCCGATCGCCTCGTCGAGTTCGTCCCGGCGGTCCCATCGACCGGCGTTCGTCTGCAGGTCGGGATCCGCCCCGAGGTCGGGTCGGTCGATCGCCGTCATGAGGCGGGCGAAGATGCCGTCGCCGTTGCCGGCGATGACGACGGACTTCCCACCGGCGCAGAGGTAGCCGTTCGAGGGCGCGATGCCCTCCATCCGGCCGCCGGTGCGCGTGCGGACCTCGCCGAAGGCCGAGTAGTCGGGGACGAGGGACTCCATGACGGAGAACATCGCCTCGTTGAGGGCGACGTCGACGGTGCGGTCGGCGAGGGGTCCCTCGCCCTCGAAGCCGACCTCCTTGCCTGTGACCGCCTCGGCGGCTCCGTGGATGCGCTGACGCTGCCGGTCGAAGAGCATCATCACGGCCCCGAAGGCCGCCTGCATGCCGGCGATCGAGTCGCCGATCGAGATGCCCACGCGTACGGGTGGGCGGTCGGGGTCACCGACGAGTTCGCGGAATCCCGAATACCCCTCGGCGACGGCGGCGAAACCGGGTCGGGCCGACATCGGTCCGGTCTGACCGAACGCGGAGATCCGGACGAGGATGATCTCGGGGTTGACCTCCTCGAGGACGTCGGGGCCGATCCCCCACTTCTCCAGGGTGCCCGGCCGGAAGTTCTCGAGGACGATGTCGGAGCGGCGGACGAGCTCGAGGACTGCTTCGCGTCCGTCCTCGGAGCGCAGGTCGAGGGTCACGGACTTCTTGTTGCGGTTGATCGTGCGGTAGAGCATCGACGTCGTGCCGGCCTTGAGCCGCCAGTTGCGCAGCTCGTCGCCGGTGCCGGGACGTTCGACCTTGATGACCTCGGCTCCGAAGTCGGCGAGCATCCGGCCGGCGGTGGGAGCCGCGATGTAATTGCCGAGTTCGAGGACCCGCACACCGGTCAGTGGGAGGCGGCGCGTTGTCATGGGAGGCTCCTGTTCTCCTGTCGGGCGTCCGCGTCGGCGGCCCGGACACGGTCCTTCCATGGTGCCAGGTCGAACCCGCCGAGGCGGACTCGTCCCTGACCATGCACGTGCCGTCGCCGGAGAGTTCGATGAATGTCGAGCAACCCCCCTTGCCTTATCGCGCGGAGTGTCGAAGACTGGCAGACACGCCGCGATGCGCGGCGCAGCGTCAGTGTGAGATCGATTCCCAAGGAGCAGATCATGACATCGGAGAACTTCGGAAGCAACGATCCGAGCGCCGAGGCGGGCCTCGGCCAGGAGAGCCAGCAGGGTCATCCCGGTCCCGGAAGCCAGGACGGTTCGGAGGGCCAGCAGGGTCACCCGGGCACGGACAGCCAGCAGACCGGCGGTCAGCCGCAGGGTGACCGCGGCGGTGTCGGCGGCCTCGACGATCAGCAGGCCGGTCGCCCCGGCGGCGACGGGCGCGATCGCCAGCGGATCGAGGAGAGCGAGGACGAGGGCTTCGGCGGCACCCAGCCGGAGCGCGACGCGCCCGCCTGAGGCGACCCCACCCCGAGTTCTGAGGGACCGCATGCCGAGCGTGCGGTCCCTCGGAGCGCGACCGGGTCAGAACTCGACCCGGTCGGCTCCCTTGAGGCCGAGCATGGCCCGCGCCTCGTCAGGGGTCGCGACCTCCATCCCGAGCTCTTCGACGATGCGGCGCATCTTCTCCACCTGCTCGGCATTCGACTCGGCGAGCCGGCCGGGTCCGATCCACAGCGAGTCCTCGAGGCCGACGCGGATGTGGGAGCCCATCGTCACCCCCATCGTCGCCAGCGGCTGCTGGTTGCGTCCCGCGCCGAGGATCGACCACTGGTAGTCCTCGAGGAGTCGGTCAGCGGTCCGCCGCATGTGCATGAGGTCCTCAGGATGCCCGCCGATGCCGCCGAGGAGACCGAACACCGACTGGACGAACAGCGGCCCGGTGGCGAGCCCTCGCGACTGGAAATGGGCGAGACTGTAGAGGTGTGAGATGTCGTAGCACTCGAACTCGAAACGGGTGCCGTTGGCGTTGCCGATCTCGAGGATGCGCTCGATGTCGGCGAACGTGTTCTTGAAGACGAGGTCACGGGAGTTCTCGAGGTGCTCGCGCTCCCACTCGTGCTGAAAGTCCTCGTACTTCTCGAGCATGGGGAAGAGACCGAAGTTCATCGACCCCATATTCAGGCTCGCAAGCTCCGGTTTGAACTCGGCGACCGGACGCATCCGCTCCTCGACGCTCATGTGCGGTGACCCGCCCGTGGTGATGTTGACGACCGCGTCGGAGTTCGCGGCGACCTTCTCGAGCACCGGTGCGAAATGCTCGGGGTCCTGCGAGGGTCTGCCGTCCTCGGGATCACGGGTGTGGAGATGGAGGATCGCCGCCCCCGCCTCGGCGGCCCCGATCGCGGCATCGGCGATCTCATCCTGGGTGACGGGAAGGTGGGGCGACATCGTCGGCGTGTGGATGGCGCCGGTCACCGCCGAGGTGATGATGACTTTGCGTGGCTGTGCCATGGGTTCGTGGTCCTCTGGGATCGGTGGGCAAGTGGGGTCAGTAGAGCTTCTCGGTGTTGCCGTCGACGGCCATAGCCTGGCCCGTGACATGGGAGGCCATCGTCGAGGCGAGGAAGACGGCCATGTTGCCGATGTCGGCGGCCGTGGCGAGCTTCCCGAGGGACGCCTGCCCGGTGTAGAGCGCGGTGACCTCGTCGACGGAGACTCCGAGCATCTGCGCCTTCGAGGCGATGACCGCCTCGATGCGGGGACCGTCGACCGCACCCGGACAGATCGCATTGCAGCGGATGCCTTCGGGACCGAGTTCGATGGCAAGCGTCTTCGTCAGTCCCACGACCGCCCACTTCGACGCCGAGTACGGACTGCGTCCGGCCATGCCGAGACGCCCGGCGGCCGAGGAGAGGTTGACGATCGAGGCGCTGCCGCTCGTGCGCAGGAGCGGCAGGAAGTGCTTGACGCAGTAGAACTGGCTGTGGATGTTGACGTCGAACGTCGTGAGCCACGCTGCGGTCTCCAGCGTCTCGATCGGTCCCGTGGGACCGGCGATCCCGGCATTGTTGACAAGCACGTCGAGTCCTCCCCACAGCCCCGCCACCTCGGCGGCGAGCGCCCTGACCTCGTCCTCCGAGGCGGCGTTCGACACGGTCGCCCGCAGGCCGGTCTCGGCGGCGTCGGCGACGGCGGTCTCGGCGATGTCGGTCACCCACACCTCGGCGCCGGCGTCGCGGAACCGCTGGGCGATCTCCCGCCCGATCCCCGCGGCTCCCGCCGTGATGAGCACTCGTGCTCCGGTCAGTCCGAGCATGTCCATGGTCTCTCCTGTCGCTGTCGTCGAGGTCACTTGTGATCGGGATCCGCCGAGGTGGTCGGCACCGTCGCCGGGTCGGCTTCGTGTCCGCGCCTGAGGAACGGGATGAGGCACGCGCCGACGACGCAGACGGCGATGATGAACCACAGTCCCGAGGTCGCCGACCCGGTGAGGTCCTCCATGTAGCCCATGATGTAGGGCCCGAGGAATCCGCCGAGGAGGCCGATCGTGTTGACGAGGGCGAGGCCTGCGGCAAGGCTCACTCCGGTCAGGCGGGTCGCGGGGAAGGTGAAGAGGATCGGCTGGAGGACGAAGAAGTTGAAGGCTGCCAGGGAGAAGCCGATGAGGCCGAGGACGGGTCCGCCGACCGCGCCGATGATGTAGCCGGCGATGATGCCGATCATCGCGGCCAGGGCGATCTTCTTCGACATCGACGCCGACGTCGCGAAGCGCGGGAGCAGGAGCGCGCCGATTGCGGAGAAGACCCACGGGACGGCGGTGAGCAGGCCGATCTCGACGGTGTTCATCTCGCCCCAGCTGCCGACGATCGTGGGGAGGAAGAAGTTGAGGGCGTAGACGGCGAGCTGGTGTCCGAAGTACACACAGATGACGAGGATGATCTGCGGGTCGCGGACGATGTCGAGCAGCCGGTGGTTCGAGGCCCCGGAGGCGCCGGCCCGCTCTTCGGCGGCGATGGTCTGCTCGAGCCATTCGGCTTCCTCGGGTGAGAGGAACTTCGCCTTCCGCGGTCCGTCGGGCAGGTACTTCCAGACGACGAGTGCGAGGAAGCAGGCGGGCAGGCCTTCGATGAGGAACATCCACTGCCAGCCGTGGAGGCCGAGGAACCCGTCCATCGTCAGCAGCAGACCGCCGATGGGGGCGCCGATGATGTTGGCGATGGAGACTCCGAGGAGGAACATGCCGTTGGCCTTCGCCCGGTCCTTCACGGTGAACCACTGCGTGAGGTAGTACATGACGCCGGGGAAGAGTCCGGCTTCGGCGATGCCGAGGAGCATGCGGAGGATGTAGAAGGACCATTCGCCCTGGACGAACATCATCGCAGCGGAGATGAGCCCCCACGTGATCATGATCCGCATGATCCACCAGCGGGCGCCGACCTTGTGCATGATCATGTTCGAGGGCACCTCGAAGAGGGCGTACGTGAGGAAGAAGAGCCCGGCACCGATGCCGTAGGCCGTTGCGGAGATCCCGAGGTCGATCTCGAGACGGTCCTTGGCCATGCCGATGTTGGTCCGGTCGAGGAACGCGAGGATGTAGGCGGCGATGAGCAGGGGCATGAGGCGGGCGAAGATCACCCGGTTGAGGACGGCGGGCGGCCTCAGGCCTGTCCTTGCGGAAGCGGTGTCGGACATGGTTCTCCTTCGGGGTCGGATCGAACGGTGTGGTCGCGGCGGCGGTGCCGGACGGGGAGGAACGTGCGGGGGCGGCTCAGCGGGCGGCGAGGGCGTTGAAGTCCTCGGGGTGGCAGCCGCAGCTGGTGCCGATGTGGAGCTGGTGGGGGCAGATGACCGTGCGGGCGGGGGTGCCCGGTTCCGTGATGCGTTCGAGGAGGACGCGGAAGGCGGTCGTCGCCATCTCGACGACGGGTTGGACGATCGTGGTCAGCCCGAGCAGCGGTGAGCGCGAGCGGGCGAGCCCGTCGCTGCCGACGACGATGAGCTCGCCCGGGATGTCGATGCCGTTGACGACCGCGTGCTCGATGACGCCGAGCGCGACCTCGTCGGAGCCGCAGACGATGGCCTCGGGTCGGTCGTCGGGATCGGCGAGGAGCTCTTCGGCGGCGATTCGCCCGCCGCCCCGGTGCAGGCGGGTGCTCACGCGCCATCGCCCGGGGACGGGGACGTCGTGCGCGGCCGCGGTGTCGATGAACGCCGCTTCCCTCGTCGCCGAGGCGGTGGAGAAGCGCGGGCCGATGACGGTGGCGACCTTCGTGACTCCGTGTCCGAGGACGTGGCCCATGAGTTCGCTGGCGGCCTGGGCGTCGTCGATGCCGATGAAGCTCGCATCGGCATGTTCGACGGTGCGGGAGAGGTTGACGACGGGGATCCGGGCCGCGCCGAGAGTGCCGTGGATCCGCGCGTCGAGGCGCATCCCGCCGGTCGAGATCACCCCGTCGACGTTGCGGGCGGCCATCGACGCGGCGACGTGGGCGAGGCGTTCGGGGTCGTCGCCGGTCGTCGAGACGAAGACGTCGAACCCCTCTTCGGCGGCGGCGTCGATGATCGCCTGCGCCCAGTGCATGTGCATGTAGTTGAGCATCGAGGGAACGATGAGTCCGACGACGCGGGTGAGGGAGCGGTTGTGCTTCGCCGCCGTCAGCGGCGACCGGTATCCGAGCTCGTTGGCGGTTTCGATGACATGGCGGCGCACGACCGGCGAGACGCCGGGCTTGCCGTTGAAGACGTAGCTGACGGTGGCTGTGGAGACTCCGCAGGCGCGTGCCACCTGAGCCACTGAGACCCGCGGTCTGGGCTTGCCCGTCGACTGTTCCTGATGCATCGTCGCGTCCTTCACGTCCTTGTGGAGTTCGAACTCATTGCGCAGTCCGAACACTGCCATTGGACGACTGGAACGGTTCGTTAAGCAACGTTAAGTCGAGGCGGTCTCCTCCGTCTACGCCTCCGTGTCCTCCCGCGCCCGGGACGTGTACCGCGCTTTCGCGCGTCGGGGAACGACGACGACGGGCACCGGCGAGTTCTGGAGGATCCTCGTCGCATGGCTGCCGAGCGACACCCGCTTGAGCGTGCCGAGACCGGAGGACCCGAGCATCATCACCTCGGGGTCCTCCCAGCCGATGCTCGTCAGCGCTGCCGCCCAGCTGGGTCCCGTGCCGATCGCCACCTCGGTCTCCCCGGGGCGGATGTCGAGTTCGTCGATCGAGCAGAGGATCCGGTCGGTGTCGCGGCGCACGACCCGCGTCCACTCGTCGACGATGCCCGCCTCGACGTCGCGTCCGATGCTCGCCGCCGAGAGCACCCGGGACCGGGGGGCGAAGGAGGCGATGCGGAAGGGGATTCCGGATTCCGCGGAGACCATCGCGGCTCCGAGGATGAGGTCCGCCGAGGTGGACGACCCGCTGTAGGCGGCGGTGATCCGTTTGAGCTTCGCCCCCGCCGAGGCGGTGAATCCCTCGGGCGCGAGGACGACGGGGAGTTCGGCGCTGTGGAGGAGTCCGGTCGAGACCGATCCCAGGGTGATCCGGCCGTCCCGACCGTCGTCGGCGGAGCCGACGACGAGGCGGTACGCGTCGACGCGTCGGCTGACCTCGAGCAGCCCCCGCCGCGACGAGCGGGCCGGGTGGACGATGTAGGTCGCCTCGATGTCATCGGGAACGAGCGCCCGCACCTGCTCAAGCGACGCCTCGGCGACGGTGTGGACATACGACTGGAATTCCGCGTCGATCTTGTCCCGGTTCGGCGGCCACGCCGTCGAACTCACGGACACGAGAGTGAGCGTCTTCGCGTACGAGCGGGCGAGGACGACTCCGAGCTCGACGGCTGAGGTGTCGTCCTGACCGGGGGCGACGCCGACGACGATGGTCATGACCGTCCTCCCGTGGGGTCGGTGGTGCCGCGTTCGGCTGCGGCCTGCTGCTTGCCGAGGACCGAGTTCCTTCGGCCGAAGACGAGGTAGAGGCCGATGATGGCCGCAGTCCAGACGACGAAGACGACGATCGTGATCGGCCGCAGGCTGCTGATGATCCACAGGCAGCCGAGGATCGAGAGGATCGGCAGGACCGGGTAGAACGGGACCTTGAAGCCGCGCTCGAGGTTCGGTTCGCGCACGCGGAGGATGATGACGGCGAGCGAGACGACGACGAAGGCGACGAGGGTGCCGATGCTCGTCATCTCGGCGAGGAAGTTGAGCGGGATGAACCCGGCGAGGATCGCGATGACGACCGTGACGACGATCGTGCCCTTGACGGGGGTGAGCGTGCGGGGGTTGACGTCCTGGAAGAGCTTGGGCATCATCCCGTCGCGCGACATCGTGAAGAGGATGCGGCTCTGACCGTAGATCGAGACGAGGGTGACGCTGAAGATCGAGATCACGGCGCCCGCGGCGACGACGGTGCCCGGCCAGGTCGAGCCGACGATGTTCTCGAGGATCGCCGAGAGGCCGGCGTCCTGCCCTTCGAACTCCTCCCACGGCTGAGCGCCGAGCGCGGCGACGGCGACGAGGACGTAGACGGAGGTGATGATGAGGAGCGCGAAGATCAGGGCCTTGGGCATCGTCTTCTTCGGGTTCTTCGTCTCATCGCCTGCGGTCGCGACGGCGTCCATGCCGACGTAGCTGAAGAAGATGAGGCCGGCACCGGCGACGACCCCGGAGAATCCGAAGGGGGCGAAGTTCGCGAAGTTGTCGGAGTTCCAGCCGGTGAGGCCGACGACGATGAAGAAGACGAGGACGCCGACCTTGATGCACACCATGATGGTGTTGACGACGACCGATTCCCCGGTGCCGCGGACGAGGAGGAAGCAGCACATCGCGAGGAGGAGGATCGCCGGGAGATTGACGATGCCGCCCTCCTCGGGGGCGTAGGCGAGGGCGTCGGGGATCTGGAAGCCGAAGAGGTTGAAGAGGAGCTGGTTGACGTACTGCGACCAGCCGACGGCGACGGCCGCTCCGGCGACGCCGTATTCGAGGAGCAGGCAGGCGGCCACGCCCATCGCGGGGAGTTCGCCGAGGGTGGCGTAGGCGTATGAGTAGGACGAGCCGGAGACGGGGACGCTGCCGGCGAGTTCGGCATAGCAGATGACCGCGAGACCGGCGACGACGCCGGCGATGACGAACGACCAGATGACCGCTGGCCCGGCGACGGGCACCGATTCGGAGAGGATGAAGAAGATGCCGGTGCCGATGGTCGATCCGACGCCGATCATCGTCAGGGAGAAGAGACCGATCGTGCGCTTGAGGTCGCTTGCCGCCTCCTCGCTGTCACGAGGCACCGGTTTGACCCGGAAGAGCTGCTGTCTGAGGGTTGCCATGACTGTCCTTCCCGACATCATCGTCTTCGGCCAGACCGTGCAAGCGGCCGAATCGGGGATTCAATTCGCCGCACCCTGCACGTCGTCTACGGTGACCCTACTGCACCATGGTTCAACAAGCGAGACGGGACGGCGAAATTCCCCGGATTGTGTCTCGCTCTCCGTGTGTCGCGGGTGGGTCAGTGCTGGGCCCGGGTATTGCGATAGTGCCGCAACGCCTTGTCGCGCCCCCCGCACATGCTCATCGAACACCAGCGCCGGCTCCGGTTGCGGGTGGTGTCGATGAAGAGCCACCGGCAGCCGGGGCACGATTTGACCCGGTCGAGGCGAGAGCCGGTGAGCTCGTCGATCGCCGATTCGGCGAAGAGCGCCGTGAGCGAATCCGCATCCCAGACATCGGGCCACTCCCGCGCGACCCCGGTCGTGGTGGGACCGTAGCCATATCGCGACAGCCCAGATGCATGGGCGTCGGTGACCACCTGGAGACCCTCTGCGGGAACCGCGTTGCCTTCTGCGACGGCGGCGAAGACGGCGAACACCGACTCTCGGAACGATCGCAGGTCGGCGAGCTCCTCGCCCGTCAACTCTCGCACCGGCCCCAGCCCGAGAGACACTGCCCACGCGCGGGCAGTGTCTTCGTCACCGAGCCAGTCCCGATCCCCACCCTCGATGCGGTCGGGCACCGAGTTCACCAGCTCGAAGCACTGGGCATTGCCGACATGCTCGAAGTCCATACATCGACTTTACCACCTATCGACTCTTGACTGGTGATGTTCGACGATGAAGACTTAACCTACAAACAAGTTTTAGGTGGTTAGAATGCGTGCATCGTTCCGCTGGCTCTGGACCAGCGCAGGCACCGCCAACCTCGGCGACGGAATCACCGTCATCGCGCTCCCCCTCATCGCCCTCGCCGCGGATGCGCCCCCGGGGCACGTCGCCCTCGTCACCGTGGCTGCGACGATTGCGTGGCCGATCTTCGGCCTGCACGCAGGCTGGATTGTCGACACGGTCTCCCCGGCGAAGCTGCTCATCGCCGTCAACGCCATGCGGGTCCTCGCGCTCACCGCTCTTCTCATCGCCATCGCCGCCGACTTCGCGGTCTACGCGTTCACCATCGCCGCCGCGTTCGCCTACGGGCTCGCGGAGACCCTCGTCGACACCGCCCTCATCGCCACGGTTCCTCGAACGGTCGACCCCGGGCGGCTCACTGCAGCCAACAGCAGACTGGAGGCGACGATCAATGTCGCCAACCAGCTCGCCGGGCCTCCGCTGGCCGGCCTCCTCATCGGACTCTCGAGTCTTGCGGCCGCCGCCTCCGGAGCGGGGCTCTACGCCATGTCGGCGCTGGCCGCAGTCGGGCTCGCACTCACACTCCAGCGCGGCGGGAACCCCGGTCGGGAATCCGGCGCAGCACTCCCACTTCGAGTTCGCGAGGGCATGCGCTTCCTCTGGAACCATCGGCTGCAGCGCGAACTCACGCTGCTCACCGCAGCCATGAGTGTGGTCTGGGGAGCTTGGACGTCGACGTTCGTCCTCTACGCCGTGGCGCCCGGCCCACTGGGTCTGTCGCCGGAAGCGTACGGCCTGCTCCTCACGGGCATGGCCGTCGGCGGGATCGCCGCCTCGATGCTCACCTTCCGCCTCGAGCGCCTGCTCTCCCCCGCCGTACTGCTCTTCGTCGACACGGTCGGGACGGTGGGTCTCGTCCTCCCCGCGGCCCTCGGTGCCCCGGTGCCCGTCATCGCAGTCGGCATCATTCTCGCGGGATCAGGGGCGACGGTCTGGCGGATCATCGTCGCCATCGTCCGCCAGCAGGCGACGCCGCCTGATCTCCTCGGGCGCGTCTACTCGGCGTCGCGCGTCATCAGCTGGGGAGCGCTGCCGCTCGGTGCGAGCCTGGCTGCCGTCGGCGTGACCACTCTCGGCATGCAGCCCGTCCTGTGGATCGCCAGCGGTGTCGCCGTCGCCGTCTCCCTGTGGTTCGCTGCGCGTCTGCCGATGACCGCGCCCCTCATCAACGCCGCCGCCAGCGAGGCCGACGGGAACGGCTAGGGACTTTTATTCAACCAAACGGTTGACTAGGTGACTCGACGGGTCTATCGTCGTAATCAACCAACAGGTTGAATGAGAGAGGGGGGCTCAGTGGACGATCAGCTCTCGAAGGTGTTCGCGGCACTCGCGGACCCGACCCGCAGGGACATCGTCGCCCGGCTCAGCGTCGCCGACGCGACCGTCGGCGACCTCGCCGAACCCTACGAGGTCAGCCTGCAGGCCGTGTCGAAGCACCTCAAGGTCCTCGAGGACGCGGGACTCGTCACCCGCAGCCGGGACGCCCAGCGCCGACCGGTGCACCTCGAGGACAACGTCTTCGACCTCATGACGAAATGGATCGAACGGTACCGACGCCAGGCGGAATCCCGCTATCAGCGCCTCGATGCCGTCCTCGAAGCGATGGACGCGGACGAGGACGGTTCGGCACCCGACTCAGGGGCCGCCTCGGCGAGGGAAGTCGGCACTTCGGCACAACCCACACCACCCATCACAGGGCAATCACGCAAAGGAGCATGACATGACCACCGACACCGATCACAGCCAGGTGAAGCTCGACGTTCCGGAGGGAACCCAGTCGCTCGAGATCACCCGCGATTTCAACGCGAGCCCCGACAAAGTGTTCCGCGCGCATATGGATCCGGAGCTCTTCGTCAAGTGGAACGGGCCCGAGGAGATCACGAACACAATCCGCGAATGGGACCCGAAGACCGGTGGGAACTGGAGCTACGTCTCCCGCGACGACAACGGCGAGTACGGCTTCTTCGGCTCCTTCCACGAGGTCCGCGAGAACGAGCGCATCGTCCAGACCTTCACCTTCGAAGGCTTCCCCGACGCGGTCAACCTCGAGATCATGACGCTGACCGACCTCGGCGACGGACGGACACGGCTGTCCTCGACGGCGATCTTCGACTCGGTCGAGTCCCGGGACGGCATGGTCGCCGCGGGCATGGAGTCCGGCATCGTCGAGGGGTACAACAAGCTCGACGCCCTCCTCGCCGAAGGCGTGTGAGGCCGGGGACCGGCCTTGGCTGGGGACCGCCCGCACCCAGCCGGCGGTCCCCATCTGTACGCGCCTAGTCGGCGGTCTCGGCCATCATCGCGAAGTACGCGTCGCGGCTGCGACCGACGTGCTCACCCATGAGCTCGGCGGCTGTCGCCTCCTGACCGGCGTCGATGGCGGCGAGGATCGCGCGGTGCTCAGGCCAGGCCCTCGAGCCGCGGCGGCTGACGTTGAGCGAGTAGAGCCATTCGATCTTCCCCGAGATCTGCCGCAGCAGGCTAATGAGCGAGAGGCTGCCGCTGAGCTCGGCGATGGCGAAGTGGAACCGCATGTTGAGCACGGCGAGCTCCTCGAACCGCCCATCGGCGATGACGACCTCACCGGCCTTGAGGATGTCGTTGATCTCCTTGCGCACCGCTCGCCAGCGCGGATCGGGCTCCTCACCGTCGGCGAGGGCGGCCGCGCGCTTCGCCGCCCGTCTGGCGGTCGCGGATTCGAGGACGATGCGGATCTCGAAGAGGTCCTCGGCGTCCTCGATCGGCGACGACGCGACGACGCTGCCGACGTAGGGTCGGGATTCGACGAGCCCCTCGGCTTCGAGCGAGCGCAGCGCCTCTCGGACGGGGATCCGGGAGACCGCGTACTGCTTGGCCAGCGCCGTCTCCCGCAGCTTCGTCCCGGGGGCGAGGACACCGGAGATGATGTCGGAGCGGATGCGCGCCCCGACTGCGTGCATCGGCATCATCGCCCCGCCGCGTAGCCCTGGGCACCGCGCGGGTTGGCCGCGGCGGCCAGCGTCCCGGTCTCCGGTTCGCGTGTCACGCACGAGAGTCGTCCGAGCTCCCAGTCACCCGCCCGCGTCACCTCGTGACCGCGTCGGCTCAGCCCCTCGATGACCTCATCGCCGAGGCGGTCCTCGACGACGGCTCCGGCCGGCACCCAGGTGCGGGGCCAGAACGAACCGGCCAGGGCGGTCGTATGCAGCGCCGGGGCGTCGATCGCCTGTTGCGGAGCGTAGCCGCCGACGAGCATGCGGAGGATCATGAGCAGCTGCCACTGCTCCTGCTGGTCACCGCCTGGCGAGCCGAGTGCGATGACCGGCTGCCCGTTCTTCGAGATGAGTGTCGGCGTCAGGGTGGTGCGTGGCCTCCTGCCTGGTCGCAGTGCCGACGGGGAGGTCTCGTCGAGCCACATCATCTGCAGGCGGGTGCCGAGGCAGAAGCCGAGATCGGGCACGACGGGCGAGGACTGCAGCCATCCTCCCGACGGCGTCGCCGAGATGATGTTGCCCCACCGGTCGACGACGTCGATGTGGCACGTGTCGCCGTTGTTCGTGCCGTTCTTCTGCACGGTCGGTTCGCCGATGCCCGCCTTGATGAGCTCCTCCTTGTCCGCCCCCTCGGGCACGAGCGGAGGAGTGAAGACCGGGGCGTCGCCGTTCCTGTCGGGCCCGGGCCGGAACTCGTCCGAGGCAGTGTCGGCGATGAGCGCTCGCCGGCTCGCGGCGTAGTCCTCGCTGAGCAGCCAGTCGAGGTCGACGTCGGCGTCGCCGTAGTAGGCGTCGCGGTCGGCCATTGCGAGTTTGAGAGCCTCGAGGATCGTGTGGGCCCCGATCTCGGTCGAGGGGTCAAGGCGCTCGTCGTCGAAGCCCTCGAGGATGCGCAGGGTCTGGAGCAGCGCCGGTCCCTGTCCCCACGGGCCGATCTTCGCGATCTCGTACCCGCGGAAGGTGATCGTCACCGGGGTCTCGAACTCGGCGTCGAAGCCTGACATGTCGTCCACGGTGATGACCCCGGCGTGGTCCCCTCCGGTCGAGTGCCGGTGCGGGGTCGTGACGAACTCCGCGATCGCCTCGGCGACGAACCCGGACTTCCACGCCGTCCGTGCGGCCCGGATCCGCTCGACCCGAGCATCCCCGGAACCCTGCGTTTCGCTGCCGCTGTCGGCGGCGTCGGTCCCTGCAGCACCAGCACCGGCCACGTCGTCACCGGCGGCGATGAGGCGGCGGAGCACCTCGGCGTAGGGGCGGTTGACGATGATCTCCCCGGCCGCGGGGATGCGGCCGCCGGGCATCCACAGCTGCGCCGAGGTCGGCCAGTGCTCGGTGAAGAGCTCCTGCACGCGTTCGATTGTGCCGACGACGCGGGCGAGGACGGGGTGGCCGTTCTCCGCGTAGTCGATGGCGTAGGCGAGGACATCGGCGAGCTCCCAGGTCCCGTGCTCCTGAAGGAGGAGAAGCCACGCGTCGACGGAGCCGGGGACGGCTGCGGCGAGCGCTCCGGCGCCGGGGACCATGTCGAGGCCCTCGCTGCGGTAGTGCTCGATCGTCGCCCCGGCCGGGGCGGGACCCTGACCCATGAGGATCTGGGGGTGGGAGGGATCCTCGGCGGTCGCAAAAACCCCGGTCATGTCCCCGCCGGGGCCGTTGAGGTGGGGTTCGACGACATGGAGGACGAAGGCGCCGGCGACGGCGGCGTCGAAGGCGTTCCCGCCGCGTTCGAGGACGGACTGCGCCGAGGCGGTCGCGAGCCAGTGCGTCGATGCCGACATCCCGAAGTGGCCCTCCAGGGTGGGGCGGGTGGTGAAAGCGGCCGGCGGCGTGTACGCCATGTCAGTGTCCTTTCATCGAGTTGGGGTCGAGGGCGTCGCAGATATTGCATACAATCTAACGTGTACTCACTGTTTTGTATACAAACAAACCCTGCTGTCCGAGTCGGACGGTCGGACCGCTGCGAAAGGGGGGGCCGCGATGGATCGCCGTCTCGACCTGGCCATGCTCCTCGTGCTCACCTTCTCCACCGGGATGGTCGACGCGATCGGCTACCTCGGCTTCGACAAGATCTTCACCGCGAACATGACGGGCAACGTCGTCATCCTCGGCATGGCGCTCACCGGCGCGGACGACCTGCCGGTGCTGCGGCCTGCGCTCGCGCTCGCCTTCTTCATGGTCGGCGCGGCGATCGGCGGTCGCGTCCTCGGTCAGCGCGGAGCGGACTGGCACCACCGCACGACGGTGATCTTCGCCCTCGTCGCGCTCGGCTGCGCGGGCCTCGCGGTCTACGTCGGCCTCGTCCCGAACCCGGAGATCGGGCTCGCGGGAACGGTCTTCACCTCGGCGCTCTCCGCGCTCATGGGAGTGCAGGCGGCCGCAGCGAGGCGGATGAAGATCGCCGACATCACCACCGTCGTCGTCACCTCGACGATCGTCGGCCTCGCCTCGGACTCGCGGCTGGCCGGCGGCGACAGCACGAACTGGGTGCGTCGCGTCCTAGCCGTCGCTCTCATCCTCGTCGGTGCCCTCGCCGGTGCCGCCTCCCTGCTCATCAATCAGTGGATCGGCATCGCGATCGTCGCCGTCATCATCGCCGTCGCCGCATTCATCGGTCACCGCGGGATGCATCGCCGCACACTCGCCGAGGCGGCCACCACTCCCGCCGACGCCCGTGCCTGACCAGCGTCGCTCCCCGGTCAGGGCCCCCGCCCAGGGCCTCCCCGCTCGATCCACGCCGCGCGTGAAATCCGCGTCGCCCGAGACGCGGAATTCAGGCCCCGCGTGGATCGGCAGCCGGCCGCGTCGCGAGCACGTCGATTTTCGAGCCCCGCGTGGATCGAGCGGGGAACCCGGCCCGGCAGCCGCCCGACTCCAACACGTTTCGAGGACGCTGAGTGTCGATTCTGAGGTCGCGGATCGACACTGCGCGTCCTTAGGTCCGTTCGGCGGCGGCGCGGACGGCGCGGCGACGCGGGCGGCGCGGGCGGTGCGCACCACCTGCGCCTCCTCAGCACTCGGGTCTCACCCGCGCAGGCGGGTCATCTCCGGGTCGTAGAGCGGTTCGGCCGTGACGGTGGCGGGCACTCGGCGGCCGAAGTACTCGATCTCGACAGCGTCGCCGACGCCCAAAGTGTTCGGCAGCCACGCGTAGGCGATCGCCTTCCCGATCGTGTACCCGTACGCCGCCGAGGTGACGTACCCGTCCGCCCGAGTCGCGGAGTCCTCGGATCCGCCGTTCGCCTCGGCGCTCGCGTCCTTCGACGCGCCGTCCGCGACGTACACAGGTTCCTTGCCGAGCACGATGTCGCTCGGCTCGTCGAGGGTGAGGCACGTGAGCCTCTTCGTCGTTCCCGCCGCCCGATCGGCGAGCGCCGCCTTGCCGACGAAGTCGTCGGTCTTCGAGGCCTTGACGGCGAACCCGAGACCGGCCTGCTCCGGTTCGTGCTCGCTCGTCATGTCGGTGCCGAATGACCGGAACCCTTTCTCGAGCCGCAGCGAGTTGAATGCCTCGCGGCCGGCGGCGATGATCCCGAACTCCTGCCCAGCCTCCCAGAGCACATCCCAGAGCCTGTGTCCGAGATCCGCCGAGGTGTAGAGCTCCCAACCGAGTTCCCCGACGTAGGACAGGCGCATCGCCGTGACGGGGATGCCCGCGACCGAGATCTGCTTCGTCCGGAAGTACTTGAGTCCCTCGTCACTGAGGTCGTCGTCGCTCACGGCGGCGATGACGTCGCGGGCGCGCGGTCCCCACAGCCCGATGCAGCATGTGCCCGGGGTCGTCTCCCGCACGGTCACCCACTGGCTTGGGTCCTCCTCGGTCTGCCGCTTGGCCGCCCTGGTGATGTAGGCGAGGTCGATGTTGCTGTTCGCTCCCACCTGGTAGGTCTCCTCGTCGAGGATCGCCACGGTGATGTCCGAGGTGATCCCGCCCGCCTCGTCGAGCAGCAGCGTGTAGCTCACCGCCCCCGGTTTGCGCAGCATCGACGACGTCGTCAGCCCGTGGAGCAGCCGGCCGGCGCCGGGACCCTTGACCTCGAAGCGCTTGAGCTGGGTCATGTCGTACATCGCGACGTTGGTCCGCGTCTTCCACGCCTCGACCGCGGCGATGGGCGAATGGAACTGGTTCGCCCAGTCGTCGCGCTCGGGAGCCCGCCATTCCTCGGGCAGCTCGTCGAGCAGTGCGGCGTTCGCCTCGTACCAGTGCGGGCGCTCCCATCCCGCGGCCTCGAGGAAGAACGCGCCGAGCTCCCGCTGCTGGGCATTGAACGGGCTCATCCGCACATCGCGGGGCGAGACCCTGGGCTGGAGCGGGTGGAGGACATCGTAGATCTCGCGGAAGTTCTGCTGCGAGGTCTCGCTGACGTACTCGGGAGCCGTCTGGATGTCTTCGAACCGATTGAGGTCGAGGCCCGAGAGGTCGGTCTCGGAGTGGCCGTGCGCGATGAGCTCGGCGACGGCCTTCGCGACACCTGCGGCATGGGTGACCCACACCGCCTCGGCGACGAAGAAGCCGTCGACGTTCCGGGACTGCCCGACCAACGATCCGCCGTCAGGGGTGAAGGAGAAGATCCCATTGAATCCGCGCTGGATCTGCGTCTGCGCGAGCTCGGGGAGGATCTCCTGGCTGATCGCCCATTCGCGTTCGAAGTCCTCGGGAGTGAACGTCAGCGACGAGGGCATCCGCTCGTCGGTGATCTCATCGGGCGAATACCGCGGCAGCGTGTCGAGGTCGACGGGCATGGGGCGGTGCGCGTACGAGCCGATGCCGATCCGCTCGCCCCACTCCCGGTAGTAGAGGTCCTCGTCCTGGTAGCGCAGGATCGGGGCGCTCGCCCCCTTCGGCAGCTCGTTCTTGCCGACCAGACTCGGCACCTCCGTCGACCACGCGAACTGGTGGGCCAGGGGCAGCAGCGGGATCGGGGTGTCGGCCATCGCGCCGATCTTCGGGCCCCAGAACCCGGCACACGAGACGACGATGTCGGCGGGAATCCGCTCGTCGCCGGAGTAGACGGCGGAGACCTTCCCTCCCGTGTGGTCGATGCCGGTCACGACCGTGCGGTCGCGGAACTCGACCCCGGCCGCACGTGCCCGTTCGATGACGAGCTGGGTTCCCTGCGCAGCGAGCGCAAGCCCGTCACCGGGGGTGAAGAGCCCGCCGAGGACCTTCTCCGCGTTGAGCATGGGGAACAGCTTCAGGGCCTCCTCGGCGTCGACCACCTCGGCGTCGACACCCCATGACCGGTTCCAGCCGGCCCGCCGCTCAAGGTCGCGGAGGCGTTCGGGGGTCGTGGCGATCTCGAGCCCGCCGACGGGCAGGAACGAGCCGCGTCCGTCCGGTCCGGTGAGCGAGGTGAGCTTCTCGATCGTGTACTGCGCGAACTCCGTCATCGACTTCGACGGATTCGATGAGAAGACGAGGCCCGGAGCGTGCGAGGTCGATCCGCCGGGGATCGTCAGCGGTCCCTGCTCGATGACAAGCGTGTTGGTCCAGCCCAATCGGGCGAGTTCGTCGGCGAGGTTGGCCCCGACGATGCCTGCTCCGATGATGACGACCCGTGGGGAGGGATTCGACACTGGGTTCTCCTTGCTGTGGTGAGGCTGCGATGGAATTGGTAGTGCGCTCAGGCGTCGATGACGAGGTCGGTCTTCGCCGTCGAGCAGCAGGGAAGGAACTTCCCCGCGTCGATCTCGCGGGCACGGATGCCGCCCTGATGGTTCATCTCAACCTCTCCTTCGAGTCTGACGACCTTGCACGAGCCGCACATGCCCTCCTGGCAGTTCGCCCCGATGCGCACCCCGGCCTTCCGGGCCGCGTCGAGGATGACGACGTCCGGGGCGACTCGGACGTTGATCCCCGACCGGAGGAAGGCCATGGTGAGCTCGCCTTCTCCCACGGTAGCGAAGCCGTCCGGGTCTGCGGGTCTCGATTCGCCATCGACTTCGGTCTCCCCTGCCCCCGCCTCGGCGAGGGCGGCTGGGGCGTCGACGGGAACGGCGGCGTCGGCGGGCACGGCCTCGAGCGGGGCACCGACCGTCTCGACGGCGCCGCCGGAGTCGTGCTCGGGTTCGTAGAGGTCGAAGGCGGAAGGCTGCTGCTCGTAGTACTCCTCGGCCGAGGACGCGAACTCCTCCGCGATCTCCCCGGCCAGGGCGACCTCCTCGGCGTATTCGAGGCGGGTGGCACGGTCGCCGGAGAAGAACTCCATGAAGATCGAGGTGTCGTCGACGCCGACGCGGGCGAGGCACTCGGTGGCCGTGTTGAGGTATCCCTCCGGCCCGCACGCGAAGACCTGGCGGCCGTTGGCGTCGGGGACCACCTCGTCGAGGAGATCGGCAGACAGTCGCCCGGCCCTGCCCGTCCACTTCGCACTCCCCTTCTTCGTCGTCTGCTTCCGATCGCCGAGGCAGTAGACGAGCTGGATCCGGAAGTCGGCCTTCTCGAGGAAGTCGAGTTCGTCGGCGAACGCGAAGCGGTCGGGCGCCGAGCCGTGGTAGAGGAGGATGACGTCGGCCTGGCCCGGAAGCGAGTGGACCGTGCGGATCATCGACATCAGCGGGGTGATCCCGGCCCCGGCGGCGAGCAGGAGGTAGCGGGCGCGCCGGTCGTAGTCGGCGAGGTGGAAGGCCCCGACGGGTCCGAGCATCTCGAGCACCGTGCCCGGTCGGATCGACTCGTGCGCCCACGGGGAGACGAGGCCTGCCGGGTCGCGTTTGATCGTCACGGAGAACGTCCACGGTTCGGTCGGGGCGGACGAGATCGAGTAGCTGCGGGACTCCGGCTCCGCCTCGGCACCGTAGATGGGGAAGTCGATGTTCATGTACTGCCCCGACCGGAACGCCAGCGGCGCCCCGTCCATGCGGCGGAAGACGAAGGTCATCATGTCCCCGGCCTCGGGGATCGTCTCGACGCATTCGGCGGTGAACTCCTGGGGATGCCACGGACCGAGCGCGGTCGCGGCCCCGGCCGGTCCCGCCGTCGACCCGAGCACCCGGTTCCACGGCATCTCGAGGCCCCGGATCCGCTGCGCGAGCGGGATCGTGGGGTCGTCGACCACCCTCATTCCACGTGCTCCCGCATCCGGTCGATGTACCAGCCGATGAAGGCCTCGACCTGGTATTCGCTCTTCATGTACGGCCCCTGCTCGTAGAAGGGGCTGCCGGCGCCGGTCTGGCACAGCTCGACGAACGCCTTGTCCTGGAGGTTCGTCTGCTTCCACGTGTGGGTGAGCGTCTCGAGGTCGTAGTCGACGCCTTCGACGGCATCGTCGGCGACGAGCCAGGTCGTGCGCACGAGCGTCTGGTGCGGGTTGATCGGGTACGCCCCGAAGGTGATGACATGATCGCCGAGGAGGTGGAACCAGCTGTTGGGCTGCAGGTGCATCGAGCACCGCCCGAGCCGGAAGTCCGGCAGATCGCCGAGGAGCTTCTTCGACAGCCGGCGACCGTCGGCGGAGAAGGACTCCCCTGCCCCGTCGAGGGACTCCCGGGAGATGCGGATGCCCGCGACCCGGCCGAGATCCTCGATGACCTCGTAGGGCAGACCGTAGCGGCGGCACCGGAACTCCAGCGCCGCCTGCGCGGCCTGGTTGCGCTCCCACACATCGGTCAGATGCGTCGGCACCGTCTCATCGGTCAGCCCCCACGTCGGGAAGAGCGAGCACGCGAGCTCGGGGTGGCCGTCGCAGTGGTAGCACTCGCGGTTGTTCTCCATGACGAGCTTCCAGTTGCCCTCCTCGACGATGGTCTGCTGGTAGGCGACCTTCGTCTTCGCCAGCTCGTGCGGGGCGATGTAGGGGGCGAACAGCTGCGCCACCTCGGCGAAGTCGGTGGGCGGATCCTCGGCGAGGCAGAGGAAGACAAGGCCGGCGACGACCTGCACATGGGCTCGTTTGAGTGCATAGCAGGCCTTGTCGAAGGTCATCTCCCCCGGCGCCGAGGCGTGGATGAGGTCGCCGTCGGGCGAATAGGTCCACGAGTGGTAGCCGCACACGAGGTTGCCCGTCGTGCCCGAGGACTCGGTGAGGACGCGGGCGCCGCGGTGCCGGCAGACGTTGTGGAGGACGTTGACCCCGCCGTCGTCGGTGCGCAGGACGATGAGCGAGTACGGCCCGTAGTCGAGGGTGACGTAGTCGCCGGGTTCGGGGATTTCGGCGACGCTGCACGCGAAGACCCAGTGCTGGGAGAAGATCGCCTGCATGTCGAGGTTGAAGAGGTTCGCGTCGGTGTAGAACGGAGCCTCGAGTGAGAAGCCGGTGCGTCTGGTGTCGAGGAGCAGCCGGATCTCGTCGAGGCGCTCTTCGGTCATCCCTGCGGGGAAGCCCTTCTTCGTCGGTGCCAGATTGGTAGCGGTCAAATTCCCATCTCCCTTGATCCCCTGAGAATGCGCGCGGTCAGGGATGCCGTCTGCTCGTGGTCATCGCTGCCTCCGGCTGCCGGGCACGCCCATCGCCCGATCCCGCCGCGTCGCTGCTGTCACGATAGAACAGCCGAACACTGCGGGAAAAGCGCGAGATTCCGAAGAACAACATGCAGGAAAAGTGCATAATGTGAGCATGATCGATCCGCGTCTCATCACGCTGCGGACCTTCGCCGCCTCGGGCACGATCGCGGCCACCGCCGAACTCACCGGATACTCCCCCTCGGCAGTGTCCGCGCAGCTGCGCGACCTCCAGAATTCGCTGGGGATGACGCTCCTGACCAAGGACGGGCGGGGACTGCGGCTGACCGCGACGGGCAGGTACCTCGTCAGGCGTTCGGACCGGCTGATCTCCGTGTGGGAGGAGATCCGCGCCTCGTCGTTCACCGCCGGGGACCAGGCGCCTTCCCATTTCGGCATCGGCGGCTTCTCGACCGCCTCGGCGAACCTGCTCGCCCCGCTCGCGGCACACCTCCGCAGCACCCATCCCGACGTCAAGGTCCACGTCGTCGAGGCGAGCCCTTCGCGGTGCTTCGACCTCCTCGTCGCCGAGCGCATCGACCTCGCCGTCGTCGTCTCCCCGCAGGGCGACGCCCGGGTCGAGGACGACGCCCGGTTCGAGAAGATGGACCTCCTCGACGACCCGCTCGACGTCATGGTGCCCTCCGATCATCCGGTGGCCGGACTCGATGCGGTCTCGCTGTCCGAGCTCGCAGGCGAGGACTGGATCACCGCGGTGCCGGGCTCGCCGTACCATGCGCTCTTCATCGCCGCGTTCACGGCGGCCGGGGTGACGCCGACGATCTCGCACGAGTCCGTCGAGTGGGAGACCTCGGCCGCACTCGTCGGCGCCGGCGTCGGGGTCAGTCTCGTTCCCCGGCTCGCGAACCTCTCCGGCGAGGACAACGTCACCCGCGTGAGGCTGACGGGAACGGGGCGTCTGAGCAGGAAGATCATCGCGGCCGTGCGCACGGGCAGCCGGGGCTCACCGCTCATCCGCGAATCCCTGCGGCACCTGCGGGCGACCTCGCAGCGGATCCTGGCGACCCGCCTCGGCGAGACGGACTGAGACGCCGGATCTCCGCCCTCGGTATGCCCTTTCGGCCTCGCGTGGGTTCGATTAGCGTGGCAAGCGACGGGGTGTTGACAAACGCTTCCCTGCGCAACGAGACTGACACCACGTCTGATACAAGACTGATATTTCAGGAGGCCGTTCGGCACTCCCGCCGATTTCGCCTCACGATTCCGTCCGAACGGAGACTCAACGATGAGCAACAGGGCAATCAGCTACGCAGGTCCAGGCAAGGTCGAGGTCATCGACACCGACTACCCCGAGTTCGTCCTCAAGGACGGCCCCGGCGTCAATCCCGCCAACGTCGGCCGCAAGGTCGACCACGGCGTCATCCTCAAGACGGTCGCGACGAACATCTGCGGCTCCGATCAGCACATGGTCCGCGGTCGCACCACTGCGCCGGAAGGGCTCGTGCTCGGCCATGAGATCACCGGCGAGGTCGTCGAGGTGGGCCGTGACGTCGAGTTCGTCAAGGTCGGCGACCTCGTCTCCGTGCCCTTCAACATCTCATGCGGCCGCTGCCGCAACTGCAAAGAAGGCAAGACGGGCATCTGCCTCAACGTCAACCCCGACCGGCCCGGATCAGCCTACGGCTACGTCGACATGGGCGGCTGGGTCGGCGGGCAGGCCGAGTACGTGCTCGTGCCCTACGCCGACTGGAACGTGCTGAAGTTCCCGGACAAAGAGCAGGCGATGGAGAAGATCCTCGACCTCACGATGCTCTCGGACATCTTCCCCACCGGTTTCCACGGCGCGGTCGGTGCGGGCGTGCAGGTGGGGTCGACGGTCTACGTCGCCGGTGCCGGTCCCGTCGGACTGGCGGCGGCCACCTCGGCGCTGCTGCTCGGTGCCGCCGTCGTCATCGTCGGCGACCTCAACGAGGACCGGCTCGCGCAGGCTCGCAGCTTCGGCTGCGAGACGGTCGACGTCTCGAAGGGCGATCCGAAGGATCAGATCGAGCAGATCCTCGGCACCCCCGAGGTGGACTGCGGCATCGACGCCGTCGGCTTCGAGGCGCGCGGGCACGGCAAGGATGCCAGCCACGAGGCCCCGGCCACCGTGCTCAACTCGCTCATGGACATCACGCGGGCCGGCGGCAGCCTCGGCATCCCCGGGCTCTACGTCACCGGTGACCCCGGCGCCGTCGACGAGGCGGCGAAGGAGGGGTCGCTGTCGATGCGCTTCGGCCTCGGCTTCGCGAAGTCGCACGTCTTCGTCACCGGCCAGTGCCCGGTGATGAAGTACAACCGCGGCCTCATGCAGGCGATCCTCCACGACAAGGTGTCGATCGCGAAGAACGTCAACGCGACGGCGATCTCGCTCGAGGATGCTCCGCAGGGCTACGCCGACTTCGACTCGGGGGTGGCGAAGAAGTTCGTCCTCGACCCGCACGGCCTCATCCGCGCCTGAGCGGAAAGCCGCGCGCTGAGAGGGCAGCGCCCACACTCATCGAGACCGCCACTTAGCGTCGAGACCACCTGTCACACGGTGCAGTCTCGGCGCGAAGTGGCGGTTTCGACGCGATCCGCTCGACGACGAGCGCAGTGCGGCGACCCCTTGTCGCCGCACTGCGCGCACCCCTCACCGGAAGTTCGGGACGACCTCGTCGATGAAGAGCTGCAGGGACGCCTTCTTCTCCTCGTGGGTGAGAGCGTTGTCCGACCAGAAGCTGTACTCGTCGTAACCGAGGTCCTCGTAGTGCCTGATGCGTTCGGTCACCTCGGCGGGGGTGCCGATCATCGCGGACTTGTGCAGTGACTCGAGTTCGAACTCTGGGCGATCGGCGAATCGCTCCTCCGGCGTCGGGTCGAGGAACCCGTTGACGGGGTCCTTCTTCCCGAACGCCCACGCGGAGAACGTCCGGTAGTACTTGTTGATCCCGGCGGCCCCGACCTTCCAGCCCTCGGGGTCTTCGGGCGAGTGGAGGTAGGTGTGCCGGAGCACCATGATCTCCGGTCGCTTCTCCACCTCGGGGTGGGCGGCGAGCGCGGTCTCGAACTTGTTCATCAGGTCCTCGACCTCACGGTCGTCCTTCATCAGCGGAGTGACCTGGACGTTGCAGCCGTTGGCCACGGCGAAGTCGTGGGTCTCGGGACTGCGTGCGGCCAGCCAGATCGGCGGTGTCGGCTGCTGGACGGGCTTCGGCACGGCGGTCGAGACGGGGAACTGCCAGTGCTTGCCCTCGTGCGCATAGTCGCCCTGGAGCAGGGCCCGCATCGCAGGCACGAGCTCGCGCAGGTACTCGCCGCCGTCAGCCGCCGGCATTCCGCCCGCCATCCGATCGAACTCGAACTGGTAGGCGCCGCGGGCGATGCCCACCTCGGCGCGGCCGCCGCTGATGACGTCGAGGAGCGCGACCTCGCCGGCCGCGCGCAGCGGATGCCAGAACGGGGCGATGATCGTTCCCGAGCCCAAGCGGATCGTCGACGTCTGTGCGGCGAGCGCGGCAAGCTGCTGCATCGGTCCAGGTGAGGCGACGTACTCCATCGAATGGTGCTCGCCGATCCACACTGTCCCGAAACCGCCGGCCTCGGCCAGCTGCACGAGTTCGACGAGGTTCTGCCAGTGCTGCTCGGCGCTGATCGAATCGTCCCAGCGTTCCATGTGGACGAAGAGGGAGAAGCGCATGAGTGGTCCTTTCCTTCGGTTCCGGGTCACCCCGGAACACTGCTCAGTGTGTGTCTGTGTCTGTCGGCCGGTGATCGTGTGCTCCGTGTCCGCGTCCGCCCGGCATCCGCGGATCAGTAGCTCGCTGTCCGCGTCCGGCTCCTCACCCCCGCAATGGCGGGGCAACTCACCCTCAGCCGGCGCTTTCGCGTTCGGCGATCGTCGTGTTCGTGCGCGACCAGAGTTCCTTCTCCACTTCCCGCACGATCACGGTGATGTTCTCGTCGGCGGCGCCTGTGGTCGCAGCGGCGACCTCGTGGACTCCGGCGATGAGGGCCCGCAGCTGTTCGGGCGTGCGACCTCGGCCGATCGAGATGTCGATGAGCGGCATGTCCTCACCTTCCCAGCACGAAGGGGTCGGCGACCGGCCCTTCGTCCGTATTGATCCAGATGCTCTTGAGCCGGGTGTACTCGTGCATCGATTCGATGCTGTGCTCGATGCCGACCCCGGAGTTCTTGAACCCCTGTCGCGGCGACATCGGGGACATGGCCCGGTACATGTTGATCCAGATGGTCCCGGCCTCGAGCCGCTGCGACATCCGCATGCTCCGGGCCAGGTTCGTCGTCCACACGCCGGCGGCCAGTCCGTATTCGGTGTCGTTGGCGAGCGCGAGGACCTCCTCCTCGGTGTCGAAGGGCATGATCGCGGCGACCGGCCCGAAGATCTCCTCCTGGGCGATGCGCATGTCGTTCGTCGTGTCCGTGAGCACGGTGGGCTGGAAGAAGTAGCCGGGCAGATCGACGTCGGGTCGTCCCCCGCCGTAGGCGATCCGTCCGCCCTCTTCAACGCCGATCCCGACGTATTCGCTCACCTTGTTCAGCTGCGCCTCGAAGGCGAGTGGGCCGAGCTCGGTCTCCGGGGCGAGCGGGTCGCCGATGACGATCGAGGCGGCCCGCGCGGTGACCTTCTCGAGCAGTTCGTCGTAGATCCCCCGCTGGGCGAACACCCGTGATCCGGCGATGCACGTCTGCCCTGCGGCGGCGAAGATGCCGGCGATGACGCCCATCGCGGCATTGGAGACGTCGGCGTCGTCGAAGACGATGTTCGGGCTCTTGCCTCCCAGCTCGAGCGTCGATCCGATGAATCGCCCTGCCGCCGAGGCGGCGATCGCTGCCCCGGTCCGCGTCGATCCCGTGAAGGAGATCTTCGCAAGCTTCGGGTTGTCGACGAGCGCCTGTCCCGCCTCGGCGCCGAGACCGGTGACGACGTTGACGACGCCCGCAGGGAAGCCCGCCTCATACGCGAGTTCGGCGAGGCGGAGGATGGTGCGCGAGGTGTACTCGCTCGGCTTGATCACCGTCGTGTTCCCGGCGGCCAGCGCCGGGGCGAGCTTGGACAGGGTCAGCGTCATCGGCGAGTTCCACGGGGTGATGAGCCCGACGACGCCGAGCGCCTCACGCTGGGTGAAGTTGATGACCTCGGGTGAGTTCGTCGGGATCTGCGAACCTTGGACCTTGTCGGCCAGCCCACCGAAGTAGTAGAGGTACTCCGGGAGGCCTTTGAGCTGCCCCGTCATCTCCCGCAGCAGTTTGCCGTTGTCCTGGCTTTCGAGCCGCGCGAGTTCCTCGGCGTTCTCCCCGATGAGGTCGCCGAACCTCCGCAGCAGGTGACCCCGCTGGGTCGGTGTCGTCCGCTGCCATCCGGTGGATTCGAAGGCCGCTGAGGCGGCATCGACGGCCCGTGCGACGTCGGCTTCGGTGCCGCGGGCGAATTCGTAGAGGGTCTCAAGCGTGGCGGGGTTCGTGCTCTCGAGGTAGTCGCCGTCAGCCGGGGCACGGTGCTCACCGGCGATGAAGTGGTCGAGCCTGATCGTCATGTCCGGCTCCTCTCTGTGGTCGATGGCGTCGATGAAGGCGATGTGGACGTGCTGTTCCGGGCCCGGAGGTCGATGAGGTTCTCGAGGCGGTCGGCGAGGTCATCGGGATGGGTGACCGGCAGCATGTGCCTGGCACCGGGCACGATGGCGACCTCGGCATCGGGTATCCGGCGGGCCAGCCGTCGGCTCATCTCCGGTGTCGATCCCGGGTCGAGTTCGCCGGTGATCGCGAGCGCGGGCACGGAGATCTCCGGCAGTCGGGCGGCGATGTCACGGTCCCCGGTGGCGAAGACCGCGTACGCGTGCAGGTAGGAGTCGGGGTCGTTGGCGAGCAGCACGGCGCGCGTCTCCTCCCTCCAGGCGGCTGTCTCCTCGGCCTCGCCCGCGGGAAACCACCGGTCGAGGGCGCGGTCCATGCTGCCGGCGAAGTCCCGCGCCGCACCGTCGAGTCGGGCCTGCACTGCCGCAGCCTCCTCGTCGGTGCGCTCGGCGACCGAACTCACGCACGTGAGGCTGCGGACCCGGCCGGGCTGGTCGACCGTGAGCCGCTGCGCGACGAGCGCACCCAGGGAGAACCCGACGAGGTGCACGGGTCCGGCAGGCAGCCGAATGGCGACGTCGGCAGCCATCTCGGCCAGGGTCGTCGGGGAGGTCAGCGCAGGCTGCTCACCGTGACCTGGCAGGTCGAGCGCAACGGTGGGGCGCCCGAGCCGCTGTTCGACTCGGCCCCACACGCTGCGATCGAGCCCCACCCCGTGCAGCAGCACAACGGGGACGTCATTGTCTTCCCGCATCGCGTCGCCGCCTACTGGTCGGCGGCGAGCGGCGCCAGGCGCTGCTGCGGTCGGCCGCCCGTGGACCCGGCGAGGGCGACGAGGATCTCGTCGGCGTGCGGGGCGTCGGAGACCCTCCACTCGAAGGTCTGGTGGTGCGAGCGGATCGTCGCATCGGTGAAGTGCTTGAGCGGGATGTCGAAGACCGCCCCCGCCTCGGCGCGCTTCTCCACGGCCGGCAGCAGGGTGCTCGCCGAGGCGGCGTCCCGGAAGTGATTGCCGAACTTGAGGGTGTGGATGAGTGCTGAGCCGTGCTCGATCTCTCCGCCCTGACCGACGATCGCCGCCTTGCCGTAGGCTTCGAGGTCACCCCCGAGCGCTTCCATGACGCGGGGGGCGAGCAGGGCGCCGAGTTCGCTGGCGGTGGCGTCGATGCCGGGACCGAGGTCCTCGACGAATCCCTGACCGTGCCACGGGTTCTCGATGACGGCGGCGACGGCGGCGACCCGGATCGGCGGGTCGACGGTGCGTCCGCCTTCGGTGAGGACGTCTTCGACGACGGTGGTGAGCTTGCGGATCTTCATGGGAGGAGTCCTTTCAGGATGTCGGTGGTCACGGTGCCGTCGGTGCGGCGGTCGCCGATCCGCGCGAACGGCCGAGGACCGTTCGCGGCGGCGGCGATCACGCAGATCTCGTCGGGCTGTGGGGCGTCCGGGAGTCGGACGTCGATGGACTGGTAGTGATCCCGCGAGGTGGCGTGGGTCTTGTGCCACATGGGAACGCGGATGCTCGCCGAGGCGGCCGCGCGGCCGTCGGCGAAGCAGAGCACCGAGGTGCCCTCGAGCAGCTCCCGCATGATGTTGCCGAAGAACGGGGTGTGGATGAGGGCTCCGGCGTGCTCGAGCTCCCCGGCCGTGCCGACGACGGCGGCTTTGCCGAAGGCCTCGACCGCTGTCGCAGGTCCGATGGCTGCGAGCAGGCGATCGGTGAGGACCTTCGCGAGGACCGGGGCGATCGCCTCGGTCTCGGGTGCGAGGTCGGCATCGGGTCCGGTGCCGATCCACGGGTTCCTCAGCACGGCCACGGCGGCCGCCTGCACGAGGGGGCGGTCGAGCGGGGTCCCTGCCTCGGCCATGGTCTCCTCACGGTTGAGGGTGAGGGATCGGACGCCGAGGCTGCGGGCGAGGTCGTCGAAGCTCTGCGGACGGGCGTCGGGTTCGGCTGCGGATGCGGCAGTCGGCACAGCTGACTGGGACTGTGCGCTCACCGGTCCTCCTCCTGCTCGGAGAGCTCATGCTGTTCGCTCAGCGACAGGAGCGCAGCTCTGCTCGAGGCGTTGACATGCTCGCGCATGGCGATCTCCGCGCCGAACCAGTCCTTGTTCTCGATCGCCTCGATGACGGAGTGGTGCTCTCCGACCGATTCGCTCAGCCGGCCCGGGCGCTGCACGGCGCGGAGCACGATGCGGTGGTAGGCGAGCTGGTGCATGAGCCGTTCGTAGGTCTCGGCGAGCTTGATGTTGTCGGCGCCGCGGACGAGGGTCGCGTGGAACTCGTGGACGAGCCGCGCGTAGGTGTCGGCGTCCCCGGCGAGCGCGGCCGCATCGGACGCGTCGGCATTGTCCTTGAGCATTGCGAGCTCCGGGATGGCCCCGCGCCGGGCGAAGAGGTTCGCCGCCAGCCCCTCGAGGGATTCCTTGAGCTGGAAGAGCTCGACGATCTCACGTCGCTTGGGTCGCCTGAGGAAGGTGCCGACGCGCGGTCGGATCTCGACGAGGCCTTCGTATTCGAGCTGCTTGAAGGCCTCCCTGATGGGGGTGCGGCTGACGCCGAAGGACTCCGCGAGACTCGATTCGGGAATCATGTCCCCGGGTTCGTAGCCGTCGCTGAGGATGAGCGCCCGCACCCTGTCGAGGAACGACTCGCTGGCCTGAACATCGGAAATCTGTTGCATACAAGAAACGTACTTGCATACATCGACAGATGTCAACAATCTTGACCAATCCCAGTATTCACGGACTTAACCGAATCTATTGACGGATGCATAGCGGTCATTCTATGGTCTCTGGTATGCAACAAACACATGACACCGCCCTGCGGGGTGTGAAGCAGACCATCACCGACGCCTGGCACGCCGTCTGGGACAGCGACGATCTCGACGCCTTCGATTCGCTCGTCACCGACGACTACGTCCGTGTCTCGACGAATTCCGGCCAGGCGAAGGACGCGCAGGCCATCAAGGACGAGATCCGGGAGATCCGTTCGGCCTTCCCCGATCTCACGACGACGATCGACCACATCCTCATCGAAGGCGACGAGGGTGCGATCTACTGGCATTCCGTGGGAACGTTCACCGAGCCGATGGGCGACGTCCCGCCCACGGGTCAGCAGGTGACGACGCACGGTTCGAACCTCATCACCCTGAGGGGGTCGCGGATCGCCCGCGAGGAGGTCACGTGGGACGCCCACGAGCTGCTCGCCGACCTCGGGCTCAAATCCCTGTCGTCGGCCTTCGAGGCCGGCCCCGAGGACGTCGTCACCGATGACCTGTCCGGACGCCCGTCGGCGGACTCGCTCAAAGCGTTCAACCGCCAGTTCATCACGGGCGTGACCGTGGTGACGACGACCGACGACGAGGGCAAACCCCGCGGCCTGGCGGTGAATTCCTACAACTCCGTCTCCCTCGACCCGCCGCTCGTCCTCGTCTGTGTGCAGAAGACCTCGTCGACCTATCCCGCGCTGTTCCGGTCGACGCATATGGGCATCAACATCATGAGCCGCAATCAGCGGGAGACGATCGGCGTCTTCGCTTCGAAGTCGCCCGACAAGTTCGCCACCCTCGACTGGCATGCCGGAGCCAACGGCTCTCCGCTCATCGACGGTTCGGCGGCATCGATCGAGGTCGAGATCAAGGAGCGCTTCCAGGCGCTCACCCACACCGTCTTCATCGGTCGCGTGCGCAGCGCGGAGACCTCCGAGGACTCCCCGATGATCTACAAGGCCGGCAAGTTCTTCGACAGCGAGGACCTCAGCTCACTCGACTGACACCTTCTCACCTCCGGCTCTCCCCTCGAGCCCCGGACTTACCCCGGTCCACCTCATCACAGCCCGACCCATCCCTGCATCAACCGGGCGCCAGAACGATTCACAAGGAAGTGGAGTTCGCCATGCAGTACGAATCCGGTCAGTCCGACGCGGAGGACAGCGCGTCGAGACCACAGCACCGCCACGCTCAGCTGCCCGGCCACGGCATGGATTTCCCCGGCGGCATCTCACCGGCCATGGCCGAGGCGAACGCGCTCCGCCACCGACCGGGGTCGGTGTTCTGGATCTCGATCGCCGGGGTCGCCGCATTCACCCTGTGGGGAGTCCTCTCCCCCGACGGCATGGCCACGACGATGACGAACGCGATGAACTCCGTCGCAGCGAGCGTCGGCTGGACCTACCTCATCGTCCCCCTGGGATGCATCGGCCTCCTCCTCTACCTCGGCTTCGGACGCTTCGGGCGGGTCCGCCTCGGCGCCGAGGACGACCGTCCGGAATTCAGCACGTGGGCCTGGCTGGCGATGATCCTCTCCGCCGTCATGGGCATCGGGCTCATCAGCTACGGCGTGGCCGAACCGATCTCGCACTTCACGACCCCGCCCCACGATCTCGCCGCGCCCGGCACCACCGAGGCCGCCGTCGTCGCGCTGCAGTACTCGTACTTCGACTGGGGTCCGCACGCGTGGGCGGTGTTCGGGGTCTTCGGACTCGCGATCGCCTATTCGACGCACAAGCGCGGGAACACAGGCCTCATCTCTCCGATGCTGCGGCCGCTGTTCGGCAAGGCGATGGGCGGATGGCTCGGCAAGCTCGTCGACATCATGGCCGTCGTCGCCACGCTCTTCGGCACGACCACCTCGCTGGGCCTCGGCGCCTCGCAGATCTCCGAGGGACTCAACCGGGTCTTCGGGATCCCCAACGAGCTCTTCGTCCAGATCATCATCATCCTGGGCATCACCGTCGTCTTCACGCTCTCGGCGCTCTCCGGCGTGAACAAGGGCATCAAGTTCCTCAGTCAGACGACCGCGGTGCTCTCGATTTTCCTCGGCCTCTTCGTCCTCATCGTCGGTCCGACCGGGTTCATCGGCAACCTCTTCTTCCGCGCGACCGGCCAGTACCTCGGCGAGTTCTTCACCATGAGCCTACTCACGCCGCTGACCTCCGACGCCGTCGGCTGGTACCAGTACTGGACGTACTTCATGATGGCGTGGTGGCTGAGCTGGGGCGCGTTCGTCGGGGTCTTCCTCGCGAAGATCTCCAAGGGACGCACCGTGCGGCAGTTCGTCCTCGGCGTCATGGGCGTGCCGAGCCTCGTCTTCTTCGCCTGGTTCACCGTCTTCGGCGGGACCGCGATCAAGATCGACATGGACGGCGGCGGACAGATCGGCAAGGCGGCCGCCGAGAACGTCAACTCCGCGTTCTTCGAAACCCTCGGCAACCTGCCCTGGACGGGACTGACCTCGGTGATCGCGATCATCCTCGTCGTCCTCTACTTCGTCTCCGGAGCCGACGCGAACACCTTCGTCCTCAGCATGCTCACGTCCCGCGGCACGCTTGAGCCCAGCCGCTGGGTGCTCACCGTCTGGGGTGTGCTCACGGGTACGACGGCGATGGTGCTCTTCTTCGCCGGTGGGCTCGCGGCTCTGCAGCAGGCGGCGATGCTCTCGGCGCTGCCGTTCGCGATCATCGTCGCCCTGCTCGGGATCTGCATCGTCAAGACCCTCCACGAGGATCATTCGATGGACGCGTACCGCACGGTCAGGCGCAAGGACCTCCCCGAGGAGTTCGCCACCACCGAGGTGTGAGGCGGGACAGCCTCGCTTCACTGCCCACACTCATCGAGACCGCCACCTAGCGCCGAGACCGCCAGTCACAAGCTGCAGTCTCGGCGCAAAGTGGCGGTCTCGACGCTTCAGCCGGCCTCGTCGGCGAGGCGGGCGAAGGCGAGGTGGGCGAGCGCGGCGGCCTGATCGCCGAGCAGCGCATCGTCGAACTGCACCCTCGGCGAATGGTTCGTCTCGGCATCGGGATCGATGCCCTCAGGGGTGGCGCCGAGGAAGACGAACGCGCCAGGCACCTTCTCGAGCACGAACGAGAAGTCCTCCGAGCCCATGCGCGGATGCTCGAGCACTTCGACCTTCTCCTCCCCGAACATGCCGCGCAGGCGCGAGACGGTCAGCTCCGCCTCGGCGGGGTCGTTGACGGTGACGGGGAAGCCAACCTCGAAGTCGACGGTCGCCGTGCACCGGTGGGCGCGGGCGATGCTCTCGACGATCTCGGGCACGCGCTGCTGGAGGAGGGCGAGCGAGTCGGCGGAGAGGAAGCGGATCGAGGCGGCGAGCTTCGCCTCGTCGGGGATGACGTTCGTCGCCTGCGCGCCCTCGAGCTGGGTGACCGAGACGACGACAGGGTCGAAGATGTCGAACGACCGCGTCGTCATCGTGTTGAGCGCCAGCGCGATCTCGGCGACCGCAGGCACGGGGTCCCGCGTCGACTGCGGCTGCGAACTGTGACCGCCGGCCCCGTGGACGGTGACGTGGAGATCGGCGAACCCGGCCATGAGCGATCCCGGTCGCGTCGCGAACCGGCCCCGTTCGGCGGCCTCGACGTGGATGCCGTAGGCCGCGACCACTGGGACCCCTGCCGCCTCGAGCACGCCTTCGGCGATCATCGGCTCGGCCCCGCCCTCGACCTCCTCGGCGGGCTGGAACATGAAGGTCACCGAGCCTGACAGTTCGTCGCGGTGCGCGGCGAGCAGCTTCGCCGCCCCGACGAGCCCGGCCGTGTGCATGTCGTGCCCGCATGCGTGCATGTTCCCGTTCGTCGACGCGAAGTCGAGCCGGGTCTCCTCGACCACCGGGAGCGCGTCCATGTCCCCGCGCAGCAGCACCGCAGGTCCGGGCTTTCCGCCCTTGAGGACGGCGACCACCGAGGTGAGCGCGCTGCCCGTGCTCACCTCGAGTCCCAGCCCCGCGAGCTCATCGAGCACCTGCGCCTGCGTGAACGGGAGGTCGTAGCCGAGTTCGGGATTGGCATGGAGGATGCGGCGCAGGACGGCGAGGTCGGGCTGGAGGGTTCGCGCTTCGCTGCGGAAATCGGGGATCGTCATGGTCCCGATCCTAGTTCCGTCGATGCCGAGGCCACGTGCGCGTCCATCCCCACCGTCCCCCACCTGTCCGCAGACACCAACCGACCCTCGTGCTCGCCCCGGAATCGGCGTAGCGTGAACGGCACGCACCCACCGTCCGCCCCCACCGCCGGGATCCCGCTCGAAAAGGAGTCCACATCGTGCGCATCATCATCACCCAGAACACCACGCTCGACGGTCGGGTCGAGATGCTCGATGACTGGTTCGATCCGCAGGCCCAGGACGACGAACTCCTCGCCGAGGTGCGCAGCCAGACCGCACGAGAGCAGATCCTCCTCCTCGGGCGACAGACGTTCGAGGACTTCCGCGGCTTCTGGCCCCGGCAGACCGCCGACACCACGGGCATCGCGGCGCAGCTGAACAAGGTCGACAAATGGGTGTTCTCGACGACGATGACCGATCCTGAGTGGGAGAACTCGCGGATCATCGCCGACGACCCGCTGCTCGCCGTCGCCGCACTGCGCGAGCAGCCCGGCCTCGACGCGATCCTCACCGGCAGCATCAGCCTGGCCCACACGCTCATCACCGCCGGCCTCGTCGACGAGTACCGCATGTTCACCTACCCCGTGTGGCAGGGTCGCGGCCGCGGCTTCTTCCCCGGCGGCCACCCGCAGCCCCCGCTCGCCCTCCTCGACTCGCGATCGTTCCGCAGCGGCGTCGTCTACTCCGCCTACACTCCCGCAGGTCAGGTGCCGACAAGCCTCTGATCTCCCCCGCCGAGGCGGTTCCCCAGTTCCCAACTCCCCCGCCGAGGCGGTGCGGAAGTTCCGACCGACCCTCGCCGACTCCCGCTCTACGCGGTGCCGAACATGACCTGTCTACCGTCCGGGTCGGCCACCGTGACGACGACGTCGTCGATCGCGGTCGGGATGATCCCGGCGGCATCGAGCCGGTCGAGGAACGCGGTGCGGTCGTCGATGCGGAAGTAGAGGTGGGTGAGGTTCGACGCGGGAACGGTCGGGTGGGTGTAGTCGGCGAACGCCTCGGCGTCATGGAGGGCGAGCTGGATCCCACCGACCTCGAGGACGTAGTACGTGTACTCGTCATCGCCGGCCGCACTGAGCTCGAGCCCGGCGATGTCGCGGTAGAAGTCCGCCGTGTCCTCGAGTTCGCCGCAGGTGAGGAACACCCCGCGCAGCTTCGCGTCCATGCGCGCAGTCTAGACCCTGCTCAGCCCCGGCTCCCACTGCGCGTTCAGGTTCGACCCCGCGCGCTCAGGCCTTGATGATCCCGAACTGTTAGCGTGGACGGCTGAATCGTTAGGAGTGAGTGTGCAGAGGATCAAACGCTGGGTCGGCGTCGCTATGGCCTTCTCGATCATCGCGGTCGCCGGGTGCAGCGCAGCCGGCAGCGGCGGCAGCCCCGAGGAGACCGCCGGAGCCGAGCAGTCCCAGACCGGTCAGTCCCAGGACGGCAAGCCGAACACCGACAGCATCCCCGAGGTCGTCGCCGAGGTCAACGGCGAGAAGATCACGAAGGACGACTTCGTCCCCCTCTTCGAGACCCAGTACCAGCAGATGATGGTGCAGGCGCAGCAGGCCGGTCAGCCCGTCGACGAGGAGGGGCTGAAGAAGCAGACGGCCGAGAACCTCGTGAGCACGAAGCTGCTCAGCCAGGAAGCCGACAAGCGCGGGATCAAGGCCTCAGATGATGATGTGACGAAGGCCCTCGACGAGGCGGCGGCCTCGAGTCAGATGAGCACGGAGGACTTCCTCGGCGCCATGAAAGACCAGGGCATGGACGAGAAGAAGGTCCATGAGGAGCTGGGCACCCAGTTGAAGATCGAGGATCTCATCGTCGACGAGTTCGGCGAGTTCGAGGTCACCGATGAGGAGATCGGCGCCGCGTACCAGCGGGCGAAGGACCAGCAGGAGCAGATGGCCGCGCAGTCGGGTCAGGAGGCGCCGGTGCCTTCGCTCGAGGAGATGCGACCCCAGCTCGAGGAGCAGGTCAAGGGCGAGAAGTCGACCGAGGCGACGCAGAAGTTCGCGGGCGACCTCCGCGAGAAGGGCGACGTGACGATCAACCTCTGATACCGGCGCCTACGGAATCCGTCGTGACAACCTCACCTGAGGACAACCTCGGTGAGGATGCCCATGCCTGCGCCGATCCCAGGCGTAGTGGACATTTCAACCATCTACTCCACGATCCTCGATTCGGGCGAGTCTGAAGAAAGTCTTTCAGGATCTCGCAAAATCGGTGTGCGCGTTCTAGTCTGTATGGGACCAACGCAACCCGACTTCCCCTCGCCGATGATGGCGACCAGGGCAGCGGCGCTGACCAGAAGGATCCTCATGGCTTCCGTACTCTCCCGTTCGGCGATCATCGCGCCGAAGGACTTCAACCGCTGGCTGATGCCGCCGGCCGCATTGGCCATCCACCTGTGCATTGGCCAGGTCTATGCGTTCAGCGTCTTCAAGATCCCGTTCATGTCCCGCTTCGACGCCGGCGAGGTCTCGATCGGGTGGATCTTCTCGATCGCGATCCTCATGCTCGGCATCTCCTCGGCGATCTTCGGGACCTGGGTGGAGAAGGCCGGCCCCAGGGCTTCGATGGTCGCCGCCGGGTCGTGCTGGGTCGCAGGCTTCCTCATCGCCAGCCTCGGCATCATGACCGGGCAGCTGTGGCTGGTCTACTTCGGCTACGGCTTCGTCGGCGGCATCGGACTGGGCATCGGCTACATCTCGCCCGTCTCGACGCTCATGAAGTGGTTCCCGGACCGGCCGGGACTGGCCACGGGCTTGGCGATCATGGGCTTCGGCGGCGGCGCACTCATCGCCAGCCCGATGTCGAACCAGCTCATGTCCTTCTACGGCGGAGGCACCGAGCCTGCGAACCTCGTCGCGGGTCTGACCCGGACGTTCGTCACCCTGGCCATCGTCTACGCGGTCGTCATCGCCGCCGGTGCCTACGTCATCCGCGTCCCGCACCCGGATTGGAAGCCGGCGAACTTCGACCCGTCGACGGTCAAGGCGAAGCCGCTGCAGACGACCGGCAACGTCTCGGCGAAGAACGCGATCCGCACCCCGCAGTTCTGGCTGCTGTGGATCGTCCTCTTCCTCAACGTCACCGCGGGCATCGGCATCCTCGAGAACGCGGCGCCGATGATCCAGGCCTACTTCGGCATCACCGCGGCCGCTGCTGCCGGCTTCGTCGGACTGCTCTCGATCGGCAATATGGCCGGACGGTTCGTGTGGTCGACGACTTCGGACTACCTCGGGCGGAAGAACAACTACATGATCTACCTCGGCGGCGGGGCGCTGCTCTACCTCGTCGTCGCGCTCTTCGGCGGCGGGTCGATCGTCCTCTTCGTCATCGCGACCCTGTTCATCATCTCGTTCTACGGCGGCGGGTTCGCGACCATCCCGGCCTACCTCAAGGACCTCTTCGGCGTCTATCAGGTCGGGGCGATCCACGGTCGTCTGCTCACCGCATGGTCGGCCGCCGGCGTGGCGGGGCCGCTCATCGTCAACTCGGTCGTCGAGGCCGGTGACAAGGCCGGCAAGACCGGACCCGAGCTCTACACGCCCGGCATGTTCATCATGGTCGGGGCACTCGCCATCGGGTTCGTCGCGAACCTCCTCGTCCGCCCGGTCAAGGACAAGTACCTCGAACCCACCACCGCCGAGGCGGCACCGACGTCCCCGTCGACCGCTGAGAAAGACTGAAGGAAGGACGCAGCATGAGCACATCGCAGACATGGTCCTCGGTTCCCCCCGAAGGCTCCCCGCAGTCGCCGGTGGGCGGGGCGTACAAGGTCATCGGCTCGGCCCTGACCGTCGTGGTCGTCGGCGGCCTCGCCTGGGGCCTGACCCTGACCGTGATCAAGGCAGTCGCGATCTTCACGAGCTGAAGTCGCTCCCCGCCGAGGCGTGTCGCCGCTGACGGCGCATGACTTCCGCGTCGAGCGCGGCAGGAGACATCCAACGGCCCCGCACCAGACGAACAGTCCGGTGCGGGGCCGTTCGCATTCAGGCGTGCGATCCTCGGCGACCGCCGCCTCTGCCCAATGTCAGCTCACCTCTTGCGCCCGCATTAACTTAAGTGCTTAACTTACTGGCATGGACCTGGCATTCGAACTCCACGATTTCGTGCGCACCCTCGATCGGTGGGCGGAGAAGATCCTCCAGCCCGAGGGACTGAGCTACAACCAGTACGTCGCGCTCGTCATCCTCGGCCAGCATCCGGGCATCACCGGTCGTACCCTCGCCGGCGCCCTCGGCGTCACCGAGGCGGCAGGCAGCGGCATCGTCAAGGTCCTCCTCGGGGCCGGCTACGTCGACAACCTCGCGGCGGCCGGATCGGGCAACCGACGTGAACTCCACCTCACCGAGGTGGGCGCCGAGAAGGCCGCCCACTGCGGTCGCCTCCTCGGCAGCTCGCTCGACGACAACGCGCGCACGATCGGCCTCGACCCCCAGGTCCTCGCGCAGACGATCCGCGATCTCCACGACGAGGTCCGCACCGTGCGCTCTTCCTCTCCCGACAGCTGACGCCGCTGGCCGGTAGCCCACCAACACCCCATCGGCAACCCGCCTCTCCACTCCCACTCGTTCCCAGGAGCACTCATGGCCTTTACCCTCGCCCTCCTCGCCCTCGTCTTCGGCCTCGCCCGCCTCGGCGTGTTCATCGCCCTCCACCTCGTGCCCAGCGAGTACACGATCGTCGGCCACGCCGTCAGCGACTACGCAGTCGGTCCCACCCGGCGCCTCTCGAGCGCCATGACATGGCTGACCGCGATCTTCTGGGCGCTGCTCGCCGCCGCGGTCGCCCTCGGTGTGCCCGACTGGTCCGACGCCACAGGGATCACGATCGCTCTGGCCGCACTCGCAGTGATCTTCATCGTCCTGCCCCTGGCGCCAACCGACCTCGAAGGCGAGAAGGCCACGATGATCGGCCGCATCCACTACGTCCTGGCGATCGCCTGGTTCGCGATCAGCTACGCGTGCATGGGCAACTTCACCCGCCTCTTCACCGCCGAAGGTCCCACGTGGCTGGCCGGCGCACTGGGCGTCATCGCCTGGATCGCCGCCATCTCGCTCGCAGTCAGCGTGCTCGTCCTCATCGTCAAGCGCCTGCGCCCGAAAGTCTTCGGCATCTCCGAACGCATCTTCATCCTCGCGGTCAGCCTCTTCTACCTCGGCGTCGCCGCCGGACTGATGATGCTCACCGCCTGAGGGCAGCCGGCTCCGCCCCGCTCACCCCGCCCCACTTCCCGACCCGAACCCGCCCCGGCCCCTCCGACGTCCCCGAGGCGTACACTCGATCCGTGCCGACGACGAACCCCGAGACCCCACCCCGCAGACGCGGACGCCTCGCATGGGGGTCTATCGTGCGCAACGCGGCCCTCGCCGTCGTCGTCCTCGCCGGACTCTGGCTCGTCGTCAACGTCCACCTGCCCACTCCCCGCGTGCTCCAGGATGAGATCGCCGAGGCGGGCGCGTGGGGCTTCGCCGTCTTCGTCGCCCTCGCCACGGTGGTCGCCGCCACCCCGATCCCGGTGACGATCATCGCCGTCGCCGGTGGGCTCGCGTTCGGTCTGCCGCTGGGGACCCTGCTCACGCTCATCGGCATCGTCCTCGGCGGGTATGCCGGCTACTGGATCGCCCGCGGCCTCGGCCGACCGACGGCGAGGAAGATGCTCGGCTCCCACGCCGAGGCGGTCGAAACCCAACTCCACGGCGGCGGCTTCTACGCGGTGTGCACTCTCAGACTCCTGCCGGGGCTGCCGTACTGGCCGGTCAACTACGGCAGCGGCGCCTTCGGCATCGACAACCGCACGTTCCTCACGGCCGCGACGATCTCCTCGCTGCCGGGTCTGTTCGCCCTCGTCGGCATCGGCGCCTTCATCGGCGACCCGAGCATTCCCAACGGGATCGCCGTCGGTGTCGCCTGGGTCCTCGTCGGCACCCTGACGATCCTCGCCTTCCGCCGGTGGCGAGCGACAACCCGGGAACCTGCCGCCCAGAACGACATCGACGAGCGCGACAACAGAGAGAATCCCGGACCCGTCACCGAGGCGGCCGACGGCTGAGGCCAACCGGACGCCCTGTCGCATTGAGTCAGCGCAACGGCGGGTCCGGCTTCGCCCTACCCGAAGTTCGGCTTGCGGCGCTCCTGGAAGGCGCGGAATCCCTCGGCGTAGTCCGGGGTCTGCCGCGCTGACTCCTGCAGCCTGGCCTCGGCGTCGAGGACCTCGGTGAGGGTCGGCTGTTCGTCGGTGAGCTTCTGGACGAACGACTTCTCCATCGCGTACGCCTCGGCGGGCCCGGAGACGATCCCGTTGAGTTTCTCCTCGACGAAGTCGGCCAGCTCATCTGCGGGAACGGCACGGGAGACGATCCCGGCGGCGGCCGCCTCGGCGCCGGACATGAAGTCACCGGTGACGATGAGATCCATCGTCCGGTGGTAGCCGAGCCGATCGAGGAACACATGGTGGGCGCCGGAATCGAGCATCGCGCCGATCGCGGCGAACGGGGAGCCGAACTTCGCGTTCTCGGCCGCATAGACGATGTCGGCGGCGGCCGCGATCCCGAACCCGAGGCCGAGCGCCGCCCCCTGGACCTGCGCGACGACGGGGATCGGCAGCCCGCGGATCGCCTGGAATACGGGGGTGAACATCTCGGCGAGGAACGCGTACGCATCATCGGTGGCGACGTCGACGGCGGATATGTCACGGCCGGAGCAGAACACCTTGCCCTCGCCGCGGATGAGCATCGCACGGACCCCGGGCACCGCCTCGGCGACCTGGGCGACCGCCTCGGCGAGATCCCGAAGATTGGCGGCGTTGAGCGCATTGCGGGATTCGGGTCCGTCGAGGACGATCTCGGCGATCTGCCCTCGGATGTGCAGGCGGATCTCGGTCATCGCTGCTCCCTCACCACTCGTAGAATCCGCGGCCGGACTTGCGTCCGAGCTCCCCGGCGGCGACCTTGTCGCGCAGGATCTGAGGCGGGGCGAAGCGCGGGCCGAGTTCCCGTTCGAGATGCTCGGCGATGCCCAGGCGCACGTCGAGACCGACGATGTCGGTCGTCTTCAGCGGGCCCGCCGGATGCCGGTAGCCGAGAACCATCGCGGTGTCGATGTCCTCAGCACTGGCCACACCTTCCTCGACCATCCGCATCGCCTCGAGTGCCAGGGCCACGCCGAGGCGGGAGGAGGCGAATCCCGGCGAATCCTGGACCATGATCGGCGTCTTCCCGAGACCGGCGACCCAGTTGGCGGCGGCGGCCACGAGCTCCGGGGAGGTGCGGGAGCCGACGACGATCTCGACGAGATCGGACACCGGCACCGGGTTGAAGAAGTGGAGGCCGATGAGGGCCTGCGGGCGCGGCAGGACGGTGGCGAGCGCGTCGATCGACAATGAGCTCGTATCCGTGCCGATGCTCGCGGCAGGCGCGAACTTCGCGATGTCGGCGAGCACCCGCTGCTTGAGCGCGACGTCCTCGGGGACGGCTTCGATGACGAGCAGCGCCTGGTCGAGCAGGGTCGGATCCCGGTGGACCTCGATGCTGCCGGGCACCGCGACGCCCTTGGCCTCGGACTTCGCGATCGACGCGGCGATGCGTTCGCGGGCGGCGGCCGCCGTGTCCTCGGTGTTCTCGATGACGATGACACGGGCGCCGGCGGTGGCGAAGGCATGCGCGATGCCCGCACCCATCCGACCGCCGCCGTAGACGCCGACCGTGTCGGGGACGTGGGCGAGATCCGCCGCGGCGGTCTCGGGGGATTCCGAAATGGTCGCCGAGGTGGTCGCCCCGGGGGTGGGTATCTCAGGGGATGGTGCGCTCACTGCTCTCCGGTCTCTCTCTTCGCCTGCTTCTTCTCGCGCCGTTTCGCCTCACGCCGGGCGAGGAAGGCGTCCATGCGCGCGAACTTCTCATCGGTCTCGAACAGCACCGCCTGGGCGACGTTGTCGATGAGCGGATGAGCCTCGCGTGGGGCGTGGAACGCCGACTTCGTCAGCCGCACGGCCAGCGGCGCGAAGCTCGCGATCCGATCGGCCAGCGCCTCACCGGCGGCTTCGAGATCCTCGGGGTCGACGACGTCGTTGAGGAGACCGATCGCTCGCGCCTCATCGGCGTTGACGGTGCGGCCGGCCAGGAGGATCTCCTTCGCCCGGGGTTCGCCGACGAGTTCGCGCAGCCGCCACGCGGCCCCGGCGGCGGCGAGGATGCCGAGCCCGGGTTCGGGGTTGCCGATCTTCGTGCTCGGTGTGCCGATGCGGAAGTCGCATGCGAACGCGAGTTCCGCTCCCCCGCCGAGCGCATAGCCCTCGATGAGGCCGATGACGGGCATCGGCAGGTCGAGGATGCGGCTGAAGATCTTCGAGTTGATCCCGGCCAGCGCGTCGTCGCGGCGACGTTCACGCAGCTGCCCGATGTCGGCGCCGGCGGCGAAGGTGCCGCCGGTGCCGGTGAGGATCGCGACCTGCGGGTGCGCTTCGAGTTCGGCGCACACCTCATGGAGCGCCTCGACCATGGTCAGGTCGATCGCGTTGCGCACCTCGGGTCGGTTGAGCCGAATGATCATCCGGTCGGGGCGGCGCTCGATGAGCAGCGGGCCGTCGGTGCCGGCCCCAGTTTCTCCCGCCGAGGCGGTGGATCCAGCGTCCCCCGCCGAGGTGGTGTCGTCCTCCGGTCGCGATCCCTCGCTCATGCGCGTTCCAGCAGAACGGCCGAACCCTGGCCCACGCCCACGCACATCGTCGCGAGTCCCCGCTTCTCATCGGACTGCTCGAGGCGATTGAGGAGGGTCAGCGCGATCCGGGTTCCCGAAGCGCCGAGCGGGTGGCCGAGAGCGATCGCCCCGCCGAACTCATTGACGATGTCCGGGTTGAGGCCGAGGTCCCGGATGCACGCGAGCGACTGCGAGGCGAAGGCCTCGTTGAGCTCGACGGCATCGAGGTCGTCGACGCTCCAGCCGACCCGGGCGAGCGCCTTCTGCGAGGCGGGAACCGGGCCGATGCCCATGATCTCCGGGGGCACACCGGCGCTCGCACCGGCGACGACGCGGGCGCGCGGGCTCAGCCCGTGCTCCTCGGCGTATCGGTCGGAGACGAGGATCGTCACAGCCGCACCGTCGTTGAGCGAGGACGAGTTGCCCGCGGTGATGACGCTGCCCGGCCCGTGGAGGGTGCGCAGCTTCGCGAGCTTCTCCGGGGTCGTGTCCGCTCGCGGTCCTTCGTCGGCGGTGACATCGCCGATGGGCAGGATCTCGGGATCGAACTTCCCCGCGGCCTGCGCGGCGAGGGCCTTCTGGTGGGAGGCGTAGGCGAAGGCGTCGAGCTCTTCGCGGGTCAGTCCCCACTTCTCGGCGACGCGTTCGGCCGTCTGCGGCATCGTCAGGGTGACATTCTCCCCGAACTGCGGATTGGGGAAGCGCCAGCCGATCGAGGTGTCGAAGGTCTTGCCCGGCTTCGCCCACGCCTTCGACGGCTTCTCCGTCACCCAGGGGGCGCGGGTCATCGATTCGACACCGCCGGCGACGACGACGTCGGCATCTCCGGCCGCGATCATCGCCCGGCCCTGGATGATCGAGGTCAGTCCCGAGGCGCAGAGGCGGTTGACGGTGAAGCCGGGGATCGAGTCGGGCAGTCCGGCGAGCAGCACGGCCATGCGGGCGACGTTGCGGTTGTCCTCGCCGGCCTGGTTCGCGGCCCCTATGATGACCTCGTCGATGTCGGCCGGGTCGATGCCCGAGCGGTCGACGACGGCCCCCAGCGTCGTCGCAAGCAGGTCGTCGGGCCGCTGGTCGGCGAGCGCTCCGCCGTAGCGGCCGATCGGGGTGCGCAGTCCGTCAAGGATGAATGCCTCGGGCATGGTGCTCCTTCTTCTCAGGGTCCGACGAGTTCGTCTCTGGCTCCGACGAGGTGGTGCGTGCGGGCTCCGGCCAGTGGAGCCTCGCCGCAATGATCGTAACGTGTATCACTGAATGGGACAGCGGCGGCCCAGGACGCGGGATCCCTCGGTCGCCAGGTCGTGGCCCACCCCTGCCGTGACCGGCCGGTGCCACCCGGGTGCCTACGAGTCGAAGTCGATCGTCACTTCGTCGCTGACCGGGAACGTCTGGCACGTGAGCACGAAGTTCGCGGCCACCTCGGCGTCTTCGAGGGCATAGTTGCGGACCATGTCGACCTCGCCGGCGCACACCTTCGCCCGGCAGGTTCCGCACACCCCGCCCTTGCACGCGAACGGCAGGTCCGAGCGCGACTCCTGAGCGGAGTCGAGGATCGTCTTGCCCTGTGACATCGCCGAGGTGGTCCGCCGTCCGTCGAGGACGACCGTGACCTCGCTGGTGGCCCCCTCGAGGACCTTGTCGGCGTGGACGACCTCGGGTGGGGGTTCGTCGACGTAGAAGAGCTCGAAGTGGACCTTGGCCTTGTCGACACCGAGTTCGTCGAGGACGGTGCGGGCGTCGGAGAGCATCCCGAAGGGCCCGCACAGCCACACGTGGTCGATGTCGGTCACGGGCACGAGGACGGAGAGCAGCTCCCGCAGCTTCTCCGCGTCGAGGCGGCCGGAGAAGAGCTCGACCTCGCGGGGTTCGCGGGAGAGGACGTGGATGAGGTCGAGCTGCTGGTTGCGCGCGTCCTTGAGGTCGGCGAGCTCCTCGGCGAACATCACGGTGTTCGTCGTCCGGTTGCCGTAGAGGAGGGTGAGGGAGGCCTCGGGGTTGGCGAGCACGGTCGTCGCGATCGAGAGCATCGGGGTGATCCCGGAGCCGGCGGCGATGCACAGGTGCCTCCCGCCGAGGCTCGCATCGGCCTGGAAGCTGCCGCTGGGCGGCTGCACCTCGATCGTCTCACCGGGGCGGACGTCGCGGACGAGCCAGCGGGAGAAGAGGCCGTCGGGGATCTCGCGGACCCCGATGCGCGGGTCGGTGCCCGCGGGTGCGCAGATCGAGTAGGTGCGGCGGTGTTCGACGCCGTCGATGATGCGTCGCAGGGTCAGCGACTGTCCCGCTGCGAAGTCGAAGAGTTCGCCGAGGTGGTCGGGCACGTCGAAGGTCACCGCGGCCGAATCCTCGGTGAGGTGCTCGACCGACTTCACCGTCAGCGGGTGGAATCCGGTCCTCTCGGCGGTCTGGCCGGCGCCCGTCTCGAGCGTCTCGGTCATCTCAGATCTCCTTCACGTGTTCGAACGGTTCGAGGCAGTCGCGGCACTGGTACATGGCCTTGCACGCGGTGGGCCCGAACTCCGAGGTCAGGGTAACGTTGCCGGAGCCGCACAGGGTGCACACGATCGCGCGGCGGGTCGGCATGAGGGTGAGTGCGACCGGGCCGGTGCGGGTGGGAGCCTGCCCGGGCGGGGAGATCCCGGCGCCCGAGAGGGCGGCCCGACCCTCCTCGGTGATCCAGTCGCTCGACCAGGCGGGGGTGAGCGAGACGCGGACCTCGGCGTCGGGGAAGCCGGATTCCGCGAGCTCCCGTTGGAGGTCATCGCGCATCGTCGCCATCGCCGGGCAGCCCGAGTAGGTGGGGGTGATCGTCGTGACGACGTGGCCGTCCTCGATCGTGACATCGCGCAGCACGCCGAGGTCGACGAGCGTGAGCATCGGCATCTCCGGGTCGGTCACCCGGGCGGCGGCGGCACGGGCCCGGTCGACCGCCTCGGCGGGGGTCTCCAGGGTCGCGTTCATCACCACTGGCCTTCCGGGTGGGCGCGGGCGACGACCTGCATCTCGGCGAGCATGCGGGACAGGGCTTCGGTGTGGAGGCCATCGCGGCCCTTCTTCCCGCGCACCCCGGCGAGCGCGCCCGCCGCGGGGCGGTCGATGCCGGAGGCGGCGAAGACCTGGTCGAGGATGACCCCGGCCTCGTCCTCGACGGTGGCAGGGTCGACGCCGATGCCGGCGGCGGCCACGTCGGCCTCGACCTCGTGGGTCTCGAAGAGCTCGGCCCACAGCGGCCACAGGCCGTTCAGTGCGGTGAGCAGGCGGGTGCGGGACTCCTCGGTGCCGCGGGCGAGGGTGAGGACCCAGCGGGCGGCGAAGTCGCGGTGGTAGGACATCTCCTTGACGCCCTTGGCGGCGATCGCTGCGAGCACGGTGTCGCGGCTGGTCACCAGGCGTTCGAAGAGGGCGAGGCGCCAGGTGGAGAAGATGAGGATCTTCGCGACCGCCTCGGCGAAGTCGCCGTTGGGCACCTCGGCGAGGCGGACGTTGCGGAAGTCGAAGTCCTCGCGGAAGTAGGCGAGCCGGTCCTCATCGGGCACCGGGGAGCCTGCGGGCAGCTCGGGCACGAGCGTCGGATCCGCGGCGGCGGCGCGGGCGAGGAGGAGGCGGGCCTGGCCGAGGAGGTCGAGGGAGATGTTCGCGAGCGCGATGTCCTCTTCGAGGTCGGGGGCCCGCGAGCACCATTCGGCGATGCGCTGGGAGAAGACGAGGGCGTCGTCGCCGAGCATGAGGCAGTACTGGGCGAGCGCGCTCGGGTCGACCCCGTCGGGCACGGTCGTGTCGACGCCGGCCAGGGGGTCCTCGAAGTCGGTGCCGAAGGCCCAGTGGGCGTCGTTGACGAGCAGGCCGGAGTAGGCGTTGTCGTGCTCGTCGTGGTCGACGGTCGTCCCGGCTTCGTCGTGCTCGACGTGGACCTTCGGCGCGTTGTCGGTCGGCTTGCCCGCCGAGGCGGTGTTCGGGTTCGTCATGTGATCCTCAGTCCTCACATGTGGGGGACATCGTCGGGGATGTCGTAGAAGGTAGGGTGACGGTAGACCTTGTCGCCGCTGGGGGCGAACATCGGGTCCTTCTCGTCGGGGCTCGAGGCGGTGATGTCCGAGGAGCGGACCACCCAGATGCTCACGCCTTCGTTGCGGCGGGTGTAGACGTCACGGGCGTGCCGGATTGCGAGCTGGTCGTCGGGGGCGTGGAGTGAGCCGACGTGGACGTGGTTGAGGCCGCGCTTGCCGCGGACGAAGACCTCGTAGAGGGGCCATTCGCCGCGTGGAGCTGCGGGGGCCGCGTCGGGGGTGTTCGTGTCGGGGGTGGATTCAGTCATTTCGCGGCCTCCTCGGCGGTGGGCCCCGCCTGGTCGGGAACGTCGGTGTCAGCGGGGGCGGCGGCCTCCTCGGCGGACTTCTCTGCGAAGGCGAGCGCAGCCTCACGGACCCACGCCCCCTCATCCCATGCGCGCTTGCGGTGGGCGATGCGCTGCTCGTTGCAGGGGCCGTTGCCCTTGACGACGGCCCAGAACTCGTCCCAGTCGGGGGTGGAGAAGTCGTAGTGGCCGCGCTCCTCGTTCCACTTGAGGTTCTCGTCGGGGAACGTCACGCCGAGCGCCTCGGCCTGCGGGATCGACATGTCGACGAACTTCTGGCGCAGCTCGTCGTTCGTGTGGGTCTTGATGCCCCACTCCATCGACTGCGCGGTGTTCGGCGAGTCGTCGTCGGGGGGTCCGAACATCATCAGCGCCGGCCACCAGAAACGGTTGACCGATTCCTGGACCATGGCCCGCTGTTCGTCGGTGCCGCGCATCATCGTCATGAGCAGTTCGAAGCCCTGCCGCTGGTGGAAGGACTCCTCTTTGCACACGCGGATCATTGCGCGGCCGTAGGGGCCGAAGGAGGTGCGGCACAGGGGGACCTGGTTGCAGATCGCGGCCCCGTCGACGAGCCAGCCGATCGTGCCGACGTCGGTGTAGGACAGGGTCGGGTAGTTGAAGATCGAGGAGTACTTCTGCTTGCCGGCGATGAGCTTCTCGGTGAGTTCGTTGCGGCTGGCCCCGAGCGTCTCGGCGGCCGAGTAGAGGTAGAGGCCGTGTCCGGCTTCGTCCTGGACCTTCGCGAGCAGGATCGCCTTGCGGCGCAGCGAGGGGGCGCGGGAGATCCAGTTGCCCTCGGGCTGCATGCCGATGATCTCCGAGTGCGCGTGCTGCGCGACCTGTCGGATGAGGGTCTTGCGGTAGGCCTCGGGCATCCAGTCGCGCGGTTCGATCCGGTCCTTCGACTCGATCGTGGCCTGGAACTGGTCCTCGAGCTGTGCTTCGGTTGTCATGATCACTCCACCCCGGGCGACGTCGCCCGCCCCGGCATCCACTGACCGTTGGTCAGTCACTGCCTGCCCGTCATTTACTGACCGTTTGTTCTGTAAAGTTCTCCACAAGTGTGGCACACCCCACGCCGAGGCGCAATGTCCGGGGGCGGCGGTTGCCGGGGGGCGGAGTGCATCACCGGCAGGGAGCGCACGGCGGCAACCGTCTCGGCGCGTCTATCATCGGACCATGAGCGGCAGCGCGGCCCCTTCCGACGATGACCCTCGCACGCCGACGTCCGCATCGTCCGGTGCGCGCTCCGACCTGCCCGGCCGCGCCCGCCCAGGCCGCAACCGCTTCGGCACAGCGCTGACGATCACGATCCTCGGGATCGCGGCCCTGAGCATCGGCGTGCTCCTGCCGAATCCGTTCCTCTTCGTGCCCGGCTCGCTGGCCGTGGGCCTCGGAACCGGGTTGGTCGTCCACGCGATCACGGGGCGCAGAGCCGCCTCGGCGGGGACCGTCTTCGTCCTCGCAGTCGTTCTCCTCGCCGCACCCGCGGTCGGGAAGTCCACCGTCACCGGCTCATCTGTCGCGTGGACCGCCGCGGTCGCCGGCGACGACTTCACGGTCGTCGACGGCCGGATCTTCACCTTCGCCTACTCCGCACGCGACGGACGGACCCAGAGATCGGTGCGGATGCTCGATCCGGACGACGGCTCGGTCGTCCGGTCATGGTCCGCCGAGGCGCTCCAGAAGCCCAGCATCACCGGCGACGGCGGGGTCGTCTTCACATCTGCGGCGGTGAGCACACAGGCCTCGGCGACGACGATCACGATGTTCGACGCAAGCGGTCGGCGTCTGTGGGCGACCCCGGTGAGCGTGGAGGTCAACGCAGACATCGTGGTCACTGCGGCGGCCGGGGGCGCGGCCAACGTCGTCACCTGCCCGCGCACGCAGTCAGGCAGCGACCGGCAGGGGTGTCGATTGCTGACGATCGATGCGACGGGGGCGGTCGTCGACGACCGAGGCGTCGGCTTCGAATGGGATCGCAGAGACGGGACGAGCTGGTCCGACCTGCCCGGTCGCGCACTGCCGCAGGCCACGCTCGTCACCGACGGTCGCACCGGGATCGACATGTACTCCCCGGCCGCAGTCGGCCCCCTGACGACGATCCCCTTCGCAGAGACCGTGGAGGACTTCGGTTCCCGCTTCGCAGGCGATGCCCTCATCACCGCCGAACGCCGAGGTGACCAAGGGTGCCGGGTCGTCGCCCGGTCGGTCGTCACGGGCGCTCAGGTGTGGTCTGCCGATGTCGCGTGCACTCCGATGACGGACATGCGCCTGTGGGCGACGACCGACGACGGCGGCCCGCTCTACCTCAGACTCGACGAACTCGATGAGCGGACGGTCTCTGTGCTCGCCCTCGATCCGTCCACTGGGGAGCTCACCCGCATCGCCGAGGCGGCCTATCGCAGCCGTGGACCGCATCCTCCGGGGACCGACGACCTCGTCCGTGAGGCCACGGCCGGACGCTTCGTCGTCACGGCCACCGGCGGCCGGCTGACGTCGACGGCGGTCTGGGGAGCAGGCGCAGCGAGAGGCGGTGGCTCGGTGGGCGGTAGCACGGTGACGGTCACCGTGCCGGGGATCGTCGATCTGCCCGCAGTGGCCGGGGGCGACGTGCTCGCCGTTATCTCCGACACATCGGGTGGGCGCCAACCGTGGCTCACCGCGCACAATCCCTACCTCTTCTCGCGGTGGTTCGACAGCCTCGGCGAGGATGCCGGATCGACGTCGTCGGAATCCCGACCCCCCGGGCCGCAGTACCTCACCGTGATCGACGCGACGACCGGCAAGGAGCGCTCTTCGACCCTGTTCACCTCGCCTATCACGTACTTCACCGTCCTGCCGGGTGGGCAGACCTTCGCCGCGACCGAGGACGGGAAGATACGGGTCGTCAGCTAGGGCAACGGCCCAGCTCACACATGGGGATATTCGAGGAGAGTGAGAAAACCTTCCCGAACAGGTCACTAACCGTCATTCCGCGTCAATGGCGGGTGGGGACTTCAAACTACTTCTGGTTTTGACCGTGGAGTTCCATGATGAAAGGATTGCTTCGCTTAAAATGAAGTGAACTCTGCACATCGCACGGAGGTACGGACGGTGAACGGTCGTAGGTCGACGGTGGATTCTCTCGTCGGCGGCACTCGAAGGAGGATGGCCGATCTCCTCAATGACAGACAGAAGCTCTGGCTGTCCGAAGTCCGCCACGGAGAAGCCGAATGGCAGCACAGGATCCGGACGACGATCCGACCCGGGACGAATTCGGTCACAGGAGCAGTGTCCGAGCACGCTCATGACTGCCTCGCCGCCCGCGAGGACAATCTCGCCGAGATCCGCCGGAGACTGAGACTCGCCGGTGTCGAATTCGTCGAACTGCCGCGCAGGTCACGTGAACAGACCCGACTGGTCATCCCCCAGTCCCGATTGAGGCGCACGCTCAGCGCACTGTCGTCGTTGGACGCCGACGAAGGCTGGAGCAGGGAATACCGCGATCGCCACTCGTCGACGCTGAGCCTGCGCAAGGTGCGTCGCGATCCGCAGGAGATCGCCGCCATCGTCTGCCGCAGAAGGGCAACGGCACCTGACGGACGTGTGCTGAGCACCGAATCGGAGAACGTCGTCATCGAAGCGTGGTCCGCGCTCGGACCCAGAGAGCCGCGAGTGGACGGCTCGACTCATCTGCCGGGGACGCTGCATCGGGTTCTCTCCCAGCCCCGCACCCTGGTCGAGTACTTCACCCCCGAGCACTGGGAAGCATCGGTTGCCAACGGCAATCTCACCCTGCTGCCGGATGCCCCTGATCTCTACGAGGTTCCCGCGCCCGTCGACCTCGTCTACACGTGGGTCAATGGGTCGGATCCCGCGTGGCAGCTGAAGAAGCTGGAAGCGCAGGCTGCGTTGAGCGGAATGACCATCAACAAGTCCGCGCTCTCCGAATCCCGGTTCGCCGACCGCAACGAGCTTCTCTATTCGCTCCGCTCGGTCGAATCGTACGCAAGCTGGGCCAACCACATCTACCTCGTCACCGATGCACAGGTCCCCGAGTGGCTCAACGTCGACCACCCCAAGCTCACGGTCATCGACCACCGCGACATCTTCACCGATCAGGACAGCCTGCCGGTGTTCAACTCCCACGCGATCGAGTCACAGCTCCACCACATTCCGGGGCTGAGCGAGAACTACCTCTACATGAATGACGACCTGTTCTTCATGCGTCCCACCGAACCGGACCTCTTCTTCACCGGCAGCGGACTCTCCAGGTTCTTCCCGTCGACGGCCCCGCTCGACCTTGCCGATCCGAGCGCACGCGACATGCCGGTGCTCTCGGCGGCCAAGCACGGCCGCCAGTTCATGCTCGATGAGCACGGTCGTCGGGTCGGGAACAAGTTCAAGCACACGCCTCACCCCCAGCTGCGCTCCGTCATGGAGGATTTCGAGGCAACGCACCAGGACATGTTCGACGCGGTCGCGCGCTCGAAGTTCCGGCATCCTGACGACTATTCGATCGCCTCGGCGCTCTATCATTTCCATGCCTACGCGCAGGGCAAGGCCATCGATTCGCCGATCCGCTACGCCTACATGGACATCTCGCGGCCCGACGCGGAGCTCTATACGCGCAGGCTGCTGCGGCGAACCGACCTCGATGTCCTCTGCCTCAACGACACGGACTCGTCGCCGGAGTCCCAGGAACGGCTCGACGAGATCGTCTCGTGGTTCCTCAACGAGAAGTTCCCCCTGCCGAGCTCTTTCGAGAAGTAAAGGCCACCACGGATGCCGCGTTTCACCCTGATCTCTGCTGTCTACAACGTCGGACGCTACCTGCCCGATTTCCTCGGTTCGCTCGATGGGCAGACGGTCGACCACAGCGAGGTCGAGATCGTCCTCGTCAACGACGGGTCGACGGATGCGTCTGCTGACATCATCGCAGAGTGGAAGGCAACCACCGACTACTCGGTGATCGTCGTCGATCAGGCCAACGCCGGTCAGTCGGCGGCGCGCAACGCCGGCCTCGACCATGCTCACGGCACATGGGTCAGCTTCCCCGATCCCGATGACATCCTCGACCCGGCGTATCTGGCGTCGGTCCGCGCCAACCTCATCGCGAACGATCAGGCGGCACTCGCAGCTGCCCACCTCGTCGACTTCTGGGAGGCAGAGGGCGAGATCCGCGACTCGCATCCGCTGCGTTTCCGGTTCAGAGGGGGCACGCAGGTCGTCGACCTCGACCGGTTCCCCAGGAACATCCACCTCCACGCCTCTTCCGCGTTCTTCCGCCGCGACCGCGTCGACGAGTTCGGGATCCGGTTCGACTCCCGTATCAAGCCGGTGTTCGAAGACGCCCATTTCGTGCAGAGCTACCTGCTCTCGAGCCCTGTTCGCTCGGTGATCTTCGATGACGATGCCCGCTACCTCTACCGGCGTCGCGCCGATGGCACGTCGACCCTGCAGACGAGCGGCATCGACGCGAGACGCTACACGGATGTCCTGCGCTACGGGCTCCTCGACCTCCTGCGCCGGGCCGCAGCTGACGGACCTGTTCCGCGCTGGCTGCAGAACACGGTTCTCTACGACCTGTTCTGGATCCTCCGCGCCGAGGAATCCCTGTCCCCGAAGACAGGTCACCTGCCCTCAGCAGCCGCGGACGAATTCTGCGTGCTCATGACGGAGATCTGCTCACTCCTCGACCCCGACACAATTGACGCTTTCGACCTCATCAAAGTATCGCTAACCCAACGAGAGATCCTTCTCCACGGGTTCGCCGATCGCGATTGGTATTGGGACTTCGTTCAGGTAGAGGAGTTCGATGAGAAGAAGAAACTCGTCAAACTCAGATACCACTACACGGGTGAGCAACCGACGGAGTTAATCAATTTCCGGGGTCTCAATGCCGAACCGATGTATGCCAAGACTCGCGCGATCAAGTACCTCGGGCGACCGCTCATCTTTGAACGGATCCTCTGGATGAGTGCACGCGGAACCATCACCGTGAACCTCAATGGCGTCGACGTACCGATCAACGAGACGCCACCGCATGCGAAGAAGTTCGTTCTGCGGCCATCCCGCTCAGCTGCGTTGGGCGCGAGGAAGGCCACCCCGTCGAACCGTCGTCGGCGACACAGGGTGTCCGCCTCTGACCGTACCGTGTCAGCAATGGCCGACTCAGCGTTCCTTCGCCGTAAATTCACCGGAGCATGGGTGTTCATGGACCGCCCCGACCGTGCTGGTGATAACGCCGAGCATCTATTCAAGTACATGCGGGCCCGCCATAGAAGTCGCAATGCTTGGTTCGTCGTCTCCAAGGACTCACGGGATTGGAACCGGCTCAAATCAGAAGGGGTCGACCGGCTCATTGCCTACGGTTCGCCTCTTTGGAAGTCCCTCTGCCTCAACGCCGAAGTACTCGCCTCCTCTCACATCGACGCAGATATCCTCACCCCGTTCGTGCTCGGAAATGGCCGCAGACCTCAGTGGGACCACGTCTTCCTCCAACACGGGGTGACGATGAATGATCTGTCTGCGTGGCTGAACACCAAACGTCCCCGATTGGTCATCACGACAACGGATCCCGAACACCGATCAATCGTCGGAGATGGCAGCTCATACAATCTCAGCACGAAGGAGACGGTTATGGCTGGGATGCCTCGGTATGACCGGTTGAATGACCTCGATGCGAATTCGACTGCCACCCGGTCCTCGACGATCACAATCATGCCGACCTGGCGCAAGCAGTTGGATGATGAACTGAGCTCGATCACCGATCCCGAAACCAGGTTCGAAGCCTTCCGGCAGTCGCAATGGTGGAGCCAGTGGTCCCTACTTCTGAATTCGCCCTCTCTTCGCGAGACCGCAGTTGCCAATTCGATGTCGATCAGATTCGTGCCACACCCTCGGCTCGAGTCATTCATTCCGCCGAACGCATTGCCGGATTACGTCGACGTGGCACATCATTCGAGTAACGACTTCCAGTCAATGCTGGTCGAAGCCTCAGTGCTCGTCACCGACCTGTCCTCTGTCGCGTTTGATGCGGCCTTCATCGATCGTCCGGTCGTGTACTTCCAATTCGATACGGAGTCGATCTACGGCGGAGGCCATACTACGAAACCCGGATACTTCTCGTTTGAGAACGATGGGTTCGGTCCGGTTGTCTCCACTGTCGCCGAGGCGGTCGATGCGATCGGTTCGCTCATTTCAGGCGACGATCCTCGTATTGCGGAGTTCGCGGAGCGCCGAAAGGCAACGTTCACGCTTCCGAAGACCGGCAACTGCGAACGGACGTACAAGGCGATCGTGCGGTCTCTCAAGTTGGTCTCGCCGAAGGACGGAACGACGCTCAGGCCCAGTCCGACGGCACAGCCCACCCGGTATCTCGACGAGCCGTCACGACCCGACTCCTCGCTGAAATCAGAGCCAGTCGCTCACACGGCGGCCGAGCGCGAATCGACGCCAGACGTCGTGCTGCGAGCGACGACCGGACTAGTGAAGCCGACAGCTGACGAGGACCCGGCGAAGACCGCACCCGCAGGTTGATATCGAGGTCGGTGGCTGCCTCCGAACCTCGGCGATGAGCCTGTGCCCGTGTGCTCTCGTTCGCCATTGGCAATGTCAGTTCCTCAATTCGCGCGCTTGCGGTCAACCGACAAGAGCACGGTCTACCGACAGTTATGCGGTGAACCGACAGCGGCACGGTGAACCGTTCTCCGGGCATTGCTTAGGTGGAGGATCCCACTCGATTTTCGGCCGATCTTCGAGTGGGATCCACCATTTTGGGGCATCCTCGCGCTGCTTCGCTCTACTTCGCCGACGGGCGCATCCCGCGCACGTCCGCCACCCCCGCGACTTGACAGAGACGCCGATCACAACGATATTTATTGACCAGATGGTCGTTTATTCCGACCCCGCTTCCTGCCCGAGTCACCCCAAGGGTCGGGCGACGGAGACAGTGCATTGCAGCGACTCGAGGAGGAGCCTGACATGGCGACGACCCGCACCGACGACGTTCCGACCGCGTCTGCGGCAGGCGAGACCACCGCAGACGATCGCAGCGAAGGGCACGCCTCCAGCACAACCGACGCCACAGCCTCGGCGCCGGGCACCACAAACGAAGCCGACCCCAATGTCGCCGGCCAAGCCGAACGAGAAGCCAAGCCGGGCATCGGAAACGAAGCGAACACCGGGCCCGCCGCGATGTACGCCAACGACCGGGCCTCCCAGCATCTCGGCATCACACTCGACGACCACGGTCCCGGCTGGGCGCAGTGCTCGATGACGGTCACCGACATCATGGCCAACGGCCACGAGATCACCCACGGCGGCTACATCTTCCTCTTCGCCGACACGACGTTCGCGATGGCGTGCAACTTCTCCGGCTCGGTCACCGTCGCCTCGGGCGGAGACATCACCTTCCTCAAGCCCACGCGCGTCGGCGACCACCTCGTCGCCCATGGCCGGGAGGTCGTCAAGCAGGGCCGCTCGGGCATCTACGACGTCGAGGTCAGACGCGACGACGAGATCATCGCCGTCTACCGCGGACGCTCCCGCACCCTGCCCGCACCCAAGCCCACCACCTGATCCGCGGTCCGCGCCCACCCGGCGTGACCCGTGACGCGCCGCCACCTCGGCGCTCTGACTCTCCGCACCTGCAGCCCCACTGCAGGCAGCCCCCGCAACGAACCACAGGAGACCACGATGACCGCAACCGACACTGACGCCGGTGCGACGATGAGCCTCGATGAGCTGCGCGCCCATCAGCTCGCCAACCTCAAGACCACGGTGACGACCGTCTACGAGAAGGTGCCGCACTACCGGAAGGCGTTCGACGACCTCGGCGTGGTCCCCTCCGACATCACGAGCCTTGACGACATCGCGAAGCTGCCGTTCACGAACAAGCAGGACCTGCGGGAGAACTACCCGTTCGGGCTCTTCGCCGTCCCGCGCGAGGACGTCGCGCGCATCCACGCCTCCTCGGGCACGACCGGTCTGCCCACGGTCGTCGGGTACACGCAGAACGACCTCGACGTGTGGAGCGGGCTGATCAAACACTCGATCCTCGGTGCGGGCGGCAGGCCCGGCCAGATGCTCCACAACGCGTACGGCTACGGGCTGTTCACCGGCGGACTCGGCGTCCACGGGGCCGAACGCCACGGCTTCACCGTCGTCCCGATCTCCGGGGGACAGACAGAACGCCAGGTCCAGCTCATCCAGGACTTCCAGCCCGACATCATCACCGCCACCCCGACCTACCTGCTCACGATCCTCGACGAGTTCCACAAGCAGGGCATCGACCCCACCTCGACGAGCCTCAAGGTCGCCATCTGCGGCGCCGAACCGTGGACGGACGAGATGCGCCGGGAGATCGAACGCTCCTTCGCCATCGACGCCGTCGACATCTACGGCCTCTCCGAGGTCATGGGCCCCGGCGTCGCGTGCGAATCCGCGGAGACGAAGGACGGCCCGACGATCTGGGAGGACCACTTCTACCCCGAGATCGTCGACCCCTTCACCGGCGAAGTGCTGCCCGACGGCGAGGAGGGCGAACTCGTCTTCACCTCCCTGACGAAGGAGGCGCTGCCGATCATCCGCTACCGCACCCACGACCTCGCGAGCCTGCTGCCGGGCACCGCGCACCCGAACTTCCGCCGCATCTCGCGCATCACAGGCCGTTCGGACGACCTCATCATCATCCGCGGCGTCAACGTCTACCCCGCCAACGTCGAGTCCGTGCTCTTCGAGTTCGAACACCTCAGCCCGCACTTCCAGCTCGTCCTCACCCGCCCGGGCCGGATGGACGAGGTCACCGTCGAAGTCGAATGCCGCGAGGGCGTCGACGCCGCCCAGCGTGAAGGGCTCGGCGTCCGGGTGGCGTCCCGGATCAAGGAGCGCCTGGGCGTCTCCTCGACCGTCGACGTCAAGGATCCCGGATCCCTGCCGCGCTCGGTCGGCAAGCTCAAACGCATCATCGACCGCCGCGAGAACATCCGCTAGGTCCGCTGTGACTCGGATCGCGGCACCGCCGGCTTCCGCTGATTAGACTGATTCCCATGTCCAAGAGCTCGTCACCTGCACAGACTCCGTCGACCGCGACGGAGTCCGTCGCCGGTGACCTCGCCGAGGCGGGAGCTGGGTCCGGATCCGCCGCCGAGGCGGGGGTCGGGTCGGAGCCGAAGCGGACCCGCCGCGGTCGTCCCGGCTACGACCGGGAGACGCTCATCAACAAGGCCACCGAGGTCTTCGTCTCCCGCGGCTACGACGGCACGTCGATGGACACGGTCGCCCGCGAGCTCGGGATCACGAAGTCGGCGATCTACCACCATGTGAAGTCGAAGGAGGAGCTGCTGCAGCTGGCGATCAACCGCGGCACCGACGCTCTCGCCTCGGCGGTGGAGTCCGAGTCCCACCGGCAGGATCTCAGCGCCCTCGAGCGCCTGCGCCACGCCGTCCACTCGAGCGTGCTCATCCTCATCGAATACCATCACTCGGTCACCCTGCTCCTGCGGGTGCGCGGGAACTCCGCGGTCGAACGCGACGCCCTCGAGCAGCGCCGGAAGATCGACATGAAGATCCGCGCGCTCGTCACCGCGGCGATCGAGGAGGGCGGCGTCCGCGCCGACTTCCCGCCGGGCCTCGTCACCCGCCTCCTCTTCGGCATGGTCAACTCGATCACCGAGTGGTACCGCCCGGGCTACCCCGTCGATCCGGAGACCATCGCCGAGGCGGTCACCGCGATGGCCTTCAACGGCCTCGCCGAATAGAGCGCGCACACGCGCCCGTGCGATCGGGGCCGCCGACAGTGCTGATCACGGTCGTTTCCGGCGTACTCTGACAGGGTGACCTCTCGGATCCTGTGGATTGCCGTCCTCGCCTCGTTCGTGGCGTTCCTCGACGGCACAATCGTCAACGTCGCCCTGCCCGCGATCGATCGCGAGCTCGGCGGCGGGCTCGTCACCCAGCAGTGGGTGGTCGACGGCTACTTCATTACGCTCGGGGCGATCATGCTCGTCGCCGGATCCATCAGCGACGCCTACGGCCGCAGCCTGGTGATGAGGATCGGCCTCATCGGCTTCGGCATCGCCTCGGTGATCATCACCGTCGCCCCCGATCCCTTCATCCTCATCGCCGCCAGGATGCTTCAGGGAGCTGCCGGCGCCTTTCTCGTGCCGAGCTCACTGGCGCTCATCAGTGCCCACTACTCCGGAGCCGCCCGCGCGAAGGCCATCGGCACCTGGACGGCACTGACCACGGGCGCGATGATCGTCGGACCGCTCATCGGCGGCCTCCTCGTCGACTTCGCGTCATGGCGCTTCGCCTTCCTCATCAACGTCATCCCGATCGCGATCACCCTGTGGCTCCTGCGCAAGGTTCCCGATCCTCCCCGCCGAGACAAGGCCCACATCGACATCCTCGGCGCTGTCCTCTCCATCCTCGGGCTCGGCGGCATGGTCTTCGGCCTCATCGAACAGCCCCGGCTGGGTTGGGGTCATCCGGCGATCCCGATCACCCTCCTCGGCGGGGGTGTGCTCTTCATCCTCTTCCTGCTGCGTCAACGGCGGGTGAGCGACCCGATCCTGCCGCTCGATCTGTTCCGGGCGCGGAACTTCTGGGTCGGCAACATCACGACGACGCTCATGTACGGGGCGCTCTCGCTCAACGGCTTCGTCCTCGCCATCTACCTGCAGGAGGATGCGGGGCTGACGGCGACGGCCGCCGGGCTCGCGAGCCTGCCGACGACGATCATGATGATCCTCTTCAGCTCCACGAGCGGACGACTGGCCGGGAAGTGGGGGCCGCGCCTGTTCATGGCCTTCGGCCCGATCCTCATGGGTGTGGGGTCGCTCATGTTGCTGCTCGTCAGCCAGGACTTCAACTACTGGTGGCAGGTGCTGCCGGCGATGATCGTCTTCGGCCTCGGGCTCGCCGCGACCGTCTCACCGCTGACGGCGACGATCCTCGGCGCGATCGAGGAGGAGCGCAGCGGGATCGCCAGCGCCGTGAACAATGCGATCTCCCGCGTCGCAGGGCTCATCGCCATCGCGCTCGTCGGCACGGTCGTCGGCGGCACCCTCGACCTCAGCGGCTTCTACCGCGCCGCCGTCTTCGTGTCCGTGCTCCTCATCGCCGGCGGGCTGGTCTCGCTGGTGGGAATCCGGAACCCGGCCGTGCCCGCCCCGGAGGAATCGCGCCCCTGACTGGGCTGACCACCGACGCAGCGAGTCGAGGACGCTCAGTGTCGATAATGCTCAGCAGAATCGACACCGCACGTCCTCGACTCGAGGAGTCAGCGCCCCCTCACTCCTTGGCGACGAGGGTGAGGACGTCGTAGTTGGCGACGGGTTCGCCGTCCTGGTTGACGACCTCGGCGTCCCAGCGGACCTCGCCGTACTCGTCGGTCTCGCGCGGGGTGATGCGCTTCGCGGTGAGCGTCACCTTGAGCTTGTCCCCTGGTGAGACGGGCGTGACGAAGCGCAGCCCCTCGAGGCCGTAGTTCGCGAGCACCGGCCCGGGATCCGGCTGGACGAAGAGACCCGCGGCGAAGGAGACGATGAGGTACCCGTGGGCGACGCGGCCGGGGAAGAACGGGTTCGCCGCTGCCGCCTCCTCGTCGGTGTGGGCGTAGAACGTGTCGCCGGTGAACTCGGCGAAGTGCGCGATGTCCTCGAGGGTGACCTCGCGCCACTCCGACTCCAGGGCATCCCCGATCTTCAGATCGGCCAGAGACTTGGTGAACGGATGCTCGCCGAGGTGGCGCTCGGCTCCCGCGACCCACTCCCCGCCGATCGCGGTGAGCATGTTCGGAGAGGCCTGGATCGCGGTGCGCTGCATGAAGTGTGTGATGCCCCGCAGACCACCCATCTCCTCTCCGCCTCCGGCGCGGCCGGGACCACCGTGGACGAGGGTGGGCAGCGGGGAGCCGTGCCCCGTCGACTCGTCGGCGTCGTCGCGGTCGAGGACGAGGATGCGCCCGTGCCAGGGAGCGACGGCGCGGACGAACTCCGCGGCGAACGCCGGGTCGTGGGTGACGACCGAGCCGACGAGGGACCCGCGCCCGCGAGCGGCGAGGTCGACCGCCTCGGCGAGGGTCGAGTACGTGATGAGTGTGGTCACGGGACCGAAGGCCTCGACGTCGTGGACGGCGTCGACCCACGGATCGTCGGCCTGGAGGACGGTCGGGGCGACGAACGCCCCGCCGAGGGAGGACGCGAGATCGTCCGAGGCCTCGCGACCGCCGGTGAGGAGGTGGGCACCGCCGGCGATGATCTCATCGACGGCGTCGAGGACGTCATCACGCTGCTTCGTCGAGATGACCGGGCCGAGTCGGGTCGACTTCTCCCGCGGGTCGCCAGCGGTCACGGTCGCGAGCTTCGCGGTCAGGGCCTCCCCGACGGCCTCGGCGTGCTCGGCGGGAACGAAGGTGCGCCGGATCGCGGTGCACTTCTGACCGGCCTTGACGGTCATCTCGGCGACGACGCTGTCGACGAAGAGGTCGAACTCGGGCGTGCCGGGGGCGGCATCGGGACCGAGGAGGGAGAAGTTGAGGGAGTCCGCCTCGGCGAAGAAGCGGGTGCCGCGTTCGGTCACGCAGTTCAGCGATGCGAGTCGGCGGGCGGTGCCGGCTGACCCGGTGAAGGCGATCGTGTCCTGCTCGGCGAGCAGATCGAAGAGCGGGGTGATGTCGCCGGTGACGACCTGGATCGCGCCCTCGGGCAGGAGCCCGGAGGCGAGCATGTCGGCGACGACGGCGCGGGTGAGGTGCGCGGAGTCGGTGGCGGGCTTGACGACGACGGGGACGCCGGCGACGAACATCGGGGCGAACTTCTCGAGCATGCCCCACACGGGGAAGTTGAAGGCGTTGATCTGCAGGGCGAGGCCCTGTCGGGAGGTGAGGATGTGACGGCCGACGAAGGTGCCGTTCTTCGACAGGCGCTCGACCCCGCCGTCGAGGAGGACCGTCGAGTTCGGCATCTGCCGCCTCGCGACGCCCGAGTACGTGAAGAGCGTGCCGATGCCGCCTTCGATGTCGACGAAGGCGTCGCGCTTCGTCGTGCCCGTGGTGAAGGAGATCTCGTGGTAGTCCTTCGCCCGTTCCATGAGGTACGCGCCGAGCTGCTTGAGGATGACCCCGCGCTGATGGAACGTCAGCTTCCCCAGCTCCCGGCCCCCGACCTCACGGGCGAAGTCGGCAACCGCAGTGAAGTCGATGCCGGCCGAGGAGACGCGGTGGAGGAGGTCCCCGGTCGTCGAGTCGCGGACGTCTCGCGCGTCGGCGGCCTCGCTCGGGGTGTGCCAGGTGCCGGCCGCGTAGGAACTGAGGGTCTCGGTCATGGGGGCCTCCCGTTGTCGGTTGGTCGCTCGAAGCCGCTCAGCCTCGTCGCCGCTGTCCTGCTGCGGCCCGGGACGCACCCGAGCTCGCCGATCAGTCCATATACTAACCAATCGGTCGGTAATTGTCATCGGGTGCTGGGGGCGGTTGCACCCGCCTGCCACGACGCCATCACGACCCTGATCCGCGGAATGCCATCGCAGAGCTTCCAATGCGACGACAATGGGCCCTACGCCACGGGAATCCCAAGCGCGTCTCGCACCTGCGCGAGCACCTCGGGACCCGACACTGCATCGGAAATGCTGCTCGTGTCGACTCGCACGATCGGACCCAACGCGAGCGGAGCGCTGCGTCGCCACAGATCCACGTCGTTCGGATCGTCTTCGTGGATGCCGTGGCGGTCGCGGTTCTCGTACCGCTCGACGGCCTCGTCGACCGGAGCATCGCACCACACCTCGACCACCGTCTCAGCTCCGGCGACCCTCAGCCCGTCCCTGACGGTCTCGAGATCGCGCTCACGGGCCCAGAACGACTCGACCACCACCGTGTCGTCGACCAGGGCGGCCAGTCGCCATGTCACCGTGTTCGCCAGCTCATGGACCGGTCCCCTGGGGAAGCGGTAGTCAACGGAATCGACGAGGCGTTCGAGCACTTCGTCCACGGACAGGAACGGAACACCTGCCGCCTCGGCGAGTTCGGCACCAAGCGTTGACTTGCCCGATGCGGGGATCCCATTCACCAGGATCACTGCTGTTGCCATTGTCCATCCTCTCCACTGCCCGCGGTCACACTCTCGGTGACGGTACCGGTCACGACAACCCTACGGAGCGAACGCAGGGAAACTGTGCATTCGACCGCCTGCAATCGGCGCGCCCCGCCAGTGGCGCGGGTCACCCTCGTCGGCTATGATCAAGCGCATTAACTGACCAAACAGTCACCAAAGGTCGACCCGAGGACACACGGCGGGCACAGCCGCCCGCCGGAGAGCACCCACGCAAGCCCACCGGAGAGCACAGCCGCTCCCCGCACAGCACCCGCGCTCGCCCCAGCGTCGACCTGACGGACTTCGGATTTCGATGGAGAGATCAGCCATGTCCACCGCCTCACCCACGTCCTCGACGATCACGCGCGAGGAGCGCAAGGTCCTCGCGGGCACCCTCGTCGGCACCACGATCGAGTGGTATGACTTCTTCATCTACGCCCAGGCAGCGGGCCTCATCCTCTCGGTGCAGTACTTCGGCCCGCTCGCCGCAGACAACCCGGCGCTCGGCCAGATCATGGCGTGGGCCTCGCTGGGCATCTCATTCCTCTTCCGGCCGCTCGGCGCGATCATCGCCGGCCACCTCGGCGATCGGATCGGACGCAAGCGGATGCTCGTCCTCACGCTCATCCTCATGGGCGCGGCGACCTCGCTCATCGGCCTCCTGCCGACGTACGCGGCGATCGGCGTGGCAGCGCCGATCCTCCTCACCCTGCTGCGCATCCTCCAGGGCTTCTCGGCCGGCGGCGAATGGGGCGGCGCGGCACTGCTCTCAGTCGAACACGCCCCCGACGACAAACGCGGCATCTTCGGGGCCTACCCACAGATCGGCGTGCCCGTGGGCATGATCCTCGCGACCGGAGTCATCTGGATCCTCACCACCGTGCTCACTCCGGAGCAGTTCGCGAGCTTCGGCTGGAGGATCCCGTTCCTCTTCTCCGTCGTCCTCGTCGTCGTCGGCTACTACATCCGCAAGCAGGTCGAGGAGAGCCCCGTCTTCGCCGAGCTCGCCGAACGCCGCGCCGAGTCCTCGGCTCCGCTCGGCACCCTGTTCCGGAAGAACACGAAGGAGGTCGTGCTCGCCGCGGTCATCTTCATCGGCAACAACGCCGTCGGCTACATGATCATCGCGTTCTTCGCCGCGTACGCCTCCCGCCCCCTCGCCGAGGGCGGCATGGTCGGCCTCGACCGCGCCCCCGTGCTGCTCGCGACAACGCTCGCGAGCTTCGGCTGGCTGATCTTCACGATGTGGGGCGGGGCGCTCTCCGACCGACTCGGTCGCGTCCGCACCTTCCAGATCGGCTACATCCTCCTCATCCTCTGGCTCATCCCGACGTTCCTCATGATCGATTCCAAGAGCATCTGGATGTACGGCATCGGCATCTTCGTCCTCACCGTCGGCATGGGGCTCAGCTACGGCCCGATGTCGGCGATGTACGCGGAGATGTTCCCGCCGCAGGTCCGCTACTCCGGAGTGTCGATCGGGTATGCGCTCGGCGCGATCCTCGGCGGGGCGTTCGCCCCGACCATCGCCGAGACCCTGCTCGCGAAGACCGGCAACTCCCTGTCGATCGCGATCTACCTCATCATCGTCTGCGTCATCTCCCTCATCGGCGTCAGCCTCGTCAAGGAGACGAAGGGAAACCCCCTCGGCGTGCCCAAGCACCACTGAGTCTGCGGACCCATCCCCTCGCCGAGGCGGCCGACCGTAACCGCGCAGCCTCGGTGAGGGTGATCGCCCACCTCGCCGAGGTGAGCCGACGACGCTCGTGCACGTGTTTGCTAGCCTGAGCGCATGGTCGACAGCGATGTCTGGACACGCGAGCAGGCGCAGAACTACGACGATGCCGAGGATCCGATGTTCGCCCCGGCGCTCCTCACAGCGACGACGGCCTTCCTCGCCGAGGCGGCGGCCGGGGGAAGCGCCGTCGAGTTCGCGATCGGGACCGGGCGGGTCGCGATCCCCCTGCACGAGCGCGGAGTCCCGGTCTCGGGCATCGAGCTCTCGGAGCCGATGGCCGAGCGCCTCCGGCAGAAGGCCCCCGACATCCCGGTGACGATCGGCGACATGACGTCGACGCATGTAGCCGGAGGGCACTCGCTCGTCTACCTCGTCTACAACACGATCGGCAATCTCGTCACCCAGGACGCGCAGGTCGCCTGCTTCGCCAACGCTGCCTCCCATCTGCGTCCGGGCGGACGCTTCGTCATCGAGAACACCGTCCCACCCCTGCGACGGCTGCCGCCGGGCCAGACCGCTGTCCCCTTCGACGTCACCGACGAGCACGTCGGCTTCGACACCCTCGACCCCATCACGCAGCGGGCGACCTCGCACCATCTCACGAGGGACGGCGCGACCTTCCGCTATTCACCGCACCACTTCCGCTACGTGTGGCCCTCCGAACTCGACCTCATGGCCCGTCTCGCCGGGCTCGAGCCCGAAGGGCGCTTCGCCGACTGGGAGAGGACGCCGTTCACCGCCGAGAGCCCCTCACACGTTTCCGTCTGGAGGAAGCCGTGACGCACCCGGACCCGCTCACCTACCCCGACATCGAAGCGGCCGCCGAACGGATCACCGGTCGCGTCCGCCCCCTCGCGGTCGCCTCGGCGCAGCCAGGACGCCGCCCGCACGCGGAGACGGACACGGGCGCGACGTGGGTCGCTCCCCCGACGAGCGACCCCGAGGCCTCGGGTCTCTACTTCGCGCTCGAGTTCATGCAGTACACGGGGACGTTCAAGGCGCGCGGGGCGCAGAACTTCATCCGCCCCCACCTCGCCGAGGGGACGTTCCCCGATGCGGGTATGACGATCGCCTCCGGCGGGAACGCGGGACTCGCATGCGCGTGGGCCGCCGCGGAGGCCGGGGTCCCGGCGACGGTGTTCGTCCCCGCGAACGCCCCGACCGTCAAGGTCGATCGGCTGCGCTCGTACGGTGCCGAGGTCCGGCAGGTCGGAGCCGAGTACGCCGAGGCGGCGCTGGCGTGTGCGGAGTTCGCGGAGTCCTCGGGGGCTCTGTCCTCGCACGCGTACGACCACCCGCTCATCGCCGCAGGAGCGGGGACCGTGTTCACGGAGCTGCTCGCGCAGGTGCCCGATCTCGACACCGTCGTCGTCTCCGTCGGCGGGGGCGGACTCTTCGCGGGTGTCGCGACGGCGGCGACGTTCCACGGGGTGCGAACGGTCGCCGTCGAACCCGTCGGCAGCCGCGCCTTCAATGCCGGACTCGAGGCCGGCCAGCCCGTCGACGTCGCCGTCGACTCGGTGGCGGCGGATTCCCTCGGGGCGCGGCGGGCCACTCCCCTGGCGCTGGACGCCGCGCAGACCGATCTCGTCACCTCGGTGCTCGTACGCGACGAGGAGATCATCGCGGCACGCCGACATCTGTGGGCCGACCATCGTCTCGTCGTCGAACATGCCGCGGCAGCCGCGCTCGCAGGGATCCGCAGTGCGGAGGGCTACGTGCCCGAGCCCGGTGAGAAGGTCGGTGTCGTCCTCTGCGGGGCGAACACGGGCTTCGACGGGCTCACCTAGCCGCGGTGCCGGGCCCGAAGACCTCGGCTCGGCGGAGGCAGCCGGCAAGGTCGTGGGTGAGGTCGAGGGCATCGAGTTCGGCCTCGGCGAACCAGCGCGCCTCGGCGGCGTCGTCGCCGGCGGAGAGCTCACCGCCGATGACGGTGGCTGCGAAGTCGTGGACGTCGTACTCGACTCCGTCGCCGATCGGGATCGTCAGCGACCAGAGCTCGCGGCCGATCTCGACGCGCAGCCCGGTCTCTTCGTACGCTTCCCGGGCAGCCGCCTCGGCGAAGGACTCACCGGGTTCGCACTTGCCTCCGGGCACGGACCATCGTCCCTTGTCGGGGTTCCTGCCGCGCTGGACGAGGAGCACGCGCGACCGGTCGTCGACGATGACGACGCTGGCCGCGCGGATCATCGTCACGGAGTCGGGCGCTGCCGATCCTTCGAACGGAAGGCGCCCTTGATGAAGCCGAAGACGATCGCGGCGACGGCGATGACGATGACCGCCTTGACGAGGAACCACGCGATCGAGAACACGGCGCTGACGATCCACCACGCGATGATGATCGCGAGGATCGCGCCGAGGACGCTCCAGACTGTGCTCATCTTCATGGCTCCAGCCTAGGTCTCGGCTGCACCGATCTGCAACGGAGCCGCCCGCAATGAGCCGACCCGCACTGCGGCGGTCGGGTCACCGCACTGAGGCGGTCGAGTCACTCCTCCTCGTCGGCGCGGGAGGCCGGGTCGAGCCCGTCCTTGCGCCGTTCGTCCTGCGAGCCCTGGTCGTCGACGTCGCCGTCGGTGTCGGCGAAGACCTCGTCGCGCATCTCCTGGCGGGCCTTGTCCTGCTCGAAGCGGTCCTCGCGCAGTTCGTCGTTGTCCTTGTGATGTCCCATCGGGTCCTCACTTCCCTCGACCGGCGGGCGACGCTCGCCCGTCCCCACAGTCTGCCCGTCTCTGGGCGTCCGCACCAGACCCCTTGTCGGGGAATCACGACCCTGTGTCGGCGATCCCCGTGTCAGACATCGGCGGTGTCCCCGGCAGACCACGGCGGCGTCCGCTCACCTGAAGGCGACTCTAGACCACGGCACTGCCCGCGGCCGGCATCGTCCGCACCGCTCGCGCCGACCAGCGGCCGTCTGCGTGGCCGACCTCGATCGGATGCTCGAAGGCGGCGGAGACGGCCTCGGTGGTGAGCACCTCGGCGATCGGGCCGTTGGCGGTGAGCCGACCGCGGGAGATGATCACGGCGTGCGTGGTCGTTTCGGGGATCTCCTCAAGGTGATGGGTGACGAGCAGCGTCGTCAGCTCCGGCGAGCTCACCGACAGGGCGTCGATGGTCTCGAGCAGCTGCTCGCGGGCGGCGACGTCGAGGCCAGTCGTCGGTTCGTCGAAGAGGAGGAGTTCGGGCGCCGAGACGAGAGCGCGGGCGACGAGCGCGCGACCCCGCTCGCCCTGGGAGAGGATCCGCCACCCGGCGTCGGCCCGGGAGGCCAGACCCACCTCGGCGATCATCGCTTCGGCACGCGCGATCTCCTCAGGGTTCGCCTCCCACCGCAGAGGCCGCTCGATCGTCCCGGTCACCCCGGTGAGGACGACGTCGCGGACGGTGAGGTTCGACCGCAGTGGATGCCGGGGATTGACGTGCCCGATGTGCCGTCGCAGGGCCGCGAGCTCGACCCTGCCCATCCGCCTGCCGAGGACGTCTACCGTGCCCGAGGTCGGGAACACCTGCGCCGAGGCGAAGCTGAGCAGCGTCGACTTCCCCGCTCCGTTCGGTCCGAGGAGGACCCAGTGTTCGCCGCGGTCGATCCGCAGGTCGATGCGGTGGAGGATCTGCGTCTGCCCGCGCCTAAACGTCACCTCGCTGAGGTCGAGGACCGCCTCACCCACGTCGTCTCCTTCGCATCGTCGGGATCGCCGCGACCCGGATGGGGCCGCGTTCGTCCGGGCAGTGGCACTCGGGACCGGACGATGCGAGTCTAGGACGGAACCGCGCCGAGGCGGCCGGACCACCCGGACGCTGAGTTCCACATCATGGATCGGATGGGGTCGGTCCCGCCGAGGCAGCCCACGATTCCCGTCGTCAGTGCAGGTGAGGACGGTAGATGAGTTCCTGTGTGCGCCCGTCGAGGGTGCGGGAGTAGAGGAGTTCGAGGTCGAAGTCCTCGGTCCCGTCGAAGATCGGCTCGGTGCCGGTGCGGCCGGTGAGCGCCGGGAAGATCGTCACCTGGAGGCGGTCGACGAGTCCGGCCGCCATGAGGGAGCGGTTCATCGACAGGCTCCCGTGCGAGCGCAGCGGGACATCGGACTGCTCTTTGAGCCGGGCGACGACGTCGACGGCATCGCCGCGCACGAGCGTGGCGTCCGGCCAATCCAGGGGCTCCTCCAGCGTGTCCGAGATGACCGTCGTCGGCAGGTTCCGCATCTCTGTGACCCACGGGTCGAAGACGTCGTCGCCCTCACCGGCGTTCCTGACCATCGCCGCGAACGCCCGGTACGTGTTCGCGCCGAGCACGAGCCGCTGGTCGCCGGAGTACTCGCCGAGGCGCTCCTCGAGGAGTTCGGGTCCCTGCTTGCCCCAATAGCCGCCCCAGTCCGCGTCCTCGGTGACGCTCGCCCGCGAGTCGAGGCTGCTGAAGACATCGAACGTGTACGTGACGGTCATGGTTCCTCCCGAATCCGTCGTGCTTCGACAATAGTCCTCGAACCAGCGCAATGACAGGGAAACCTGAGACTGATCCGTCCCGGCTCGCCATGTGAACGACCTGTCACCGGGTCCGGACGAAAGGTTCCACATCATGGATTCCGTGCGGTGCGCTCAGAACCGCGCGCGATAATCGGAGCATGGGCAGCGGCGTGGACCCCGACGACCTGGGGCGGGTGAGGATGCGCGGGAAGATCCTGCGCCGATCGGCGTCGTTCAACGTCGCCCACGCCGTCGATGATCTCGAGCCGGGCACCGGAGCACAGAGCATCCAGCGGGCGCTGTCGCTGCTGGGCCTCGTCGGGCTGCTTGCCAGTGAACGCACGGGCGGGGCCGGGCTGTCGGAGATCGCGACGATCAGCGGACGTCCGAAGGCGAGCGTCCACCGCATGCTCCAGGCCCTCATCGCGATGGGCTACGTCGAACGCCTCGAGGAGGGCGGGTACCGCCTCGGCGTGCAGTCGCAGATCCTCGGTCAGCTCGCGCAGAAGTCCGTCGACCCGCTCGTCATCGAATCGGAGTCGAGCCTGCTGCGGCTGGCCGAGATCACTCAGGACACCGCTTTCCTCACCCTGCGCACCGGCAGCTTTGCGATCTGCGCACGGCGCGAGGAGGGCTTCGGCGACATCTTCAACAATGCCCTCGCCGTCGGCGACCGGCATCCGCTCGGGATCGGCGCGGGCAGTCTCGCGATCATGGCTGAACTCTCCCCCGCCGAGGTGGACGCCCTGTTCGAGGCGAACGAGCAGATCCTCGCCGAGCGGTACCCGAAGGTCCGCATCGACCAGCTGCGCGACATCATCGACCAGGCCCGCATCGACGGCTTCGTCCACAATCCCGGGCTCTTCGCGCAGGGTTCGTGGGCAGTCGGCGTCGCGCTCAGGGTCCGTGGGGGCCGTCCCCGCGCGGCCCTGTCGATCGCGTCGATCGCCGACCGCGTCACCGGTCAGCGGGTCGAGCACCTCGTCGCCCTGCTGCGGCGTGAGGCGAAGATCATCGCCGAGGCGCTCGCCGCCGACGCGGAGCCTGCGAGCTCAGAAGCCTCCGCCGAGACAGACACTTCGCGCCGAGACCGACAGTTCTGAGTGTCGGTCTCGGCGCGAAGTGTCCGTCTCGATGCCTCTCCCGTGGTCGAAGGGACCGCTGAGCGGCGAGCGCGCGCCTCCCAGCTGGCTCCCTCGCCATCAGGTGGTCCCCTCGGCGGGCGAGCGCAACGAGAGGGTCAGACGAAGGAGAGGTACTTCAGCTTCGCGAGCACCTCGGGGTTCGTCGGTTCGACCTGGTGGGAGCCGTCGGGGTAGACGACGACGGGGATGTTCGTCCTACCCGAGATCTCCTTCGCCTCATCGGCCTTCTCCGGCTCGACGACGAGGTCGATGTAGTCGAAGTCGACGCCGAGTTCGGTCAGCTGCTTCTTCGTGCGACGGCAGTCCCCGCACCACTCCGCCCCGTACATCGTGATGGTGTTCTCAGCCATGACCGTCCTTTCGCTCGGGCGCTCCAACGCGCGGTATCGCCGGAGTCGACCGGCGCATTCATTCGAACCGCGCACAGACACCGCCTATTCCGCGCGCCCGGAAGTTGAGACCGGCACCCCCGCCCCTCACCTCAGGACGACGGTCCGCTTCCCGTTGAGGAACACCCGGCCCTCGCAGTGCCACTTCACGGCGTTCGACAGCGCCTTGCATTCGGTGTCGCGGCCGGCGGCGACGAGGTCCTGCGGGCCGAAGGCGTGGTCGACCTCGGTGACGGCCTGCGCGATGATCGGCCCCTCGTCGAGCTCGCTGTTGACGAAGTGGGCGGTCGCCCCGACGGTCTTCACACCCCGCTCGTACGCCTGGTGGTAGGGCTTGGCGCCCTTGAACGAGGGGAGGAACGAGTGGTGGATGTTGATCGCCTTGCCCGTCAGCTCGCGTGCGAGGTCGTCGGAGAGCACCTGCATGTACCGGGCGAGGACGACGAGGTCGATCTCGAACCGATCGACGAGGTCGAGGAGCTTGCCCTCGGCCTCGGGCTTCGTCTCCGGGGTGACCGGGATCCGGAAGAACGGCACGTGATGCCATTCGACGAGCTCCCGGTGGTCGGGATGGTTCGACACGACTGCCGCGATGTCGACGGGCAGCTCTCCGATGCGCGCCCGGAAGAGGAGGTCGTTGAGGCAGTGCTCGAACTTCGAGACCATGACGAGCACGCGCCGCTTCTCCCCCTTCGGCCAGAGGTTCCACTTCGCGTCGAGGTCCGCGCCGAGCCTCTCGATCTCGGCACGCAGGTCCTCGAGGGCCTCGGGTTCGAGCTCGAACTCGACCCGGAGGAAGAACCGCCTGCTCAGCGCGTCGTCGAACTGCTTGAGCTCCCTGATGTCGCCGCCGTGGTCGAGCAGCGCCCCCGTGAGCGAGTGGACGATGCCCCGACGCTCATCGCATTCGAGGGAGAGGACGTATTCCGGCATTGTCAGCCCTTCCGGTCGTTGTCTGCTGTGCGCGAGGCGGCGTCGCGCTCCGCGCCGCCGTGCCCCGCCGACCCGTCATCGTGCGCGTGCCCGACGACGTCGTCGAACGCGTCGATGCCCTCCCCGGTGAACTCGGCCATCCCGTCGATGAGCCAGCGGACCATGAAGTCCGCGAAGCTCGAGCGCGGCAGGATCCGGAACTCCTCGCCACCGGAGCGGTGGAGGATGACGGGGACGGGCCCGAGCTGCGTGACGATCGCCGTCCCGACGGGAAACGCCCGTGGGTGGAGGTCGGCCCGGCAGCTCTTCTCGAGCACCTCCCGGGCCTTCGACCCGGTGAGTTCGAGGATCGTCCGGTTCGCCGAGAGTTCGACGACCTGCCCGGGCAGCCCCTCGAGCGCGGCCTCCGCCTCGTCGGCCTCCCCCGGCCGCTGCGGCCGGGAGACGTCGATGACGAGGAACTCGTCCGGGCTCAGCCACACCGTGTGCCGACCGTCCGCCTCCCCCGTCACCTCGCCGACGACCTCAGGCAGGGTGATCCCCAAGGCCCCTTCGATCGCCCTCGCCGAGGCGGTCCCCGGCTCCGCGCGCACCCCGATCTGCACGGCGAAAGGACGCTCCCGCAGTCCCACGGCACCCCCGCCTCCCGCGCTGGCCTCAGCCATCGCCTCGGCGAGGTGGGCCGTCGGGGACACCCGCAGCTCCTCGAGCACGGTCGTGGACTCTTCAGTCTCAGCCATCGCGTCAGTCTCAGCCATCACGGCGCTTCCCTTCGGGATCGTAGAACACGGGTGAGGTGATCTCGACGTCGATCACCTGGTCACCGAGCGGTGACTGGACGACCTCGCCGAGGCGGTTGCGGCCGTTCTCGACGAGCGCGAGCCCGAACGGCCGGTTCAGTGTCGGGGAGAGATAGGACGAGGTGACGTGCCCGATCATCGGCACCGGCCCGTCCTCCGGGGTGATCGGGGTGCCGGCCGCGACGAGCTGCGCCCCCTCGATGAGCCGGGTCTCCCCGTCGACGGGGAGGACCCCGACGAGGTGCTTGCGGTCCTCCCGGGCCGTGTCGAGGCGGGAGAACGAGCGCTTGCCGATGAAGTCCTTGACCTTCGAGATGATCCATTCCATGCCCGCGTCGGCGGGAGTGACGGTGCCGTCGGTGTCCTGTCCGACGATGATGAACCCCTTCTCCGCGCGGAGCACGTGCATCGTCTCCGTCCCGTACGGGGTGATGTCGAACTCGGCTCCCGCCTCGGCGACCATCTCCCAGACGGCGAGTCCGTAGAAGGCTTCGACGTTGATCTCGAACGCGAGTTCCCCGGAGAACGAGATCCGGCAGATCCGCGCGGGGATTCCGTTCGCGAGCGTCGTGTGCCGGAACTCCATGAAGCCGAACGCCTCGTTCGACACGTCGAGATCGGGGGCGACCTTCGCGATGACCTCCCGCGACTTCGGGCCGGCGACGGCGACCGTCGCCCATTCCTCCGTCACCGAGGTGAAGGCGACGTCGAGGTCGGGCCATTCCGTCTGGTGCCATTCCTCGAGCCATTCGAGGACCTTCGCGGCCCCACCGGTCGTCGTCGTCATGTAGTAGCGGTCCTCGGCGACCCGCAGGGTCACGCCGTCGTCGAAGATCATCCCGTCGGGGGTGCACATGAGACCGTAGCGGGCCTTGCCGACGCCGAGCTTGGAGAACCCGTTCGTGTAGATCCGTCCGAGGAACTTCCCGGCATCGGCACCGCGGATCTCGATCTTGCCGAGTGTCGATGCGTCCTGGAACCCGACGGACTCCCGCACGGCCCGGCATTCGCGCAGCACCGCAGCGTCCATGTCCTCGCCGGGCAGCGGGTAGTACCACGGCCGCTTCCACTGCCCGACGTCCTCGAACTCGGCGCCGTGGGCGACGTGCCACGGGTGGATCGACGTCACCCGGGCGGGGTCGAAGAGCTCCCCCTTCCGCCGTCCGGCGAGCGCGGCGAAGGCGACGGGGGTGAAGGGCGCCCGGAAGGTCGTGTGCCCGACCTCGCCGAGGTCGTCCTCCCCGAGGACGGCGGCGATCGTCCCGATCGTGTTGACCGCACTCGTCTTGCCCTGGTCGGCGGCCGTCGAGATCGACGTGTAGCGCTTGATGTGCTCGACCGAGCGCATGCCTGCGTTCATCGCCCGGAGGATGTCGGCGACGGTCTGATCGCGCTGGAAGTCGACGAAATGCGAGGTCAGGGCCTCGGGGTCGTCGTCCGAGGTGACGACCCAGAGCGGGCGCTGGGGTGCGTCCGCGCCCTCCTCGGTCGTCGTCGGCACTGTGGGCTCGGTGTCGAACCCGGCCCGCTCGGCTGCCTCACTCCCGGCTTCCGCTCCCTGCCGCAGGGCCGTGGCCAGTGCGTACTCCCCGGTCATCGCGCCGACCGTGAACTGGTCGCGGACCGGTCCGGCAGGGACGAACGCGGCGATGTCCGCGTCCCACTCGATGGGTCCGCGGCGCTGCCCGTGGAGGTGGATGACGGGAGAGAACCCCCCGGAGACGGCGAGGAGGTCGAGGGCGATGTCCTCCCCCGCCGAGGCGGCCACCCCGTCCTCATCGAGGGAGGCGACCGTGATCCCGGAGACCCGTCCCCCCGGGCCCTCCCCGGCCGTGCCGGTGACGGCGGAGCCGAGGATGAGCCGCACCCCGGTATCGGAGGCGACTTGAGACGCCCTCGCCGAGGCGGTCGGGCGGGAGTCGACGACCGCGGCGACGTCGACGCCGGCAGCGACGAGATCAGCGACGAGCGCATAGGCGGAGTCATTCGTCGTCGCGATCGCGACCCGCTCACCGGCGAGAACGCCGTACCGGCCGAGGTAGGTCCGCACGGCTGAGGCGAGCATGATGCCGGGACGGTCGTTGTCGGCGAAGACGATGGGACGCTCATGCGCACCGGTGGCGAGGACGACCTGCCCGGCCCGGATGTGCCACACCCGCTGCCTCGGTCCCGCCTCGGCGCCGGTCCGGTCCTCGAGGGCGACGAAGTAGTTCGAGTCGTAGCTGCCGAAGACGGTCGTGCGCGGGGCGTACGTGAACTCCTCGGCGGCGGCCGCCTCGGCGAGCGTCGTCTCGATCCACTCCGGGGCCAGGATCCCGTCGATGACGGCGTGCGGATCCGAGAGCAGGGACCCGCCGGGGATGACGCCGTCGTCGAGGAGGAGGACGCGGGCCCCGGACTGTGCGGCCTCACGGGCGGCGGCGAGCCCGGCGGGACCGGCGCCGACGACGAGGACGTCGGTGTGGGTGTGCCGGTGCTCGTAGGTGGCGTCGTCGCGGCCGGGGTCGAGGATGCCGAGGCCCGAGAGGTACTCGGCGGTCAGGCCCTCGCGGATGAGGACCCGGGTGGCCTGGAGCATCGACTCGGCCACCTCGGCGGAATCAGGGGCATGGACGCGGACGAGGGCGTTGGGCTCCTCGACTCCGGCGGCCAGAATCCCCCGAGGCCGGTCGAGGTAGGTCGACGGTCCGCAGTCGAGGCGTCCGGCGGCGATGAGGGCGCTCGCGATCGTGTCCCCGGCGAACCCCGAGTAGGCGACGCCGTCGACGGTGAAGCCGATCGGTCGGCTGCCGTCGATGCCGGTCGCGGTCTCGAGCCGAGCTGCCAGAGGGCCCAGGGTCGCACCGGTCCGGTGCGAGTCGGTCGTCGTCATCGTCCTGTCGCTCCTTCGAAGGTCGCGGGCCGGGGCTGACCCATCGGGTAGACCCCGGCGAAGTCGTAGGTCACGGTGTCGCGCACGGCGTTGAACCACTTGCGACAGCCGAGGCTGTGGCACCAGCGTTCGGCGAAGAGCCCGCGGTCGTTGTCGCGATAGAAGAGGTACTCGGCCCATTCGCGGTCGGTGAGCGCGTACGGATCCTCGGGGTAGGGCACATGCGCCTGGCCTCCGTAGGTGAATTCGGATTCGTCGCGGGATCCGCAGTTCGGGCAGATGATGAGCAGCATGGCGGTCCTCTCTGGTCGGTCAGTGGGCGACGGCGGCCGCGCCGTGCTCGTCGATGAGGTGGCCGGTCTCGAAGCGTTCGAGCGCGAAGGGCGCGTTGAGCGGGTGCGGTTCGTCGGTGGCGATCGTGTGCGCGTAGGTGAATCCCGCACCGGGGGTTCCCTTGAAGCCGCCGGTGCCCCACCCGCAGTTGACGTAGAGTCCCTGGACTTCCGTCTTCGACACGATCGGGGAGGCGTCGAGGGTGACGTCGACGATGCCGCCCCAGGTCCGCAGGACGTGGGCGCGGGCGAAGATCGGGAAGAGCTCGACCGCGGCGGCGAGCTGCTCCTCGATGATGTGGAAGCCCCCGCGCTGCCCGTAGCCGTTGTACGAGTCGACGCCGGCGCCCATGACGAGTTCGCCCTTGTGCGCCTGGGAGACGTAGACGTGGACGTGGTTGGACATGACGACGGTCGGGTGGACGGGTTCGAAGAGCTCGGAGACGAGCGCCTGGAGCGGGTGGGACTGGATGGGCACGCGGATGCCCGCCATGTCCGCCACCACCGAGGTGTGCCCGGCGACGGCGACCGCGACCTTCTCCGTGGCGATCCGTCCGAGGGTCGTCTCGACTCCGGTGACCTGGTCGCCGTCGCGGTGGATGTCGGTGACCTCGCAGTTCTGGATGATGTCGACGCCCATCTCGTCGGCCTTCCGGGCGAACGCCCATGCGACGTGGTCGTGCTTGGCGATGCCGGCCCGCGGCTGGAAGGTCGCGCCCATGACGGGGTAGCGGAGGTCGTCGCCGATGTTGATGATCGGGCAGACCTCCTTGACCTGCTGGGGATCGAGCCATTCGGCGTCGACGCCGTTGAGGACATTGGCGTTGACCCGCCTGCGCGATTCCCGGACGTCGCCGAGGGTGTGGGCGAGGTTGAGCACGCCGCGCTGGGAGAAGAGGAAGTCGTAGTCGAGCTCCTCGGGCAGCTGCTCCCAGAGTCTGAGCGAATGCTCGTAGATCGCCGCCGACTCGTCCCAGAGGTAGTTCGAGCGGATGATCGTCGTGTTCCGGGCCATGTTGCCACCGGCCAGCCACCCGCGTTCGAGGATCGCGATGTCCGTCATCCCATGGTACTTCGCCAGGTAGTAGGCGGTCGCGAGTCCATGCCCGCCGCCGCCGATGATGACGGCTTCGTAGGACTTCTTCGGCTCCGGGTTGCGCCAGAGGAAGTCTGGATGTTCGGGAAGCTGCTCAGCCATGCGATCTCCCTCGATCGTTAATCGTCAACTAATATATCAGCTGTGTTCCTGTAGTCTAGGCCCAGATTCCCGGCGCTGGCAATGGTTCGCGCGAAGCGATTTCCGAGCGGGCAGGAACGCCCCGGAATACTGCTGGGACGCATGACGAGGACGGAGGGCGAGATGACATCGGTGACGGACACCTCGGCGAGCAGCACGTCGCTGGCCGATCGCGCGTACGAGGCGCTGCGGCACCGGCTCATCATGCTCGACATCGCCCCCGGCGATGTCATCAACGAGGCGGCGCTGAGCGCGGAGCTCGGGGTCGGGAGGACGCCGATCCGGGAGGCCCTCAAACGACTCGAGGGTGCGCACCTCGTCGTCTCGTTCCCCAGGCGCGGGACGTTCGCCTCCAACGTCGACATCACCGACCTCGCGGCGATCACGGAGATGCGTGAGGCGCTCGAGCCGATCGCGGCCCGGCGCGCGGCGCGGAACATCGGCCCCGAACTGCGGGAGGAGTTCACGACGACGATCGCCGAGCTCAGCTCTCTCGAGGCGGGGATGGACGCCCGCCTGCTCATCGAACGCGACCTCGAGGTCCACCGGCTCATCTACGGCGCGGTCGACAACCTCCACCTGCAGGAGACGCTCGTGCGCCTCGACGACCTCGCGACGCGGATCTGGTGCCTCGTGCTCCCGAAGATCCCCGACCTCCTCGGCCACATCCGCGAACACATCGCTCTGCTCGAGGGCATCCTCGCCGGTGACGAGGATGCGGTGGGCCGGGTGGCCGGTGAGCATGTCCGCGAGTTCGAGGCGACCGTCCGCATGGCACTGGCGTAGCCGCACCGCGTCACCGACACCGCCGCGCCACCTCGACCGGGGGGCGCCTGCCCCCTGCTCGCGCGGATCACAGCCCCGAGGCGAACTCCCTCATCGCACGGTCGAGATCCTCGCCGATGCCCTCGGCTCCCCGTGCGCGTGACTCGCGCATCGCGATCGTCAGCGCCGCCCCGCACGCCCTGCCGATGACCTGGGCACGGAAGGGCTCGACGCCGCGCTTGCCGAGGACGGCGGCGACCGCCTCGGCGAGGATGTCGACCTTCGCGATGAACGCCGCCCGCAGTGACGGGGTGGAGTCGATGACCTCGTCGAGGGCGAAGCTGTCGGCCCGCCGGTCGGGGTCGGCGTAGTGGTCGACGATCCCCGACATCGACGCGCGCACGGACGTCCACGGATCCTCGTCACCGGGGCGGGCGAGGAGCCGGGCGATCATGTCCTCCCCCATCCCCACCCACTTGCCCGAGATGACGTCCTCCTTGGACGGGAAGTAGCGGAAGAACGTCCGCCGCGACATCCCCGAGGCCGCGGCGAGATCGTCGACGGTGGTCTCGGAATAGCCCCTCTCGCGGAACAGCCTCAGGGCGATCGCGGTGATCTCGGCCTGCATGAGGCGGCGCTTGCGCTCACGGAGGTTCGGGGTGCTCATCTGAGCATTGTAGGCGAAGGACAACGATGGCACTGAGTGTCATTCTTGACTTATAGTGTTCCTGTGACTGCGCGAGGAGGATCCATGACAGCACCGCTCTACCGCGACCAGCAGGCCTGGCAGGATCTCCAGGAGTTTCTGCCGGAACGACTGCGGCTCGACGAATCGACGGCTCCGCAGGAGGAGATCTGGCGCTGGCGCGGCCACCGCATCCATCTCGACCGCTATTCGCAGCCGGAGGCTTCGGCACGTGTCGTCCTCCATCACGGGGTCGGGACGAACGGGCGCCAGATGTCGCTCATCCTCGGCGCTCCTTTGGCGCGCCGCGGGTATGACGTCGTCTCCCTCGACAATCTCGGCTTCGGAATGACCGAGATGAGGTCCGGGTTCACGCCGTCGTACTCCGACTGGGTCGAACTCGTCGTCGACTTCCTCAGCGCCGAGCAGGCGAGGGATCCGAAGCCGACCGTCCTCTACGGACTCTCCGCCGGGGGCATGCTCGCCTTTCACGTCGCGGCGACAGCCCCCGCGGGCGTCCTCCATGGAATCGTCGGCATGACCTTCCTCGACCAGCGCTGCCCGGAGGTCCTCGAGCGCACGGCGCGCAGCCGTGCCACCGCACGCGTCGGCGCACCGATCATGGCGGCGCTCGCGAGGACCCCGCTCGGGCGTCTGCGCTATCCGATGCGCCTGGCCTCGAAGATGTCGGCACTTGCCAACGACCGCGGGGCGATGGAGGTCCTCCTCGGCGACCCCACCTCGGCGGGGAATGCGATGCCGCTGAGATTCCTCGCGGACTACCTCGCCTACGCCCCTGCGATCGAACCGGCGCGCTTCCGCGCCTGCCCGGTCCTGCTCACCCAGCCGGCTGCAGACCGGTGGTCGCCGCGCGAGCTCTCCGACCCGGTCGTCTCCCGCCTCGACCCCGCACTGTTCGAGGAGGTGAGCCTGCAGGGAGCAGGCCACCTCCCGCTCGAAGACCCGGGCCTGCGTCAGCTCGAGCTCGCCGTCGCCGAGTTCGTCGACCGGGTGACGAACTGGACCAGGACGCCCGCGCGGTGAGCGCCGGGCATCGTCGCTGAGCGCGAGGGCACGCAACGCACGGCCGCAGCTGCAGCCTCCCGAGCCATCCGATCGCAGACGGCCCCGGCCTGCGCGACTCAAGACTGGGCGGCCCAGCCGCACCCTGCGTGAATCGCAACGGCCCGACCGCAGCCTGAGAGGGCTGCGATCGGGCCGTGTGCTGTCCGCTGCTGACGGAGCCGGGTCTACCTGCTCGAGACGCGCCCGAAGAGGTTGGCGATCGGAGCGAGCAGCAGCGGCCTCGCCGCGAACCAGCCCGCCACGACGACGGCCATCGCCACGATGAACCAGATGACTCCCGCCCAGCCGAGCACGTTCGTCCCGGCGAACATGTAGCCGAGGTTCTGCCGCAGTCCGGTCGCGAAGACGAGGAACACGTGGACGGCGATGAAGAACACGAAGAAGAGCATCGTCGGGAAGTGGATCGCCCGCGCCAGCGGCGCCGGGTAGATCTTGTTCAGCGTCGCCGCGTCCTTCGGCCACCACTCGCTCATCCGCACGCCGGTGATCGCAGCCAGGGGGGCGGCGATGAAGACGACGATGAAGTACATGAGCTGCTGGAGCGCGTTGTAGTTGACCCACGCGTCCTCCATCGGCCACTCGAGCGTCGCGTACTGAAGCATCGCCGACAGCGCATTCGGGAAGACCTCCCAGCTCGTGGGCACGATCCTCGCCCAGTGCCCGGAGGCGAAGAGGAGGACGACGAAGACGACGCCGTTGATCAGCCACAGCACATCGAGGCTGGTGTGCAGCCATAGGTTGATGCTGATCTTCTTCCCGCCCTTCTTCGGCGTGTAGAACGCAGGCGGCTTCTGCTGGTGCCGCACCTGCAGACCCGTGCGGATGATGAGGACCATGAAGAAGAGGTTGAGGAAGTGCGTCCACCGCGCCCACGCCGGGAATCCCGGCTCGACGAAGTCGGGCAGGTGGTACTCGCCCGGGTAGCGCTCGAGGAACTCGGGCACACCGGGCAGGGTCGTGACGCCGCGCGCGGCGAGGATGAGGATTCCGCCGACGACGATGAGTCCGCCGAGGCCGAGGCTCACGAGCTTGCCCCACTGGCCGAGCGACTTGGACCCGATCATGATCGGTTCGCGTGCCGGCTGGGCCTTCGCCTTCTCGGCTGTCTTCGGCTTCTCCGCCGTCTTCGTCGGAGCAGCGGTCTTCGCCGTCGATCCCGCCGAGGCGGCCGATGCCTTCGCGGGTTCCGTCGGCTTCGCGTCGGCCTTCGTCGCCGAGGCGGTCCCGGCCGAGGTCGCCGCCGCAGGCTTCTGCGCAACAGGCTTCTCGCCCGGCTTCGAAGCCGGGCCTGCGGTCTTCGGCAGACCGGTACGGGCTGCGGGCTTGGCACCGGGCTTGCCCGTGTCCGGTCCGGTCGACTTCGGCAGCCCCGTCCGGGTCTTCGGCAGACCTGAGCGTGCCGCCGGCTTCGCGGCCGTGCCAGCGGCGGCCGCGTCCTTGTCTGTTGCTGCTTCCGTGCCTGCGGCATCGTCGGCCGTCGCCGAGGCAGCGGCCGTGCCAGCGGCGGTTCCGGCCGCAGCGGTGTCGGTTGCGGAGGTGTCGGCTGTCGCAGCTTCGCTCGAGGCAGCGGGCGCCTTCCCGGCGGCAGGCTCTGCAACAGGGGCGGTCGGTGCTGCAGCCGTCGAGGCAGCGGCGGTGACCGGGGCGAAGCCTTCGGGCGGCCAGGGGTCGCCGCCGGAGGTGCGCGGCAGTCCGCGGCGCAGGGGAACGTCGCTGAGTTCAGAGGCGCCGGCGGGCCGGCTTGCCGTTGCGGCCGCGCCAGCGCCCGCTGTGACAGCACTGCCCGCAGCAGGTGTCGCACTCGTCTCAGCGGCGGGAGTCGTCTCGGGCTCCGCTGCCGAGTCAGCAGCCGTCGTAGACGCGCCAGCGGCTGCCGCCGGGGCGCCCGACTCTGCGGGAGCACCGGTCTCGGCGGACGCACCGTCTGCCGAAGTGGATGGTGCCTGTGCGCCGGCGCTCTTCACACCGGCGGGAGCGAAACCTTCCGGCGGCCACGGGTCGCCGCCTGACTGCCTGGGCAGTCCGCGGCGTAACGGCACCGAGGCGTCCTCGCCCGCAGTTCCCCCACTCGAGGCGGCAGCGATCCCCGCTCCGGCGACGCCGGCACCGGCGGCCACTCCCGCAGCAGCACCGGCAGTCGGCTGTGTCGCGTCGGCCGCGACAACGTCGCTCGGCGCCTCTTCATCCTGTGCAACCCCATCGGCCTGCGCGCTATCGACATCGCTCGCACTCGACACGAGCTCGGATTCGGAGACAGCGACCTGCTCCGATGAAACTGGCTCTGACGAGACCTGCTCCGACGCTTCGGCTGCGGACACGCCCGGCTCAGGCGCGGCCGTGGGCGCACCATCGGCCGAGCCAGCGGCGGGACTGCTGGCCGAGGACCTCGCGCGGACGGAGGCAACGCCCTCGGGCGGCCACGAATCTCCTCCGCTCACGCGCGGCAGACCGCGTCGCAGCGGAACGTCGATGACTTCGGTGGCAACGGCTGCCGCCACCCCTCCTCCAACTGCCGCACCGGAATCTTCGGCGCCGAACTCATCGGCTCCGCGATCCTCGATCCCGAGGCCCGAATCACCGAGATCCTCAGCACCGGGTTCAGCGGCACCGTGATCGTCGGCACCGACGGCCGACACGTCGCCGGGGCCGGCCTCAGGGACCGACGAACCGGCATCGTCCGAGGTCACCGGGGCACGCACCTCGGCGGCACCGGATTCGATGACATCCGCCTCGGTGGGCTCATCGACGATCCCAGCCGAATCGGACACTGCCGACTCGGACGCAGAGGGAGCGGCTCCGGAAGCAGCCTCGGCGCTCACCCATTCGCGGGACTCCCATTCGACGGCCTGTCCGACGGTCCCCTCCGGGGGCCACGGATCGCCGCCGGAGACCCGGGGCAGGCCGGCACGCAGCGTGGTGGAGAAGGTGGACATATCAGGACTGTTTCGCTTTCAAGGTCTCGACGGCCTGGGGCACGACCTTGAACAGGTCACCGACGACGCCGTAGTCGGCGATGTCGAAGATCGGCGCCTCGCCGTCCTTGTTCACCGCGACGATCGTCTTCGAGGTCTGCATACCCGCCTTGTGCTGGATCGCACCCGAGATGCCGAGCGCGACGTAGAGCTGCGGGGACACGGACACACCGGTCTGACCGACCTGGTGCGACTGGGCGATGAAGCCGGCGTCGACAGCGGCGCGGGAGGCGCCGACGGCGGCACCGAGGACGTCGGCGAACTCGCCGACGAGCTCGAAGGACTCCTCGGAGCCGACACCGCGACCACCGGAGACGACCTTCTGGGCCCCACGCAGCTCGGGACGCGACGAGGTCTCGACGATCGGCTCGAACGCCGTCACCTGGGCTGCGCGCTTGCCGGAGTCGGCGACCTCGAGGACCTGCGAGTTCGCGGGCTGGGCCTCACCGCGGTTCTCGATCGAACCGAGGCGGATCGTGATGACCGGGGCACCGAAGGTCGGGGCGGACTGAGCGGTGTAGCCGCCGCCGTAGACCGAGTGGTCGGCGACGATGCCCTCGGAGTCGCGGTCGACGCCGATCGCGTCGACCGACAGCGCCGATCCCGAGCGCACGGCGAAGCGACCGGCGAGGTCACGGCCGTCGATCGTGTTCGGGATGAGGACGGCATCGGGGGCCGTGAGCTCAGCGGCTGCGGTGAGAGCGTCGACGGCGAAGGACCCGAGCGCGGTGTTGCCTTCGGGCACCTCGGCGACGAGGGTCTGCACGGCGCCGAGAGACGAGGCCGTCTCCGCGGCGGCGTCACCGCTGCCGGAGGGCGCGATGACGAGGGCGACGGGGCTGCCGATGACACCGGCTCCGCCGAGGAGTTCGGCGGCCGGCTTCTCGAGTGCGCCTTCGGGGTCGACCGTCAGGGCGACGAGGATGGTGTCCTGGGGGAATTCAGACATGGGCGTTCTCCTTAGGCCAGACGGTTCTTGATGAGGAATTCGGCGAGTTCGACGCCGCCGTTGCCTTCGTCGACGACCTTCTCACCGGCTTCGCGCGGGGGCTTCTCGGCGACGGAGACCATGATCGAGCGCGCCGTCGACTGATCGGCGGCATCGACGTCGAGGTCGGCCAGGCCGATGACCTCGAAGGGCTTCTTCTTCGCCGCCATGATGCCCTTGAAGTTGGGGAACCGGGCCTCGGGCAGCGCCTCGGTGATCGAGATGACGGCGGGCAGCTCGGCGGTCACCTGCTGCTGGCCGCCGTCGACGGCGCGGGTGCCCGAGACGGAGCCGTCGGCGATCTCGACGGCCGAGAGGTTCGTCAGATGCGGCAGATCGAGATGCTCGGCGAGCATCGCCGGCAGCATGCCGGCATTGCCGTCGGTGGAGATGTTGCCGGTGATGACGAGGTCGTAGCCGCCTCGGCGCACGGCTGCGGCGAGGACTTCGGCGGTGAGGCCGAGGTCGGCGCCGAGGAGTTCCTCATCCGCGATGTGCACGGCGTCGCCGGCACCCATCGCCAGGCCCTTGCGGATCGTCGCCGTGGCACCCGAGGGCGCCATCGAGACGACGGTGATCTCGGTGCCGTCGTGGCTGTCGGCATAGGACAGGGCGACTTCGAGTGCGCGTTCGCCGATCTCGTCGAGCACGGCCTCGGAGGCGGCACGATCCGCCAGACCGGTCTCGAGATCGAGCTTGCGATCCCCGTACGTGTCCGGGACCTCTTTGACCAACACAGCGATCTTCAACGTGGCTCCTTATCAATGACGCAGGTCCGCCGTCGAGCAGTCAGGCCTGCTGCGAGTCGTCTCCGACCATAATCTACAGTCGGGAAACAGCCGTCCGTCAGTGGGATCGCGGCTCGACCCCACCGTTCCTCCGCCCCATGCTACGTGGTGGAGGACACATCGGCGTCACCGGGGCGTCCGATCGGTCACAGCGGCCATGATACTTAACGAACGTTTACTTAAGTGTAGGTCGAATCCCCGGTGCTCGCATCCCCGCCGAGGCGGCCGACCGCGATCGCACCCCGTCCGACCTAGAATGGGGGCACCGACCCGCACCAAGGAGATCCCCGTGTCCTTCGACCTCGACGACATCGACCGCAGCATCGTCGCCGCTCTCGTCGAGAACTCGCGCCTGAGCGTCCGCCAGCTCGCCGAACGTGTCCATATCTCCCGGTCAGCCGCCCACAAACGCTTCACTGCGCTCATCGAATCCGGGGCGATCAAGGGCTTCACCGCCGAGGTGGACCGCGGTGCGCTCGGCATGACCGTGACCGCGGTGGTCGTCGTGAGGATCGGCGATCGGCCGTGGCCCGAAGTGCGCGACGATCTCGCCGCGCTGCCGTTCGTCGAGAAGGTCCAAGCCGTCAGCGGTGACATCGACGCTCTCGTCACCGTCAATGCGCCTGACAACACGGCGCTCTCCCAGGTCATCCTCCGCAGGATCCACGAGGTCCCCGGCGTCACATCGTCGCGGTCGCTGCTCATCCTCGACGAGGCCGACGGGCACAGACCCGGAGCACAGGGCTGAAGCGCGCTGAAACCCTCGGAGCGACCACCGTCGCCTCCGCCTGGCGCAGTGAATCGGCAACATCTGCATCGGTCGGGAAACGCGGCGCATATCGTCGGCTCCGAGGGTTCCTGGCGAATGAAACAGTGAGACATCGGGCCCGCAACTCCAAGCAGGTGTGTCAACTGCCTGAGGCAACAGGAACGTGCCCTCTATCTCATAGGTCAGCCTAACCTAAGGATTCGGCGAGCACAATCCCCCGCTGAGACTCGCGGGGAGGCCCCGCCGAAACCTGCATCCCGGTCGCCCGCGATCGCCCGATCGCAGCGAAGCCGCTGGCGGCGGGGGACTCCCGCGGCGAGGGGCGCTCCCGAGGGGCGCTCTCGAGGCGGCGCATGATGTCAGGGCGACTCAGGTGCCCGGCGCCTCGAGTGTGCGCCGGACCGCACGAATCGTCAGGGCGAGCGCCTGAGCACGGGCATCGCGATCGGCGATCCCGGCGCTGACGGAGAACAGATGCCCGGAGCCGATGGTGAGGAAGACGTACATCGCCGCCCACCCGACGGGCACGTCAGCCGTGATCGACCCGTCGGCCTGGCCGCGCGCGATGACCGCCTCAAGCTGGTCGTCGTCGGACTCGGTCGTCGCACCCCCGGGACCGAGGTCGTCCGCGTCGCCCTCGCTCTCCGCACCCGAGGGGCCTCGCGACGCCTCGGCGCGGTCACTGCGTTCGCGCTCCGCCACGGCCCGTTCGCGCTCAGCCACGGCACGTTCACGCTCCGCTTCGACCCGTTCGCGGGCCACCTCGGCGAAGGTGTCGTCGGTGATGATCGGGTTGTCCGCGAAGAGGAGGGTGAGCACGTCGGGGACGGTGAAGAGCTGGGTGCAGATCCGCTCGACGGCATCGAGCCCGGTTCCGACCTCGGGACGGGCGCTGAGGAACGCATCCCCGAACATCCGCGCACCGAGGCGGGCCACCTCGGCGATCATCGCCTCGCGATCCCCGAAGTGCCGATACAGGGTAGTCCGTCCGACGCCGAGACCATCGGCGAGGTCGGTCATCGACGCGGTCGAATCGGCCGCGAGCAGCGGCAGCGCCCCGTCGATGAGGGCCGTCCTGCCCAGCCGCCCCATTCCCTTGGCCATATGCACCTTCCGTCGTCGTTCGCACTCATGCGTGCCTTCCCATCCTCGCCGATCACCGCACGCGGATCGACTCCGTCCAGCGTCGACCCTCCGCCTGCACCATCAACCGGCCATTCCTCCACCCTTGCCTAGAGGAACATCATTGTTCCACTTTGGTACACTTATGTTCCAGTACGCGAGCTGACGCGCTCGGACCGCGCCCAGAACGCACATCCAGACCAGGGAGGAACGATGCCCACCACGCCAGACGCCGACTCCGGACACGTCCGCGGCGAATCGGAGGTCTTCGAGCTCAAACGATCGGACGCCGTCATCATCGGTCTCGTCTGCGTGGCGGCGGGCATCGCGCTCGGCTTCTTCCTCCCCGCGCTCGGTTCCGTTGCGGCACGCTTCCCCATCCCCTTCGGCGATGCCATTGAGAAGCTCAGCGGATTCGACGAGCAGTGGGTGGTCATCGCCCGGCCGTTCGTCGGCGCCGTCCTCGGGGCCGTCGCCGCCCTCGTCATCTCCGCCTCGGTGCCGCGGCTGCGCATCGACGACGACGCGATCACGGTGGACACACGCAACGGCCATCCGGTGCGGATCTCGCGGGAGTCGTTCTCGACCGCCTACTTCGACGGCGGCAAGTTGACGATCCTCACCGCCGGCGGACATCAGGCGTTCCATGGCAGTGTCGAAGGGAAGAAGGACCGGGTCGCCGCGGCGTTCACCGCTCGAGGCTACCGCTGGGGCGAGATCTGAGCGGCGCCCGCGAGCCCCTCCAACACCCCTGAATCCCCAGTGCCAAACGTCCACCGAGACCGCCTCCGATCACTCACAACGTCCACCTTTGCCGACACGATCGGCACCCCTGTCCGTGACCGATCTCAGAGCCTGGATCGGTGATGCGGCTCACGTCATCATGAGGGTATGACCATCGACGTTCCCACCACCGGCCGCTCGCTGCCGCAGCTGCAGCCCATCAGCTTCATCGGCCCAGACGGACAGCCCACCGACACCGACACCGACGGGCTCGAGATCCCGAGCGACCGGACCCTGGCCGGCCTCTATCGGCAGATGGTCCTCGTGCGCCGCTTCGAAGCCCAGGTGACCCACCTGACCAGGCAGGGACGCCTGGCCACGTACCCGTCCGCCGCCGGACAGGAGGCGTGCGAGGTGGGGGCGACGACCGCGCTCGCACCGGGCGACTGGCTCTTCCCCACCTACCGCGACTCGGCCGCGCTGCTCACCCGCGGTGTGCCCGTCGGAGAGATCCTCGCGGCCTTCCGCGGCGACTGGCACTGTGGCTTCGACCCGCAGGAGTACCACACCTCACCAGCGGCGACACCGCTGGCCACCCAGACCCTCCACGCCGCCGGTTTCGCGATGGCGTCGAAGCTCAAGGGCCGGGAGGCGTGCACGCTCACCTTCCTCGGCGACGGCGCGAGCAGCGAGGGCGACACCCACGAGGCCTTCAACTTCGCCTCGGTGTGGCAGACCCCGACCGTCTTCGTCCTCCAGAACAACCAGTACGCGATCTCGACCCCGCTGCGCGAGCAGTCGAATGCGACGATGCTCGCCGACCGCGCGGCCGGCTACGGGATGCCGGGCATCCGCGTCGACGGCAACGACGTCGCCGCGGTCTTCGCCGCCGTCTCTGCGGCCCTCGAACGCGGACGCGAAGGCGACGGCCCGACCCTCATCGAGTGCCTCACCTACCGGATGGAGTCGCACACGAACTCCGACGATCCGACGAAGTACCGCGACTCCGAGGAGGTCGAGCATTGGAAGCAGTTCGACCCGATCACCCGCCTCGAGGCGTTCCTCCGCGCCCGCGGAGTCCTTGACGACGAGGCCGTGGCGACAGTCGCCGACGAGGCTGAGACCCTCGCCGCATCGGTGCGCGACGCGATGAACACCGAGGCCGAGATCGACCCGACCGAGCTCTTCGCCTACGTCTACGCGAACCCGCGCCCCGCCCTGCGCGAGCAGCAGGCCCAGTGTGAAGCCGAACTCGCAGGTGCCCACGCATGACCGCGACGACGGACGCACCGACGACCGAGGACACGACTCCGGCACCGACCTCGGTGACGATGACGAAGGCGCTCAACCAGGCCCTGCGCGATTCCCTGGCCGAGGACGAGAACGTCGTCGTCTACGGCGAGGACGTCGGCCGCCTCGGCGGGGTCTTCCGCGTCACCGAAGGCCTGCGGAAGGAGTTCGGACCCGAGCGCGTCTGGGACTCCCCGCTCGCCGAGTCCGGCATCGCCGGAACCGCGATCGGCATGGCGATGGCGGGCATGCGCCCGGTCATCGAGATGCAGTTCGACGCGTACGCCTACCCCGCGTTCGAGCAGATCGTCTCCCACATCGCGAAGATGCGGAACCGGACGAAGGGCCGCATCAGCCTGCCCATCACCATCCGCATCCCCTACGCCGGCGACATCGGCGGCGTCGAACACCATTCGGACTCCTCCGAGGCATACTGGACGTCGACGCCGGGGCTGACCGTCGTCACCCCGTCGAACCCGGCCGATGCGTACTCGCTGCTGCGCGAGTCGATCGCCTCCGACGACCCCGTGATCTTCATGGAGCCGAAGTCCCGGTACTGGATGAAGGACAAGCTCAGCCTCCCGGTGACCACGGCCCCGATGAACCGCGCCGAGGTGATCCGCGAGGGCACCGACGCCACCCTCCTCGCGTACGGTCCGACCGTGCGCACGGCCCTCGAGGCCGCCGAGGCGGGACCCGAGCACGGCCTGTCCATCGAGGTCATCGACCTGCGCACGCTCTCTCCGTTCGACGATGAGACCGTGTCCGCGTCGGTCCGCAAGACCGGCCGCGCCGCCGTCATCCATGAAGCCGCCCAGTTCGGCGGATACGGCGCCGAGGTGGCCGCTCGGGTCACCGAACGCAACTTCACCTACCTCGCCGCCCCGATCCTCCGGGTCACCGGCTTCGACGTCCCCTACCCGTCCCCCAAGCTCGAGGAGTACTACTTGCCGACCGCCGAACGCGTTCTCGACGCCCTCGAATCGTGGGATTGGGATCTGTGATGAGTGCCGTGACGAGCGCGGGTGCCCGCGACTTCATCCTCCCTGACCTGGGAGAGGGCCTCACCGAGGCGGAGCTCATCAGCTGGAAGGTCGCCGTCGGCGACACCGTCCACGTCGACCAGATGGTCGTCGAGGTCGAGTCGGCCAAGAGCGTCGTCGAACTCCCATGCCCCTTCGCGGGCACGGTCGTCGCCCTCCATGCCGAGGCCGGAGACACGGTCGAGGCCGGGCAGGCTCTGCTCTCCGTCGCCGAGGCGGGGGCTGAGGCCGGAGGTTCGCCCGCCGGCGCGGGTGGTTCGGCTGCCGCTGCGGGCGGCTCGTCTGCTGCGGCGGGCACCGGCGCCGAGGAGGATCCGACCGAGCCGCCGGCCGCCGATGACGCAGAAGATCCGGTCGGCGTCGAAGGCGGCGGTGCGAACCTCATCGGCTACGGCGCTTCGGAGCCCAAGGCCCGCTCGGGCAAGAAGCGGACGTTCGGCGGCAAGCGCAGTGCCGGGAGCGGCAGCAGTGCTGAGACCAGCAATGCTGGAAACAGCAGCGCTGCGGCGACTGCCCCGGAAACGGCTACGACGCCCGCCCCGGCGCAGTCCGCATCCGCAACCGCCCAGCCCGCTGCACCGGCAGCACCGTCGTCGCCCACAACCTCGCCGGTCACCTCGCCGATCGTGCGCCGGCTCGCCCAGGAGCATGGGCTGAGCGCGAAGCACCTCACGGGCACGGGTCCCGGCGGAGTCGTGACGAGGGCCGATGTCCTCGCGGCGATCGAGACCGGCACGACCACCGACCTCACCAGCAGCACCGCCGGACAGCCGGCCGCCTCGGCGACGGCTTCGACGGTCGAAAGCACCGACCCTGACACCCGGACTCCGATCACGGGTCTGCGGAAGGTCGTGTCGGAGAGGCTCACGCAGTCGCGGAATGAGATTCCTGAGGCGACGATCTGGCTCGACGTCGACGCGACCGAGCTGCTGCGGACGAAGAAGGCCCTCGAGGCGCGCACGGGTGAGAAGTACTCGCTGCTCGCACTCGTCGCGCGGTTCGTCATCGCCGGGCTCAAGCAGTACCCGATCCTCAACTCGTCGATCGACACGGCGGCGAACGAGATCGTCACCCACGGCGACATCAACCTCGGGCTCGCTGCGCAGACCCCGCGCGGGCTCATGGTTCCCGTCGTCCACGGAGCCGGCGAGATGAATCTGCGGCAGCTGCGCGACTCGATCGTCGACACCGTCGGCAAGGCGTCGACCGGCAAGTTCGCGGCCTCGGAGCTCTCCGGCGGCACGTTCACGCTCAACAACTACGGGGTGTTCGGCGTCGACGGGTCGGCACCGATCATCAACCTGCCCGAGGTCGCCATGCTCGGCCTCGGCCGGATCAAGGACCGGCCGTGGGTCGTCGACGGCGAGCTCACCGTCCGCAAGGTGATGTACCTGAGCTTCGTCTTCGACCATCGCGCATGCGACGGTGCGGAGCCGAGCGAGTTCCTCACCTTCGTCGCCGACTGCATCGAGAACCCGATCTCCCTCCTCCCGGAGGTCTGAGCACCCACCCCGGACGCGCGTTGAGGACGCGCGGTGTCGATTCCCGAACGAGAAATCGACACTGCGCGTCCTCGATTCGCGCCGGGCGTCCTTCCCGCACAGCGTTCGGTCCGCGCACAGCTGTCGGGCTGTGCGCGGACCGAACCGAGGATCGGCCGGCTTCGAGGGGAGAGCCGGTCTACTCGGGCCTGGCTTCGTGAGCGATGCCCGAGTGCTCGTCGCCGTTGCCGAAGCGCAGCAGCCGCAGTGCATTGAGCACGACGAGGAAGGTCGAACCCTCATGGATGAAGACGACCGGACCCATCTGCAGGCCGAGCAGGCTTGCGGGAACGAGGAAGGCGACGATGACGAGGGAGGCGATGAGGTTCTGCCGGATGATCGCCGAGGAGGCTCGGCTGAGCCGGATGAGGAACGGGACCTTGCCGATGTCGTCGCTCATCAGCGCCACGTCGGCGGTCTCGAGCGCCACCGCGGAGCTCGCCGCGCCCATGGCCACGCCCACCGAGGCGTTGGCCATCGCCGGTGCGTCGTTGACGCCGTCGCCGACCATCGCGGTGTCGCCCTGCGAGGCGAGGCGGCGGATCGTCGACACCTTGTCCTCGGGCATGAGGTCGCCGGCGGCGGTGTCGACACCGACCTCGGAGCCGATCGCATCCGCGACGCGCTGGTTGTCCCCGGAGATCATCACGAGCTCGTCGACGCCGGAGGTCCGCAGTGAGCTGATGACGGCCTTCGCCTCGGAGCGGGGGGCGTCCATGACGCCGAGGGCGCCGAGGAACCGTCCGCCCCACCGCACGACCATGATCGTCCGTCCCTCGTCCTGCAGCTGAGTGACGAGACCGTCGATCTCCGGGGTGAGGTCGCCGGCGAACATGCGCAGGCTGCCGAGTTCCGCCGGTTCGCCCGCGATCGTTGCGGTCACGCCCTGTCCCGTGACCGATTCGACGTCGCCGGCCTCGAGGCGATCCGCGGCCGGAATCTGAGGTTCGAGGCCGGCGACGATCGCCGTGGCCAGGGGGTGGTCGACGGAGGATTCGAGGGCGAGCGCGACACGGGAGAGTTCGTCGGCATCGGCGCCCTCGGCGGGTCGGATGTCGGTGAGCCTGGGCAGACCCCACGTCAGTGTGCCGGTCTTGTCGAAGGCGATCGAGCGCACCTTGCCGAGCGTCTCCAGCGGTCCGCCGCCCTTGATGAGCAGGCCCGCGCGGGCCGCCCGGGCGACACCCGAGAGTACGGCGGCGGGAGTGGCGATCGCGAGCGCACAAGGGCTCGCGGCGACGAGGACGAGCATCGCCCGGTAGAAGCTGTCGGCGAACGATTCGTCGAGGAAGAGCCACCCGAAGGCGAGGACGGCGACGACGAGCGCGATGACCGCGGGCACGTACCAGCGCTGGAACCGGTCGATGAATCGCTGGGTCGCGCTCTTCGTGTCGTCGGCCTCGCGGACCATCGTGACGACGCGGGAGAGCGTCGAATCGGCGGCCACAGCGAGGACGACGATGTCGAGGGAGCCCGAGCCGTTGACGGTGCCGGCGAAGACCCGCGAGGCCGTGTCGATGCGACCCGGGTTGTCGAGGGCGTCGCCGGGGTCGGCGACCGGGGACTTCTCGGCGGGAATGCTCTCACCGGTGATCGCCGCCTGGTCGACGGCCGAATTGCCGACGGCGACGAAGCCGTCCGCGGGGATCCGGGCATGAGGTCGGACGACGACGGTGTCGCCGATCTCCAATTCCTCGGTCGGGCGTTCGACGACGTCGTCGCCGACGCGGACCAGCGCTGTGGCCGGGGCCAGTTCGGCGAGCGCTTCGATCGACTTCTTCGCTCGGCCCATCGCATACTCCTCGAGCGCGTGCCCGAGCGAGAAGAGGAAGAGGAGGACGGCGCCCTCGGCGAAGCGGCCGACGCTTGCGGCACCGATCGCGGCGACGAGCATGAGGAAGTCGACCTCGAACCGGCCGTGTCGCACGGAGTTGATCGCGGTCGCGAAGGTGAAGAACCCGCCGAAGAAGTACGTGGCGAGGAAGAGGGGGATGGCGATCTGCGTCAGAGGTGCGCCGGGGACGAAGTACTCGAAGATCGCCCCGGCGATGTACGTGACACCGGAGGTGATCGCGAACCCGAGTTCCCAGGCGGGCCCGCCGAGGCGACCGTGACCGTGTCCGTCATCCTTCGGTCGAGTGGTCGTCGGTGTCCCGTCCTTGCGTGCTGCCGTGTCCATAGTTCCATCGTATGCACGTATGTTTATACGTCAATATGTTTCCGCGGACACATCGGAAGTGCACAGAGGGCTGCCAGAGAGGATCGACGTCGGCGGCCGACCCAGTGATCGAGAAGGCCTCAGTGGTCGAGGATGCCTCAGTCGTCGAGGAGAGCGGCTGCGTACATCGGGCGCGCGGCGTCGGCGCTCGGCGGGTGGAAGAGACCCGCGGTCGCGTCCCGGTAGAGGCGGGAGGCCTCATGCGCGTTGTCGAAGCCGCTGCCGCCGGTGCTCATCAGGGCGATCTCCGCCGCCGAGCGGGCCACCTCGGCGGCCTTGATCCGGGCGGCCACGAGACGCAGCGGCCACCCGGCGCCGTGGTCGACGAGGTCGTCGAAGTCACGGGCGTACGCGTCGATCATCGCGGGCACGGCCTGGTAGTCGAGGTGGGCGTCGGCGAGCCGGGCACGGGTCTCGGGCACCTCGGCGAAGGACGTTCCCGCCTTCGCCGACCTCCGCTTCTTCAGCGCCGCCGCCCCGATCTCGAGGGCGCGGGCGGCGACCCCGGCGTAGACGGCGGCGATGAGGAGCTGGAAGTTGCTCGTGATCGCGAAGGTGAGGAGGTCCGGGTGACGGCCGGCCGGGATGATGCGGGAGACGCGGTCGGGGCGCATCGGCACGTGGTCGAGGATCGTCGCCCGCGATTGTGAGGCCCGCATCCCGAGGACGTCCCACTGGTCGGAGACCGTGATCCCCGGGGCCCTGCGGTCGATGAAGCCGTAGACGAGCTCCCCTTCGGCGGGGGCGTCCGCGTCGGGGCCGGCGATGCCGTCGTCGTCCGGGGTGATCGCACCGTGGACGATGAGCCGGGTCCACACCGGGGAGAGCGAGGTGAAGATCTTCACGCCGGTGAGCTCGTATCCGCCGTCGGGTGTCGGCACCGCCTCGGTGGTCGAGCCTTGGAGGACCCAGTCGTTGCCGGGCTCCGAGATGCCGAAGGCGAAGATCTCCCCGGCCATGGTCTCGTCGAAGACCCAGGTCAGGGAGTCATCCCCGCGGTCGGCGAGCGCTTTGGCCACACCCGTGGTCATGAGGTGCATGTTGACCGCCAGTGCCGTCGCCGGGGCCGTCCCGGCGAGGCGCTGCTGGAGGCGGGCGACCTCGAAAAGACTGAGCCCGGGTCCGCCGTGGGACTCGGGGACGAAGAGCGTGAGGTAGCCGAGGGCGCGCAGCTCCTCGAGGTCCTCGTCGAAGAACGTGTTCTCCCGGTCGTAGACGGCCGCGCGCTCGCGGAAGCGCTCGAGCGCATCGTCGGGAAGGTACCGATCGCCGAGTTCGGCGATGCGGGTCTCACGGTCGCTCATCGATTCTCCTCTGTGGGGTGCTCTGTGCTCTCGGGGCGCTGCCGAGCCGGCCGCTCGGGGTTCCGCAGGATGATCGCGCCGTTGTGCCCGCCGAAGCCGAACGACGTCGAGAGGACGGTGTCGAGCCGGTTCTCGCCAGGACCACCGTCGGCCGAGCTGCCGTCGGCGATCCTGCGGGCCTGGCCTGCGACGATGTCCCAGTCTGGGAACTCCGGTGACTCGAGGTTGAGCGTCGGCGGCAGGGTCTGGTCGCGCAGGGTCATCACCGCGATGATCGCCTCGACGATCCCGGAGGCGCCGAGGAGGTGGCCGGTGACCGACTTCGTCGCACTCATCGGGATCCGGTGGGCCGCCTGCCCGAGGGCCGACTCGAAGGCGGCGAGTTCCGCCCTGTCGCCGGCCGGGGTGCCGGTGGCGTGGGCGTTGATGTGGTCGATGTCGGCGGGGTCGAGGCCGGCGTCGGCGAGGGCCTCGCGCACGGCAGCGGCGGCACCCCTGCCCTCGGGGTGCGGGTTCGTCGGGTGGTGGGCGTCGCTCGCGGCACCGAACCCGGCGAGTTCGGCCATCACCTCGGCGCCTCGCGCGGCGGCGGACTCGGCGGATTCGAGGAGGATCGCCCCGGCGCCCTGGCTCATGACGAAGCCGTTCCGGGCGGTGTCGAAGGGTCGGCTCGCGGCGGTGGGGTCGTCCTCGAACCCTGCGGCGAGTGCCCGCATATTCGCGTTCGAGGCGAGGTTGACCGGCCCGAGGCAGTCCTCCATGCCGACGACGAGCACGGCCTCGGCGTAGCCGTGGCGGATGCGGCGCAGCCCCTCGCCGAGGCCGATCGCCCCGGACGCACATGTGGCCGAGACTCCCTGTGCGGGTCCCCGGAGGTCGTGTCGCTGGCTGATGAGCGCGGCCGCGGAGTCGGGGGCGCCGTGGATGGCGAGGGTGATCGGGACCCCGCGCGGCCCCGATGTCTCGAGGGCGCGGGTGGCCTCCTGCATCGCGTCGACAGGACCCGATCCCGTAGCGGCGATGACGGCGACTCGGTGGCGTTCCCACGGCAGGTCCTCGGACGGGGTGGGGATGCCCGCCTGGGTGAGGGCTTCGTCGGCGGCGGCGATCGCCCAGTGCTGGACGGGGCTGAGCCTGCGGGCGAGCGCTCGGGGTAGGACCGCCTCGGCGTCGAAGTCCCTGATCCGGCCGCCGATGCGCACGGCGAGGTCGGCGAACTGCTCCCCGTCGAGGACGTCGATGGCGCTGCGGCCTTCGCGCACCGATTCCCACAGTGCGCCGGCGTCGAGCCCGCTCGGGGTGATCGCACCCATGCCGGTGATGACGACGCGGTTCACAGTCTCGTTCCCTCTCCGCTCACGATGAGGTCAACGGTCTCGGTGCGTCGGATCTTCCCGCCGACGGTCCGCGGCAGCCGGGGCAGTGCGTAGAACCGGCGCGGGACGAACTGCGGTGCGAGATGTGACCGGGCGTGGGCGAGCAGGGCCGCCTTGTCGGGGTGCTCGGGACCGTGGCCGCCGGCGCCGGGCTTGTCGGCGCCGGAGTCGCCGTCGTCGACGACACCCGCGTCTTCGACGACGAGGGCGATGAGGCTGCCGAGCGTGGAGTCGGGCAGAGCGATCGCGATGGCCTCGCCGAGGTGGGGCAGAGTCGCAAAGGCCCGTTCGATCTCGGGTAGCGAGACCTTGTGTCCGCCGGTGACGGCGATGTCGCCGGCGCGGCCGGCGAGCTGGAGGCGACCGTCGACCATGCGACCCTGGTCGTCGACGCTCGCCCAGCCGTCGGGTCCGCGCAGGACGGCGTCGGTCGTGCCTGCGAGGTAGCCGTCGGAGCATGCGGCGGCGAGGATCCACAGGGTGCCGAGCTCGCCCTCGGGCACGGGGTCGCCGGTCTCGTCGCGGATGTCTGCGGCGATCGTCGGATAGATTTCGATCCACGTCCCGTCGCCGTCCCGGCTGTCGCCGATGAATCCGATCTCCGCGGCACCGTAGTAGCTGATGAGCCGGGTGTCCGGGAGCACCTCGGCGAGGCGGTCGCGGATGGTTGTGGGGAGGTTCGCTCCCCCGGTGACGACGAGGTCGAGGCCTACGAAGCGGTCGGGATCACGGTCGGCCGCCTCGGCGAGGGCCGCGACGACGGCGGGGACGGCGACGATCCGGGTGACGGACTCCTCGGCGATGCGGCGTCCGAGGGGAAGCGGTGCGAACTCGTCGGCGACGTGGATCGTCCCGCCGGTCGCGAGGCTCTCGATGACGGCATAGAGGGTGAGGCTGTAGGAGACGGGGCCGGGGGCGAGCGTGACGACGCCGGGCAGGGGTTCGAGGTGCGCCGAGGAGACGGCGACGTTGGCGCGGTACTGCTCGCGGGTCTTGAGGAACGCCTTGGGGTCGCTCGTCGTGCCGGAGGAGAAGAGCATGAGGAACGCCTCGTCGGGGCCGCGGACGGACGGCGACGGGAGATCGGGACCCAGGGCATGAGCACGGTCGCAGCGGCGCTCCTGCGCGGCGGCGAGTTCGGCGGCGGTGACGACGGTGCCGGTCCAGCCGGACGCGGCGAGCGCCTCGGCGAGGGTCGGGGAATCGCTGATGACGAGCCCGATGCCGGTCGCGGTGATGACGCCTACCTGGTGGTTCAGCGGCCATCGAGGGTCGATCGTCGCCGAGACGGCGCGGAAGCCGGCGAGCCCGGCGACAATGCGGGCGGTCGTGAGCGCCGAGGTGAGGCTCACCGCGGTGATCGGGATGCCCGCAGTCTCCGGGGCCGGGCGCGGCGGGTGCGACTGAGCGCGGTGGAGGGCATCGACGGCGGCGGCGAGGCTGCGGGAGTCGGCGACGAGCCCGGCGTAGCTGAGGCGGGCATCCTCACCGACGATCGCAGGTCGGTCGGGGTGGGTCCGGGCGGTCTCGAGGATCGCCTCGGTGATGGGCATCAGGGAGCCTTGGCGGCGACCGGTTCGCTCGTCTCGATGCCGGAGCGGGCGACGAGGACTTCGCCCTCGGCGACGGGGATGACGGTGCCCGTCGCGTCGGGGATGCCGGCCTCGGCGTAGAGGCGGGTGACCTCGGTGCGCAGGTGGCGCATGATGAAGATCGCGACGATGGGGATGAGGACGATGATCGCCACCGAGGTGATCCCGACGGTCAGGGACACCGAGTTCGCGACTCCGTACATCGGGAGGCCGAAGAGACCGAGGACGACCCCAAGGGTCGCGAGCACTCCGAGTGCGACGAAGACGATCGACATCCGGCTCCACAGGCTGTCGAAGCGTCCGATGTGCTCATCGAGGGTGATGAGGTTCTGCAGTGAGGGTCGGCTGGTCGTCTGGTAGCGGCGATACGCCTGCTGACCGTCCTCGTGCGACCACTGCCGGATGACCTCGTTCTTCCCGGTGATGTGCCACCGCGATGTCCACTCTTCCGTCATACTCCGCAGTCTAGACGGCGAAGGTTGCGCAGTGGCTGAACATGATCCCCGCCGAGGTGGTCGTCACCGCAGCCGTCGGACGCCGGCGTCGCGCTTCCCGAGGAGGATCCGGTTCGATTTTGGTGCCAGATTCGAACCGGATCCTCCTCGGGGGCGCGGCAGGGGGCGCGGCAGGGGACGCGGCAAGGGGCGCAGTGGCGTGCGCGGCGCCACCGGGCACCCGAAAGACGAGCCCGGGCACGCGAAGCGGGCGCCGCACCCAGCCCGGGAGGACTCTCCCGCACCGGACGCGACGCCCGCTCACGTGCAACCGAATGTGCAACCGACCGACCGTGCCCCGCCGCCTGAGTCAGCGACTAGCACTGATCAGCGGCGCACCCCGGTCAGGGTGTCACTCGGCGACGTAGTACATGCGCTTGTTGACGAACTCGTCCATGCCGTAGGGGCCGAGCTCGCGGCCGAAGCCCGAGCGTTTCGTGCCGCCGAACGGGATCTCCGCGCCCTCACCGGCAGGGGTGTTGACGTTCGACATGCCGACATCGAGCTGCTGGGCGATCTTCGCCGCGCGCTCCTCGTCCTTCGAGAACACGGCGCCGCCGAGGCCGAAGTCCGTGTCGTTGGCGAGCTCGAGGGCCTCGTCGTCGCTCGAGACCTTGTAGACCGTGGCCACGGGACCGAAGAGCTCCTCGCGGAACGCATCCATGTCCGAGGTCACGCCGGTGAGCACGGCCGGGGTGATGTAGGCCGAACCGTCGTCGGCGAGTTCGCCGCCGACGAGGGTGGCACCCTGCTCGACCGCGCGCTCGAGCTGCTTGCGGAGGTTCTCCGCGGCAGACCGCGAGGACAGGGGCGAGTATCCGCCTTCGACGGGCTCGGACGGGTTCGACTTCTCCGAGGACTTCGCGCGCTCGGTGATCCCGGCGACGAAGTCGTCGTAGATGTCGTCCATGACGATCATGCGCTTGTTCGCGTTGCAGACCTGGCCGGTGTTGTACAGGCGGGTGCCCCATGCGGTGTCGACGGCCTCGTCGAGGTTGTCGGTGTCGAGGATGATGTACGGATCGGATCCGCCGAGCTCGAGCACGGCCTTCTTGAGGTACTTGCCGGCGAGTGCGCCGACGATCGACCCGGCACGCTCGGAGCCGGTGAGCGAGACGCCCTGGACGCGGCGATCGGCGATGATCGTCTCGATCTGGTCGTGCGAGGCGTAGACGTTGTTGTACACGCCCTTGGGCACGCCGGCGTCATCCATGATCTGCTGGATCGCGGCCGCCGAACGCGGGCAGATCTCAGCGTGCTTGAGGATGATCGTGTTGCCGAGCACGAGGTTCGGCGCGGCGAAGCGGGCCACCTGGTAGTACGGGAAGTTCCACGGCATGATGCCGAGGATCACGCCGACGGGACGGCGCTGGATGTAGGCCTTGCCGCCGGAGAAGGACTTGATCTCCTCGTCCTTGGAGAACTCGGGCCCGTTGTCGGCGTAGTAGTTGAAGATCGCCTCGCAGAACTCGGCTTCCTCGATGCCCTCGGGAATGGGCTTGCCCATCTCCTCGGCGATGATCTTCGCGAGCTCTTCCTTGCGCTCACCGAAGAGGGCGGCGACCTTGTTGACGATCGCGGCACGATCCTCGATGCTCTTCTCACGCCACTTCAGGTAAGCAGCCTGAGCTTCGTCGATGACCTGACCGATCTGCTCGTCGGTGGCGGTGTCGAACCGCTCGACGATCTCGCCCGTGGCCGGGTTCTCGACCCGGTAGCCGGTCGCGGCGCTGACTGAACTGCTCATTCCAGACTCCTTTGACTCATGGCACCCTGGGTGATTCCAGGGAAGCGGTTGCCTACTGCGACGCCGCCCGAATCGACGGATCGCGTATGCCTGCCTCTCACGCTATCAACACGTGACCTGAGCAACAAGTGCCGGAACCTGGGGGTATCATCAGCACTCCGAGCCTCCCGATGCCCCCGCCGAGGTTGTGCGGATTCCGCGCATCAAGCGACGGATTCCGTAGGTGAGGACTACGGCTGTCACGGTTTCGGCAGGCCGGTTCGAGGACCCCCGCATCTGCCGAATCAGGGGTCCGCACCCGCCGAGGCGGGGGACCCACTTCGGCGCCGGTGACGCTCACCTCCCGAGCAGGTCGAGGGCGTTCGAGACGATCGAGACCGTGTCGATGCCGTGGATCTCGTGGGCCTCGGAGACCGAGGAGGCCTGCCCGAAGTCGCTGACGCCGAGGTTGCGCGTCCGGTCTCCGCGGATGCCGGCGAGGAACGACAGCGTGTGCGGGTGACCGTCGAGGACGGTGACGAGCGGTGCCGGGTGCGCGGCGGGGAAGAGCTCATCGGCGATGGCCGAGCGGGGGCTCGGACTCACCCGGGTCCGCTCCTGGACGGCCCGGAAGATCATCGACGGCGAGGTCAGGCACACGACACCGGCGCGGATGCCGAGACTCTCGAGCCTTTCTGCGGCGTCGAGGACCTCGGTCATCATCGCCCCGACGCCGACGAGCGTCACTGCGTCCTCACTCGCCGGATGGTCGCTCAGCCGGTAGCCGCCGGCGATCACCTGCTGCCTGCGGCGCTCCCGCAGGAGCGGATCGGTGGGGACGGCGGCACGCTCCTGGGCCACCGGCCGGGTCGTCAGGCGGAAGTACGCGGAGTCGCCGTCGGGATCGGCGAGGTCGCGCAGCGCTTCGAGCAGCGTCCATTCGAGGTCCTGCGCGAACGCCGGTTCCCAGCTGGTGAGCTTCGGGATCTCGAGGGTGACCGAGGGGGTGTTGAAGGACTGGTGCGCCCCGCCTTCGGGGGCGAGGGTCACACCGGAGGGAGTGCCGACCATGATCGAGCGTCCGCCCGCGTAGAGCCCGAACGTCCACGGCTCGAGGGCGCGGTTGATGAACGGGTCGTAGATCGTCGCGATCGGCAGCAGCGGCTGACCCCACCGCTGCCCGGTGGTGCCGAGCTCACCGGCGAGGGAGACGAGGTTGATCTCGGCGATGCCCATCTCGATGTGCTGCCCGCTCGAGTCCTCGTGCCACTTGAGCACCCGCTCCCGGTCGTCGGAGAACCAGTCCTCGCGTCCGGCCGGTGACCACACGCCGGTCTTGTTGATCCATCCGCCGAGGTTGGTCGACGTCGCGACGTCGGGTGAGACGGTGACGACGCGGCGGGCGACCTCGGGGGCGACGTTCTTGAGGTCGGCGAGGAACCGTCCGAGCGCGGCCTGCGTCGAGACGACGGCCTTCGGGGTGAACCCGAGCTCGGCGGGCACCTCGGCGACGGCATGGGTGGTGATCGGCTCCCGGCACAGGCGCTCGGCAGTCTCGACGCAGAGCCGCCCGGCCGGGGTGTCCGCGTCGAAGGTCTGCCACGGGTTCTCGAGGTCCATCCCCGAGGCGGCGGCGAGGTCGCGCATCTGGTCCTCGGTGAGCTGCGCGGCGTGGTTGCCGGGGTGGCCTTCGGTGGCGAGGCCACGACCCTTGATCGTGTAGGCGAAGACGACGGTCGGACGCGTGTCGTCGATCTGGTCGAACGTGTCGACGAGCTGGCCGAGATCGTGACCGCCGAGGTCGCGGATGAGGGAGGCGAGGTCGTCGGGGGCGAAGCGGTCGGTGACGGTGCGCAGGGAGGCGGCGTCCGCCTCGGCGAGGCCCGCGAGCAGACGGTCGTGGACTTCGGTGGGATGGGCACGCAGGAGACGCTGGTACTCGGGGTTGGGCATCGAGACGAGCCGCTGCCGCAGCGCCTCACCTCCCTCACCGGCGAAGACGGTCTCGAGCCTGCGCCCCCACTGACACGTGAGCACCTGCCAGCCGGCAGCGGCGAACATGCCCTGGAGGCGCTGGATCTGGACGTCGGGGATGACCCGGTCGAGGGACTGGCGGTTGAGATCGACGATCCACGTGACTTCGCCGAGCGCGCGGACTTCCGGGTCGATGATCGCCTCCCACACCGCGCCTTCGTCCATCTCCGCGTCGCCGAGGAGGGAGTAGAAACGACCGGCTGAGGGGGTGTCGGGGAAGCGGTCGGAGACGTACCGGTGGGCCAGGGCCGCCCAGATCGGGGCGGTCGCGCCGATGCCGACGGATCCCGTCGAGAAGTCGACGGTGTCGGGGTCCTTCGTCCGCGAGGGGTACGGCTGGAGGCCGCCGCGGGAGCGCAGGGTGTCGAGGTAGGAGACGTCGAGGTCGCCGAGGAGGTAGTTGATCGCGTGGAGGACCGGGGAGGCGTGCGGTTTGACGGAGACGCGGTCGACAGAGCGCAGCGTCGTGAACCAGAGTGCGGTCATGATGCCGGCCATCGACGCCGAGGACGCCTGATGTCCGCCGACCTTGACGCCGTCGCTGTTGGCCCGCCCGCGGTTGGCGCGGTCGATGATCGAGGTGGCGAGCCAGAGCACGCGCTGGGCGATCTCGTCGAGGACCTCGTCCTCTCCCGACGCCGAGGCGGTCAGCGGCCTGTCGTTCGTGCCGGGCGGGCTGACCTGGATCGACGTCTCGAACTGGTGGAGTTCGTCGGCGTCGCGCTGGTCGGTGCTCGGCGTGTTCACGGTGCTCTGCTGGTCGTTCGCGGCCATGGTCGTGTGCCTTTCGAGAAGGGGGGATCAGCGGGTCGTGGCGGGGGTCGGAGCCTCGGAGAAGATCGAGCTGTACGCGTTGAGGGCGAGCTGTCCGCCGAGGTGGGCGTAGAGGACCGTCGAATCCGCGCCGATCGTCCCGTCCCCGACGAGGTCGATGAGTCCGGCCATCGACTTGCCCTCGTAGACGGGGTCGAGGATGACGCCTTCGAGTTCGGCGGTCGTGCGGATCGCGGCGACCGTCGTCTCGTCGGGGATGCCGTAGGCGGGTCCCTGCCAGCCGGAGCGGATGTCGACCTCGGCCGGTGTGATCTCGCGGCCGAGCCCGATGAGGTCGGCGGTGCGGTTCGCGATCCGCTTGACCTGCTCGCGGGTCTTGTCCAGCGTCGCCGAGGCGTCGATGCCGATGATCGTCCGGGGCCGGCCGCCGGCGGCTTCGACGGCGGCGAAGCCGGCGATCATGCCGGCGTGCGTCGATCCGGTGACCGTGCAGACGACGATGGTGTCGAAGAAGACCCCGAGCTCGGCCTCCTGTCCGGCGACCTCGTACGCCCAGTTCGCGAACCCGAGTCCGCCGAGGGGATGCTCCGAGGCTCCGGCCGGGATCGGGTACGGGGTGCCGCCGGCGGCCTCCACCTCGGCGATCGCGTCCTCCCAGCTCGAGCGGAAGCCGATGTCGAAACCGGAGTCGTCGAGGCGGACGTCGGCGCCGATGATCCGTGAGATCTCGATGTTGCCGACCCGGTCGTTGACCGGGTCGTCCCAGTCGACCCAGCGCTCCTGGACGAGGCGGGACTTCAGCCCGAGGTGCGCGGCGACGGCGGCGACCTGGCGGGTGTGGTTGGACTGGTAGCCGCCGATCGAGACGAGCGTGTCCGCGCCCGAGGCGAGGATGTCGGGGACGATGTACTCGAGTTTGCGGGTCTTGTTCCCGCCGAATGCGAGACCCGAGTTGACGTCTTCGCGCTTCGCCCAGATCGTCGCCCCACCGAGGTGGTCGCTCAGTCGGCGCAGCTCGTGCACGGGGCTCGGGCCGAAGGTCAGGGGGTAGCGCTCGAAGTCGGTGATGGCCATGGCGTCCTTGTCTCTGGGGGCGGTGCTGGGACTGTGTCGCTGTCGGTCGGGTCACGGGCAGTGGTGGATGGGCCTCGTCGTTGAGACCCACCTCACGATATGCAATATATTGCATTCCGAGCGTCGCTACAATGAGGAGCGACCGACCATCCCACATGTCAGGATTCACAGGGGCTGGCCAACCAGCCGTCACCGCACAGATCAGCTGTCACCGTACAGACCAACCGTCACCGCATAGACAGGGAGAGCAGCCGTGCCGATACCCGAGGCGTCACCGATCCCGCACCGCACGCTGCTGCGCGACGACGTCTACCGGTCGATACGCGATGCCATCATCCGCGGTCAGCTCGCACCGGGAGAGCAGCTGCGCGATCAGGAGCTCGGGTCGTGGCTGCGGGTCTCCCGCACCCCGGTGCGCGAGGCCCTGCAGCGCCTCGCCCAGGCCGGCCTCGTCGTCGCGGAGCCGGGGAAGATGACCCGCGTTGCCCCGGAGAACCCTGCGGCGATCATCAACGCCCGCCAGGTCGCCGCCGAACTCCATGCGCTGGGGATGAAGCTCGCACTGCCGCACCTCGACGCCGACGATGTCGCCGAGATGGAGGAGGCGAACGCACGCCTCCAGGCCGCGCTCGAGGCCTCGGACAGCGAGGCGGCGATCGCCGCCGACGACGACTTCCACGCGGTGGCGCTCACGCGCAGCGGCAACCCGCTCATCCTCGACCATCTCGAGGTCGTCACCGCGACGCTGCGCCGTGCGGAGTACCTCCACTTCGATTCGGAGAAGGGGTCAGCCTCGCCGGAGCAGCACATCGAGATCCTGGCCGCGATCCGCGCCGACGACCACGATCTCGCCGTCACCCTGACCAGGGAGAACTGGTCCGTCCTCGAGGGGTGAACGCGATGTCGGAGATGGCAGAGCAACCGCCTGAGAGCGAAGCGCCGCCGACGGAGATCGCAGACGTCGTCGGCGGTCAGGGGTGGATCCTGCGGGGCAGCGATCTGCGACCGGCGATCGTCGACCTGCAGGCGTTCCGGGCGGGACTCGCCGAGGATCCGTTGTGTCCGGTCCTCGAACGACTGTGGTCCGACGAACCTGCCGCAGCTCTGCGCATGCTCGACGACCATCCCCCAACGCTGCGCACCCGCGCGCTCAGAGCCGACTGCCTGCGCGAACTCGGCGCACCCGGCGAGGCCGCGGACGTCTATGATCGCCTCGTCGCGGAGACCGCCGGAACCCCGCTGGAGGCCACGATGCGACAGCACCGGGGAAAGGCGCTCCTGGCAGCTGGTCGCGTCGACGACGCGATCGACGATTTCCGCATCGCGGTCTCGATGCGCCTCTCCGGCGACCCCGCACTTCTCGAATCGGCCGAGCAGGCGCTCGCCTTCGCTCTGCGCCGCCGCGCGGTCGACCCCGAGCGCTGAGGGGCCCGGTTCCCCACCCGCATTGATCGCGACCTGCCCGCACGACCCGACGAGCACCGCCGCCCGATCCCGCAGCCCCTCTTGGCGCACTGCGGGCAAGAAAACCTCGCCCATCGGCGACCTCAGAGGGTGTTGCGTCTGAAAGGACGATCGATATACTCGCCAGTAACACCCCGTAGTAACTTACGTCACATATTGAGGCGCCGACGCAGTCGTCGGCGTCGGGAAGAGGATCGATGAAGTTCCCGAAGTTCCGCCACATCAGCAAGCTCACCTCGTCGTATGCCGGACGGATCGCGCTCGTCGCGATTCCCGCCGGCGTCGTCTCCGCCGGTCTCATGGGAGGTGTCGCGCAGGGTGCCGTGCCGGTCTCGTTCTCGGTGTCGGGAAGCCAGTTCCAGATCAGCGCCTCCCAGCTCGAGGGCACGGGGTTCTCCCAGTACGGCGGCACCGCCGAGGACAGCGAGGGCGGCAAGCACACGGTCGCGATCGCGAACATCAAGAGCGCCGAGCTCAGCGATCTCTGCCAGTCCGCGGTCACCGACACGCCACTCGGGAAGGCCGGTGTGCTCATCACCGCCGGCGGTGGCGGCCAACCGGCGACGGCGAGCGATCTGCAGATCGGGATGACCGGACTCAAGGGCGACGCCGAGTTCTCGAACATCCGCATCGGCGTCGACGCCTCCGACGTCAACACCAAGGCCAAGGGCACTGCGGGCGACTTCGCCCAGGATTCGGACACCATCTCGATCTCGGGACTCGAGCAGACGGCGTGGAGCACGCAGGCGTCAGTCTTCACCCTCAAGGGGATGAAGCTCGAGCTCACCGACGGATCGAAGACGTGCTTCTGATGGCGAGCGCACAGACACGACGAGCGAACACACAGTCACGCCGCGGTCGCCACCGGACGGAGCGGACCGGCGGCTTCCGACGCTGGCGCCGGCAGCGGCCGTTCATCGGCGGCCTCCTCGTCATCCTCGGCGGGATCGAGCTCTTCTTCTCCGGTCAGCTCGACACGGGCAATCTCCACATCCAGCTCGGCATCGAGGGACTCCAGGCGACGATCATCCCGATCACCCTCGTCGTCCTCGGCGTCCTCGCGATGGCGATGCCCGTCCACCACGTGTTCTACGGGATCCTCGCGCTCATCATCGCGGTCTACTCGCTCGTCGGGGTCAACCTCGGCGGCTTCATCCTCGGAATGCTGCTCGCGAGCATCGGCGCCGTGCTCGTCGTCGCGTGGATGGGTCCCCGCGAACCGAACGGGGCATCGAGCGGGGAACCGAGCGCAGAGTCCCTCGGATCGGTGGACGAACGGAGGGACGTCGCGGAGACCGCGAGCCGGGAAGGCACCGTATGAGGGCGCCCGTCCGCAGCGCCGCGCTGGCTCTCTCGGCACTCGCCCTCACCGTTCCCGCGACGGTGCTCACGTCGATGGGGGCCTCCGCCGCCGAGGTGGGGCCCGGTTCCGGGGCGCTGTGCAGTCCGCAGTCCCCGTGCGGGGATCCGGCCGAACCGGGACCGAGCGTGGGACCGACCCCGACGGAGTCACCCACCGAGTCCCCGACGCCTGGTCCGACCGAGTCGCCGACGGAGGCCCCGGAGCCCACGGAGTCACCGCAGCCCACTGAGTCCCCGGACCCCGTCGAGGCGACGGAGGACGACGATGCGCCGATCTTCGCGAAGACCCCGGCGTCGCTGGGCTCGGAGAAGCTCTCGTTCACGGGGCTGAGCGGCGTCTCGATCGTCTCGGTGCCCACCGCGGACGGGGGGTCGATCCGGGCGCTGAAGATCACCGCTGATTCGATCACGATCACCGGCTTCTCACTCACGGTCCGCCCGCCCGGTGAGCCGGGCCTCGTGACCAAGGCGGACGAGATGACGCTCAAGGGAGATGTGAGCGTCTACATCGGGTCGATCACCGCGACGACGAAGGACGGGAAGTCGCTGACCATCGGCACCGACACCCCGCCCCCGCTCGACGACGTCGAACCGGGACTGGTGCGGGTGACGATGGGCCTCGTCGGCTCGATGGCCGATTCGATCAGCTACTCGAACACCGATCAGAAGATCGTCAAGCCCTGAGCCACGGAGCGGCCCTGAGCCGCGGAGTGAGGTGGCCGACCGGACAGCCGGTCGGCCGCTTCACTCGCCCTTCTTCGCGCGGGCGAGCTTCTTCTCCTTAAGCGTGCTGCGCACCTCGCGGAGCCGGTCGCGTTTGCGCCGGCGTCCCGCCTCGGCGGCGGCGACCTGCTCCGAGGTGGGCTCATGGTCGCCCATGCCCACCTGGAGCTCCGGCGGGCTGATCTCGGTGACCACCCCGACGTCGATCTTCTTCCGCAGCCGGAGGATCTCGAGGCGGAGGATGCGGCAGAGGAAGTAGATGCCGAGCAGGTTGGGAAGGGCCATGAGGAAGAAGATCGCATCCGAGAAGGCGATGACCGACTCGAGCGACATCGAGGCGCCGACGATGACGGCGAGGATCCAGAAGATCTGGTACGCCTTGTCCGCCTTCTTCGAGTTCCCCGTCAGGTAGCCCAGGGCCTGCTGCCCGTAGTAGCCGTAGGCGAGGATCGTCGAGAACGCGAAGAGGACGACGGCGACGGTGAGCAGGATCGGGAACCAGCTGCTCACAGTGCCGAATGCCTCGGCGGTCAGCCCGATGCCGTCCTCGGTGCTCGTCGTGTAGAGCCCGGTGGTGATGATCGCGAGCGCGGTGAGCGTGCAGACGATGACGGAGTCGATGAGCGGCTCCCACATCGCGACGAAGCCCTCGGTCGCCGGCTTCGTCGTCTTCGACGCGGCATGGGCCATCGCGGCCGAGCCGATGCCCGCGGCGTTGGAGAACAGCGCCCGCTGAATGCCGACGATCGCGACGCCGACGATGCCCCCGGCGATGCCGTCGGGGCTGAACGCGCCCTCGACCATGAGGACGAACGCGCCGGGGATGGCGCCCGCGTTGACGATGAGGATGACGATGACGGAGAGGAAGTAGAGGATCGCCATCATCGGCGTGAGCTTCGACGTCCACTGCCCGATCTTCCGGATCCCGCCGAGGATGACGAGCGCGGTGAGGGCGGCGATGACGACGCCGATGAGCCAGAGCCTGTCGGCGAGGAAGCTGTCCTCGCCCCCGGTGGCGCCGACGAGGATCGACGCCGCCTGGTTCGCCTGGAACAGGTTGCCGGCACCGATGACGCCGATGACCGCGGTGAGGGCGTAGAACGCGGCTAAGAACTTCCCGAGCTTCGGGCGTCCGATCTCGGCGAGACCGTCGCGGAGGTAGTACATCGGCCCGCCGGCGACCGTGCCGTCGTCGTTGATGCGCCGGTACTTCACGCCGAGCGTCGCCTCGGCCATCTTCACCGTCATCGCGAAGAAGCCGAAGATGATGATCCACAGCGCAGCGCCCGGTCCGCCGACCGTGATCGCCACGGCCACACCGGCGATGTTGCCCAGGCCCACGGTGCCCGAGAGCTCGGTGGCGAGCGCCTGGAAGCTCGAGACCTGACCGGGGTCGGTTTTGCGGGTGAAGCGTCCGCGGATGATGCCGAGCGAGTACTTCAGACCGGTGACCGGATGGAAGCGGAGGTAGATCGTGAGGAAGACCGCGGCGGCCATGAGCCAGACGACGATGAGCGGGATGCCGAGGTCGCCGATGCGCAGCTCGAAGAAGACGATGCTGCTGAAGGTCTGCGCGATCGGCCCGAGGAAGGACTCGATCGCCTGGTCGATTCCGGCGGCCTGCACTGTGTCGGCGGCCTGGAGTGTGCCGGTCGGGGCCTCGACGGCCGAGAGCTGGGACAGGTGTTCAGTTATGGAATTCATGCGCACGGGTGCGAGTGAGGGATTCGTCCGGAGGATCGGTCCGGGACCGGCACCCAGCATCAACCTAACAAGCGCTCAGCTCGTTGTCAGGTTGACGTCATCCGCCCCAGCGCCGTTTCGGCCCTCTCGCCTGCGCAGATACTCGACGAATCTCTGCGCGAGCTCGCGGCCCCACGCGATGAGCTCCGCGTCGGCGGCGCGGACCTCCTCGACGATCGACTCGGCCGTCTTCCCCTCGGGCAGCGGGACCGAGTCCGAGGACAGCCAGCGGGCGATCTGCACGGCGTCGGTCTCCGGGTGGAACTGCGTCCCCCACGCGAACTCGCCGACCCGGAACCCCTGCACAGGCGCGTCCGAGCCGGTGACGAGGAGTTCCGCACCCTCCGGCAGGCTCATCTCCTCCTGATGGAAGAGCACCGAGGGCAGCGTCCGTCCGGCGAGTGCGGCGAAGACCGGGTCCGACTCCCCCGCCGAGGTGGTGCGGAGATCGTAGATCCCGATCTGCGGGCGCTCCCGCCGGGAGATCCGCGCGTCCGTGGCCGCGGCGAGCAGCTCCCCGCCGAGGCAGACGTTGAAGCTCGGGAACTCACCGCCAGCAGAGCGCTGCAGCAGCTCCCTCACCTGCGGAAACCACGGATTCGCCGTGTCCTCGAGGGGACCTGCGGCGCCGCCGAGGACGAGGAGCGCAGCGTAGTCGCCGGGGGCCGGGATCGCCTCGCCGAGGTACGGACGGACGACGACCACCTCGGCGCCGGCCTCCTCGAGCCACTGCCCGAAGCGTTCAGGACCGGTGCCTTTCTCGTGTTCGATGACGAGAATCCTCACGTCTGCCATGGCCTCATTCTCCTCGGTCAAGCCGGCGAGCACTTTGCGATGCGAGGAACGCCCGAAAAGTGCGCTCCGGCTTGACCGAGAGCCCCGCACGCCCCAACTCAGCCGCCGCCCTCACTCCGCAGTGACGTACGCCGAGGTGATGCCGCCGTCGACGGTGAACGTGGAGGCGTTGACGAACGTCGAATCGTCGCTGGCGAGAAACGCCACGGCCGCGGCGATCTCCTCGGGCTCACCGAAGCGGCCGCTGGGCACGTGGACGAGGCGGCGCTGAGCCTGCACGGGGTCGGCGGCGAAGAGCTCCTGGAGCAGCGGCGTGTTCACCGGTCCGGGACACAGGGCGTTGACGCGGATGCCGTCCTTGGCGAACTGGACCCCGAGTTCTCGGCTCATCGAGAGCACCCCGCCCTTCGAGGCCGAGTAGGAGATCTGCGAGGTGGCGGCCCCCATGAGGGCGACGAACGATGCGGTGTTGATGACCGATCCCGACCTCTGCCTGACCATGTGGGTGAGCGCGTACTTGCAGCAGAGGAAGACCGAGGTGAGGTTGACCGTCTGGACCTTCTGCCACGCGGCGAGGTCGGTCGTGAGGATCGAATTGTCCTCGGTGGGGTTGATGCCGGCGTTGTTGAACGCGACGTCGACCCGGCCGTAGTGCTCGACGGTGGTGTCGAAGAGGTTCTTCACATCCTCCTCGTCGGCGACGTTGACGCGGACGAAGAGCCCGCCGAGTTCCTCGGCGACCTCCTGGCCGCGAGCCTCGTCGAGGTCGGCGATGACGACCTTCGCGCCCTCTTCGGCGAGCCGCTTCGCGCTCGCCAGCCCGATGCCCGAGGCACCGCCGGTGATGACGCAGACCTTGTCCTTGAGTCGGGTTGCCGCTGTGGTCATGGTTCTCCTTGGTGATGTGTCTGAGGTGGTGTGTCTGAGTTGGTGTGTCTGAGTTGGTGTGTCTGAGGTGGTGTGGCTGAGGTGGTGGGTCTGGAGCTCGCCGAGCCCGGCTCACTCCCCCGGCCGGGTCGCGAAGAAGACGTTCTTGACTTCCGTGAATGACGCGACCGCGTCGGGGCCGAGCTCGCGGCCGAGCCCGGACTGCTTGAACCCGCCGAACGGCGTCCAGTACCGGACCGAGGCGTGCGAGTTCACCGAGAGGTTCCCGGCCTCGACCCCGCGGGAGACCCGCATCGCCCGGTCGAGGCTGTTCGTCCAGATCGAGCCCGAGAGCCCGTATTCGGTGTCGTTGGCGATCCGCAGGGCGTCGGCCTCGGTGTCGAAGGGCACGACCGAGAGCACGGGACCGAAGATCTCCTCCGTGAAGTCAGCGGTGGAGGTCGAAGCCGGGGTGAGCACGGTCGGCGGGAACCAGAACCCCGGTCCCTCCGGTGCCGTTCCCCGGAACGCGACCTCGCCGGCGGCGACGTAGGAGGCGACCTTGTCCCGGTGCGCCGCGGTGACCAGCGGTCCCATCGCCGTGTCCGGAAGCGTCGGATCGGCGGCGGCGAAGTCTCCGACGGACTCCTCGAGGGCGGCCATGAACTCGTCATAGATCCCCCTTTGGACGAGCAGCCGCGAGCGAGAGCAGCAGTCCTGTCCCGAGTTGTCGAAGACGCCCCCGGGGGCCGCTGCCGCAGCGGCGGCGATGTCGGCGTCGTCGAAGACGATGTTCGAGTTCTTGCCGCCGAGTTCGAGGGTGAGGTTCTTCACCTGCGCCGCACAGCCGGCCATGATCCGCTTGCCCACCTCGGTGGAGCCGGTGAAGACGATCTTCCGGACGGCCGGGTGGGTGACGAAGCGTTCGCCGACGACCGATCCCTTGCCGGGGATGACCTGAAGCACGCCCTCGGGGATCCCGGCTTCGCGGGCGAGTTCGCCGATGCGGATCGCCGTGAGCGGGGTGATCTCGGCCGGTTTGAGGACGACGGTGTTGCCGGCGGCGAGCGCGGGGGCGAACCCCCACGAGGCGATCGGCATCGGGAAGTTCCACGGCACGATGACCCCGACGACCCCGAGCGGTTCGGCGAAGGTGATGTTCACTCCCCCGTCGACGGGGATCTGCCGGCCGAAGAGGCGTTCGGGCATCGCCGCGAAGTACTCGATGACGTCACGGACGTTGCCCGCCTCCCACGTCGCGTTCGAGATCGTGTGCCCGGCGTTGGCGACCTCGAGTGCGGCGAGTTCGTCGATCGCCCCGTCGACAGCGTCGGCGAAGCGCCGCAGCAGCCGCGCCCGGTCGCCGGGGGCGACCTTCCGCCACACGTCGAAGGCCGTCTGCGCCTTTGCGATCGCGGCGTCGGTGGCGTCGACATCGGCGAGCTCCACCTCGGCGATCGACTCCTCATTGGCCGGGTTGACGACGGTGAACGTACTCACGTCACTGCTCTCCTTCACGTTGTGATCCTCTCGCCGAGGCGGACCCCGGTCCCGCTCATCCGCTGCCTGGCCGCGTCGACGAGGGCTGAGACGACGCGGGCGTCGTCCGGGTTGTGCTCGGGGTGCCACTGCACCGCGAACAGCCACCCGTCCTCGCCGGTCTCCGCAGAGTCGGCAGGGTCGGGTTCGATGGCTTCGATGAGTCCGTCACCGCTGCGGGCGGTGACGACGAATCCCTCGCCGAGACGGTCGACCGCCTGATGGTGATAGCAGGGTGCCGTCGCCGACTCCCCGAGGATGGCCCGGGCGAGGCTGCCCGGCTCCGTCGTCACCGCGACCTCGCCGTAGACGCCGGGGTTCGGCTGGTAGTCGGAGTGCCCGAGGACCTCGGGCAGGTGCTGGATGAGGGTGCCCCCGGTGGCCACGGTGATGACCTGGAGGCCCCGGCAGATGCCGAGGACGGGCAGCCCGCGCTCCCGCGCGCCGCGGAAGAGGAGGAACTCGGACTCGTCGCGGAAGGGCTGGGAGCCGGTGCGCTCGTGCGGAACCTGCCCGTAAGCCTCGGCGGCGACATCGGCACCGCCGGCGATAAGGAGGCCGTCGACGCGGTCGAGGACCTCGGGCGTCTGCCCGTGCGGGGGCAGGAGGACGGGGATCGCCCCGCACCCCGCGACCATCCGGACGTAGTCGGCGGGGATGAGGGCCGCCTCGGCGTCCCAGACTCCCCACTGGGCCTGCTGCATGTACGAGGTGATCGCGATGACCGGGGCGGCGTCAGCCCTCTCAGAGTCGTTCGAAGCCACGGATCCTCTCCCAGTCGGTCACGGTCGCATTGTAGGCGTCGAGTTCGACATCGGCGGCATGGACGTAGTGGCGAACGACGTCGTCTCCGAAGGCCGCCTTGGCGATCTCGGAGTTCTCGAGCAGGTCGCGGGCCCCGGTGAGCGTCGTCGGCAGGCGCTTCGCATCGGTCGTGTACGCGTTGCCTTCGGTGATCGGCGGGAGTTCGAGTTCGTTCTCGATCCCGTGGAGGCCGGCGGCGATGAGGGCGGCCGCGGCGAGGTAGGGGTTGAGGTCGGCGCCGCCGACCCGGCATTCGACGCGCAGGGACGGCCCCGAGCCGACGATGCGGAACGCGCACGTGCGGTTGTCGAAGCCCCAGGCCACGGCGGTGGGGGCGAACGAGCCCTCGACGAAGCGCTTGTAGGAGTTGATGTTCGGGGCGAAGAAGTACGTGAAGTCCTCGATGCAGGCGAGCTGGCCGGCGATGAAGTGCTCCATGAGTGGGGAGAAGCCGTGCTCACCGTCGCCGGCCATGACCATGTCGCCGTCAGCGGATCGGAAGCTCAGGTGGATGTGGCACGACGATCCCTCCTTCTGGTCGTACTTCGCCATGAAGGTGATCGACTTCCCGTGCTGGGCGGCGATCTCCTTCGCCCCGTTCTTGTAGACCGCGTGGTCGTCGCAGGCCTTGAGCGCCTGCTGATAGCGGAAGGTGATCTCGTGCTGACCGAAGTTGCACTCGCCCTTCGCTCCCTCGACGTAGAGGCCGGCACCGGCCATCGAGTTGCGGATGTCGCGCAGCAGCGGTTCGATCCTAGCGGTGCCGAGGAGGGAGTAGTCGACGTTGTACTGGTTCGCCGGGGTCATCCCCTGGTACTTCGAGGCGAACGCGTCCTCGTAGCTCGTATCGAAGGTGATGAACTCGAGTTCGGTGCCGACGTGGGCGCTCATCCCCGCCTCGGCCAGGCGGTCGAGCTGCTTCTTGAGTATCTGCCGGGGGGAGGCGGTCACCTCGGCGCCGGTGGTCCAGAAGAGATCGCAGTTGACCATGGCCGTGCCCGGCTGCCATGGGATGAGGCGCAGGGTCGCGAGGTCGGGCTGCATGACCATGTCGCCGTACCCGGTCTCCCACGAGGACATCTCGTAGCCGTCGACGGTGTTCATGTCGACGTCGACGGCGAGCAGGTAGTTGCAGGCCTCGGAGCCGTGCCCGGCGACGTCGTCGAGGAAGAACTGTGCGCCCAGCCGTTTGCCCTGGAGGCGTCCCTGGGCGTCGGTGACGGCGACGACGACGGTGTCGATCTCTCCGGCCTCGGTGAGTCGGCGCAGTTCGTCGAGGGTGAGCGACTTCGCCTGGAGGGATCCGCGGGTCGTCCGCTGCGGGGCGTGTGCCGTCGTGGGCGCCGAGGCGGCTGCCGGGGCGACATCGGCAGGGGCTGCCACCTCGGCGGGGGTGGCCTCGGAGGGCGTGGTCAGGTGGGTCATCGGTGGTACCTCAGTTCTCTGTGCGTGCTGTCTCGTCGGTCGTTGAGGTGGTCAGGATCTGTCTGAGTTCGCTGCCTGTCTGAGTTGGCTGTCTATTTGAGTTCGCTCTCGGCGGCCTCGATCTGGGCGAACTCCTCTTCGGGGGCGCTCGCGACGAGGTGGTGGCGGGAGTAGAACCAGAAGTAGGCGAGCGCGATGAGGAAGACGCCCGCGGCGATCGCGGCGGCGAGGATGTCGACGAAGAAGGTCGCGACGACGGCCACCGAGGCGAGGACGAGGGCGATGCCCGTCGTCACCACACCGCCGGGGGTGCGGTAGCCGCGCGGCAGGTCCGGCTCCTTGAAGCGCAGCCGGATGTGGGAGAGGTTGAGCAGGACGTAGGAGACGGTGGCGCCGAAGACGGCGACGTTGAGGAGGACTCCGCCGTTGCCGCCGGAGAGGACGGCGATGAGGAAGCCGATCGTGCCGGGGACGATGAGCGCGAGGACCGGGGTCTTGCGCTTGCCGGTCAGGGAGAGCCATTTGGGCAGGTAACCGGCGCGGGAGAGGGCGAAGAGCTGGCGGGAGTAGGCGAAGATGATCGAGAAGAAACTCGCGATGAGACCCGCGAGGCCTGCCCAGTTGACGAAGGTCGCCAGCCACGAGTTCTCGCCGTAGACGAAGCGCAGCGCCTCGGGCAGCGGGTTGTCGGATTCGCCCATGGCCGCCGAGCCCGCGATGCCGGGGACGAGGAGGAGCATGAGGGCGCCGAAGACGACGAGGATCGCCATCGCGGTGATGATGCCGCGGGGCATGTCGCGCTTCGGGTCGGCGGACTCCTCGGCGGCCAGGGGCACGCCCTCGATCGCGAGGAAGAACCAGATGCCGAAGACGAGCGAGGCGAGCAGACCGCTGAAGCCCATCGGCAGGAACGCGCTCGAGCCGAGAGCGGTCGTCGGTTCGATGTCGAAGAGGTTCGCGGCATCGAAGTGGCCGACCGCGGCGACGACGAAGACGATGAGGGCGATGACGGCGATGGCGGTGATGACGAACATCAGCCGCAGCGCCTCGCCCACGCCCCAGAGGTGGACGCCGACGAAGATCGCGTACGCGGCGAGGTAGATCGTCCACGTGGGGACGGATTCGGGGAGGATGCCGAGGGCTTGCACGTAGCCGGCGATGAACGTCGAGATCGCCGCCGGAGCCATCGTGTACTCGATGAGGATCGCCATGCCTGTGGCGAAGCCGCCGAGCGGGCCGAGCGCGCGGCGGGCGAATCCGTAGCCGGCGCCCGCGGTCGGCAGGGTCGAGGAGAGCTCGGCGAGGCCGAAGACCATGCACACGTACATGAGCCCCATGAGGAGGAAGGCGATGAGGAGACCGCCCCAGCCGCCTTCGGCGAGGCCGAGGTTCCAGCCGGAGAAGTCACCGGAGATGACGTAGGCGACGCCGAGGCCGGCGAGCAGGATCCACCCGGCCGCGCCCTTCTTCAGCTGCCGCTTCTCGAGGTAGTTCTCGTCGACGTTGCCGTACTCGATGTTCTTGCTCATATCCGCCCCATCACGTTCAATGGATCACAATCAGACCATTGGCTGGGGTCGAATGTAATATGACCCAGATCACGGTGTCAAGGATCTGCCGAAGGTCGAGACGAGCTCCGTCGAGGCCGCGGAGGGAAGTCGAGGTGAGAGGAGGTTTGAGCGTGGAACGGACTGCCGATGACGGGGACGAGAGGCACAGCGCCGCTGACTCCCCCACTCGCCCTGCCCGGATGCGCGGGGGCAACGTCTTCGAACACACGATCGCCGAGCTGCTGCGCGCGATCCGCCTCGGCCAGTACCTCGTCGGCGACAAGCTGCCGCCCGAGCGGGAGCTCGCTGCGCGGATCAACGTCTCACGGGCCACCCTGCGCCAGGCGCTGAGCGAACTGCAGACGGCCGGCGTCGTCGACGTCCGCCGGGGCCGGTACGGGGGTGCCTTCGTCACTCGGCTGCCGAGCGCGGACACGGGAGCCGGGGTCGACCTCGGCGAGCTCGATGATGCGGTCCGGTTCCGGCACATCCTCGAGACCTCGGCGGCACGGATCGTGGCCGGTCGCGAACTCGGCGCCGAGGAGCGGGAGAGGCTCATCTCCGCGGAGCGGAGCTGCTGGATGCCGCTGGGGTCCTCGGCCGAGGACATCGAGCAGTTCCGCGCCCTCGATGCCCGCTTCCATCTGACGATCGCCGAGCTCACAGGCATCCCGTCGCTCACGCATGCCGCGGCGACGACGCGGGACCGGATCAATGCGCTGCTCGATCGGATTCCGTTCATCCACACGAACGTCGAGCATTCGTGCACGCAGCATCAGCAGCTCGTCGCAGCGATCCTCGACCATGACGGCGAGGCGGCGGCGACGCTGGCGGCCCAGCACGCCGAGGGCACCGAGCAGCTCCTGCGCGGATTCCTCGAGGGGGACGGCTCGACAAAGGAGCGGTGAGCAGGACTCACCCGCTGACGAGCCGTCGCGCCTCCTCCTGGTGGGCGGCGATGAGGGCCTCCTTGTCGAGCGCCTGCCCGTCCGCGCCGATCGCGTGACCGTCGATCACGCGCCACTGCCCGCCGACCATGACGCGGTCGGCCTTCTCCGCGCCGCAGAGGACGAGGGCGGGGATCGGGTCGTGGGAGCCGGAGAAGGCAAGCCCGTCGAGGCGGAACAGCGCAAGGTCGGCCTGCCTGCCGACCGCGATGGTGCCGATGTCGTCGCGGCCGAGCGCTGCCGCCGAACCCGCGGTCGCCCAGTCGAGGACGCGCTCGCACGTGACCGCCTCGGCGCCGTAGCGCAGACGCTGGAGGTAGAGGGCCTGCCGGACCTCCCGGATGAGGTTCGAGGCGTCGTTCGAGGCGGAGCCGTCGACGCCGAGGCCGACGTGGACGCCCGCGTCCTCGAGTTCGACGGCGCGGGCGATGCCCGAGGCCAGGCGCATGTTCGAGGTCGGACAATGGGCGACGGAGACGCCGGCCGCGCCGAGGCGGGTGATCTCCTCGTCGTCGAAGTGGATTCCGTGGGCGAGCCACGTGCGGTCACTGAGCCAGCCGACGGAGTCGAGGTAGTCGACGGTGCGCAGGCCGAAGCGCTCGCGGCAGAAGTCCTCCTCGTCGAGGGTCTCGGCGAGGTGGGTGTGGAGGCGGACGTCGAGGTCGGCGGCGAGCGCCGCGGACTCGCGCATGAGCTCGGTGGTCACCGAGAACGGGGAACACGGGGCGAGGCCGATCTGCACCTGCGCGCCGGCACCGCGCTCGTGGTAGGTCTCGACGAGGCGGCGGGAGTCGGCGAGGATGACCTCGGGGTCCTGGACGGTCTGCTGCGGCGGGAGGCCTCCGTCCTCCTCGCCGAGGGACATCGATCCGCGGGTGAGCATCGCGCGCATGCCCAGGCGGCGGACGGCCTCGACCTCGATGTCGATCGCGTCGTCCATGCCCGTCGGGAAGAGGTAGTGGTGGTCGGCGGCAGTCGTGCAGCCGGATTCGAGGAGTTCGGCCAGGGCGACGGTCGTCGCGAGCTCGAGAGCCCGCGGGGTCAGGCGCGCCCACACCGGGTAGAGGTTCGTCAGCCAGCCGAAGAGCGGGAGGTCGGCGACGGGAGCCCAGGCGCGCGTGAGCGTCTGATAGAAGTGGTGATGGGTGTTGATGAGCCCCGGGGTGATGACATGATCGCTGACGTCGATGATCTCGTCGAAGGCTCCGGCGCGGCTGTGCGGAGATGCGTCGGCGGCATTGTCTCCGACCGTCTCACCGCCGACGCCATTCCCACCGCCGGGCTCACTGCCCACGGGCTTACGGCCGCCGGCGTTGTCTCCCCCGGGCTCACCGCCGGCCGGCACGAGCTCGACGATCGTCCCGGTCTCAGTGTCGATGACGATCCCACCGTCGGCGGTCGCGTCAGTACTGCGGCCGAGGTGGACGGCCCTGGGATTGCGCAGCCAGATTCTTGACATCTGCGTCGCCTCTCGTGCGTGTGCTCTCAGGTGGGCCACGGCCCGCCCGCTGTCGCGGCGACTGCGCTGGGGCGATCGCCGCCAGCTCAGGTTTCACGGCGTCTGCTGCTCCGCCGGTCGGTGCGCAGTCCCTCTTCGCAGGCTTCGATCCGAGTCCGAACGGAAGTCCGAGCCGCGTGCGATTTGTGCCTGCGGGGCACACCGACAAGACTGCACTCTAGCATGTGTTCCGGATCACGAATTCGAGTTGCCATCGCCGTTCACTTCGCCTAGTGTTCTGCGATAAGGAAACTTTCTTTCACATCTTGGAAGTTGTTCCCGAGAATCGAATGATGATGAGCAGAGGTGCCGACCCCTCGCAGGTGAGGTCTCGGCTCCGTGGAAGCCGCTGGCGAGCTCATGGAGGTCGGACTGACATCCGACCGCTCCGGTTCGAGTCCGGATACTCAGGCTCGCGCCCGGGGGCCCGGATCAGCGGGCAGGAATTCAATGGAGAAGCAGATGTCGGTGTCCAAGCAGTCACAGCAGAAGCAGCGTCGCCCCGAGGACGAGCGACTTCCCGTCGGGACGTCGTTCGCCTACGGGTTCCAACACGTCCTCACGATGTACGGCGGGATCATCGCCGTGCCGCTCATCATCGGCAAGGCCGCCGGACTCGACGACAGCGGCATCAGCGTGCTCATCGCCTCGTGTCTGTTCATGGGCGGCCTCGCGACGATCCTCCAGTCGTGGGGCGTGCCGTTCTTCGGGTCGCAGCTGCCGCTCGTCCAGGGCGTGTCGTTCGCCGGCGTCGCGACGATGACGGCGATCCTCGCGGGAGGCGACGGTCTGCCGGAGGTCTTCGGAGCGGTCATCGTCGCCTCGGCGATCGGCCTCATCGTCGCCCCGGGATTCGCGCTCATCGTCAAGTTCTTCCCACCGGTGGTCACGGGCACGGTGATCACGACGATCGGTCTCTCCCTCATGCCGGTGGCAGCGGGCTGGGCGATGGGCGGCAACGCCGAGGCCCCCGACTACGGGAGCATGCGCAACATCCTCATCGCCGTCGGCACCCTCGCCGTCGTCCTCCTGCTCAGCAGGATCCCGGTCGCCATGATCTCGCGGCTGTCGATCCTCCTCGCGATCGTCGTCGGCACGATCGTCTGCCTGATCTTCGGCTGGGCGGACTTCTCGAACGTGCTCGACCGAGGCGTCTTCGCCTTCCCCGAGCCCTTCGCGTTCGGCATGCCGACATTCTCCGCGGCGGCGATCATCTCGATGTTCATCGTCATCATCGTCACCTTCGCTGAGACCACCGCCGACATCATCGCCGTCGGCGAGATCGTGAAGACGAAGGTCGACTCGAAGCGCATCGCCAACGGCCTGCGCGCCGACATGCTCTCCTCCGCCGTGTCCCCGGTCTTCAACTCGTTCACCCAGTCGGCGTTCGCACAGAACGTCGGTCTCGTGGCGATCACGGGCGTGAAGTCGCGGTTCGTCGTCACGGCCGGCGGCGTCATCCTCGTCGTCCTCGGTCTGCTGCCCGTCATGGGCGGGGTCGTCGCGGCGATCCCCTCCCCTGTCCTCGGCGGCGCCGGCATCGTCCTCTTCGGAACCGTGGCTGCGTCGGGCATCCGCACCCTGTCGAAGGTCGAGTACGAGGGCAACCTCAACATGATCATCGTCGCGGTCTCGCTCGCGTTCGGCATCATCCCGGTCGTCGCGCCCGAGTTCTACAACGCCTTCCCGTCGTGGGTCGGCATCATCCTCCACTCGGGCATTTCGTCCGCGACGATCATGGCCGTCCTCCTCAACCTCATCTTCAACCACATCGGCGCGAAGTCGAAGGACCGCTCCGATCGCTCGGTGTTCGTCGCCGGCACCGGTCGCGTGGTCCGCAGGGAGGACCTGCAGCGCCTGCTCGATCACGAGGCCATCCTCGCCGAGGGCGACACCATCAAGGACGGCCGCATCGTCGACTGCAACGGTGAGGAGGTCCCGGTCGTCACCGATGACCAGCACGAGAAGATCGCCGAGGCGGTCCGCAACGGCGAGGTCAAGACCCGTGACGATGTTCGCCGGGTGATCGAGGAGACGGGAACGGAGACGCCCGACCGCTGACAGACCGGGTCGGTGAGCCTGTCGAAGGTGGAGAGCGGTGCAGAGAAGGACGGCCCAGTCAGTCTGACTGGGCCGTCCCCCTTTGAGTGGTCGTGCGGTCATGCGGTCATGCGGCTTTCTGACCCGGCTATCGAGTAGTCGTGGGAGTGGGTGGCCAAGCGGGCCTGGTCGAAAGACTGAGGAACAGGCTGGTCAGAACGGCGGGGGTTCGCCGTTGTCCCAGACCCAGCGCCGTACCTTCGAGTTCTGTGGGTTCGACTTTCGAGCGCCCGGATTCTTGGGGCCAGGATTCCGGGAGTTTCGCTCCGGGGAGTTCGTGTGCGCCAGGGTCGGATCGCCTGAGTCCTCACCGTCACGGCACCGGAGCAGCCACGGGGAGATTTCCGGCGCGTTCACCCAGCCTGGAGAGCCGACGCTTCCTTCGGGACCCGGGCACTCCTCAGCGAACATGATGTCACCCGGTTCCGGCACAGGAGTGACTGCATCGCTATCAAAGCCACTGTCGCGCTCCGAGCCACCGTCGCCACCCGCAGCGCTGCCTCGTTCCGAAACAGTGCCCGCGCCATCGTCTGTCGCTGGAGCGTCTCCCACGTTCCCGCTCACGCTCTGAGCCCCGTCGCCCATCAACCGAGCCGCGTCACCCATCAGCCGAGCGTTCTCGATGTTGACAGGGTTGTCCCCTGCAGCCACCGTCGCCCTGATTCCGTGCGGGAATCGGTACTCCAGCACGCCGTTCTCGTCCATGCTCACCGAGCACTTCCCGTCGGTCTTCGCCTGGTGGTCCTTCTTGCACAGCGGGTGGAGGTTGCCGAACACGGTGAGTCCGCCCGTGGCCGGATCATCGTGGTTGTAGGGGATGATGTGATCGACTTCGGAGGACTCCGCTCGCCGTCGACAGCCGGGCATCGTGCATCTCTGCCATTTCGTCACCAGCGTCTGTCGCACCGACTGCGGGATGTAGTAGCTCTTGGCCTTGGCGTCGATGGGAGTACCGGTGGCAGGATCGGTGAGGATCCTGGTCCAGGTCGAGCACTGGCCAGCGATCGCCCTCGCCGTCTCCGCCGGGATCGGCGACCCATCGGGGAAGGCGCCGGGCAGGTCGGACTGTCCGAGAAGAGTCATACAGGGCACGGTGGTGATCATCTTCGCCTGCAGGGCGAACCAGTACGGACCCGTCGGCATCGACACGAGCACTTTGATGCGACTGCGACCCTGTTCGTCGCGATCGACGACCGAACCGGAGTCCAGCTCGTAATCCTCGGCGACGATGCCATCGGACTCGGCAAGTCTGCCGGAACCGTCATGGGGAAGTCCGTCAGCGCGGAGTCCGTCAGCGCGGAGTCCGTCAGCGCCGGCCCGGGCGCCGTCCTCGGCCCCGTCCCCGGTTCCGCCGCCGACCGAATCGGTGCTCTTGCCGGCCGGGATGCTCGTGGCGGTGTCGACCGCCTCGGCGATGGAATCATCGATGTCGTCGACGCTGCGGACGTGCTCGAGGTCGAGCGGGATCTGCCGAGTCGTCGTCGCCCCAGTTTCGGTGTCTTCCGCGAGGACTTCGATGCGGACCTGGGGACGGGTGCATGTGGCGATGTCGAACATCAGCGCGTCGATCGCACGATCGTCTTCGATGACGGCACCCTCGGGCAGCTGGTCGGCGAAACAGGCCGTGTTGCCGTTTCGGATCGCCTTCGCGAATGCCTCGATCCGCAGATAGTAGGCCTGCAGGTCGGCCGAGGGTCCGACGAGGGAGACGCTGGCAGTCCCGTCGGGATACGTCGTAATGGACACCCGTCGTTTCTCGTGCGCCGTCTTCGTGCGATCGGGTTCGGGCTGGATCGCATTGATCCGTGTGCCCAGGGACTTCGCGAACGTCTCCGGGGTGATGTCGGCACGCCTCCCGGCAAGGTAGTCGTCGATGTTCGGCAGCAGTGCGAAGCGCACGTCCTGGCACAGCCGCGTCGCGACGTTGACGTGTTCGATGGTGAACTCGCCGTCGAGGCAGCGCTGATAGAACTGCGGCAGCCCGTGAACGAGGATCATCGACGCGGTCACGTGGCTGTAGGTGCGCGAGGTCGTCGCGCCGAGGACGGTGGCGAATTCGGCAAGGTCCTCGGTGTGGGAGTACATGTGCACCCAGTTGTAGAACGTCGAGTCCGGCCGAAACCGCGGGAACCCCGGCAGATGCTCGGGTTCCGGGGAATCTGCGCCGAGTCCTGCTCCACCGAGTCCTGCTGCAGAGACTGCTGCTTCGCCGGCAGCGCCGACAGCTGCTTCGTCGGGGGAGGCATCGGTGGGTCCGTCCGCGTTCGAGGACTCCGCTTCGTCGGTACGGCCATCGGAGTTCGCGGACTCACCCTCGTCGGTCACAGCCTCCGCAGACGCACCACTGTTCGAAGGGCCTTCGAGCTCGTCGCTCTCGGGAACCTCATACCTGTGGGCGGTGTCGATGAACGACGCATGTGCATAGGGCTCATCGGGCCGGGGATTGAGGAGGCGGAGGTGCTCGATGACTTCGTCGAGGAACAGCCCGGCAGTGGTCCGCATCGCGTCGAAATGCGCGCGGTCACAGGCGGTGTAGACAGAAAGGGCGTCGGCGAACGGGGAATCGGGGTCGACATCGAAACGAGGAGTGCGCGGCTGATTCGGCTGGTCATCACCAGCGGCATCGCAAGCGGCCCCATCAGGGTTCGAAGGGTCCTCCACTGCCGGTCACCTGCCTTTCCACTTCAGTGTGGATCGTTGATTCCAGTGTAGGTCACGTCACAAATCGTGTCAATCCTTTTTTCGAAATCTCTTCGAACGTCGAATTCATTGAATTTCGGACGCTCAGTGATTTTCGGCTGCCAATCGGCAGGCTGGGGCAACCTATCGGCAGGCTGAAAGGACGGACCGACTGGACGGCCGAGCAGGCCGACTGCACGGCCGAGCAGGCTGAATCGGCAGCCCAGAGTGCAATTCGTCGTTCTGGAATCAGAGGCGGACAGGTGGGAAACCCAGTCCCCGCCCTCACCCCTCGCGCGTGACCAGCCCCGGCAGCTCCGCCATCGAGTCGAAGGTCGCGTCGGCGCCGGCGGCGAGCAGGGTCTCGGGCGTCTGGTGCACGGGCGACGGCGGGCAGAAGCCGAAGACGTAGGATCCGGCGGCCCGCCCCGCGATGACGCCGGTCGGGGAGTCTTCGATGACGGCCGCCTCGGCGGGGTCGACTCCGAGCGCATGCGCGGCGGCGAGGTAGACGTCGGGGGCGGGCTTCGACCGCGGCAGCTCCATGCCGGAGAAGATCCGTCCTTTGAAGACGTCGTAGAGGCCGATCTTCTTCAGCTGCAGTTCGATCTTGGGCCGGTCGGCGCTCGAGGCGCACGCGAGCCTGCCGGGGTAGGCCTTCTCGATGATGTGCACGGCGTCGACGACGCCGGGGATCGCCTCGAGGCGGGCCTCGAGCTCGACGTTGCGTCGCTGTCGGAAGTCGGCGAGCCAGTCGGCGTCGATCCGCACGCCCGTGTGCTCCTCGATGACGTCGGCCTCGTCGCGGAGCATCTTGCCGACGAACCTGGCGACGGCCTCCTCCTGGGTCAGGTCCCATCCCATGTCCGCGAGCATCCCGCGCAGCACCTCGTTCGTGATGCTCTCGGAATCGACGAGGACGCCGTCACAGTCGAACAGCACGGCACCGAACTTCGGGCTCAGATCCATAGTCCGATTCTGTCATCCCACCGTGGCCGCCGCGTGCGGGTGTCCCGTGCATCGCTCCCAGGCGACCGCCCAGGCGGGGAGGTGGAGCATCACCTCGCCGAGGCGGCTGTGCCCGCCCGCACGAATCGTGCACCGCCGTTGGGGTGGCCCGGTCCCCAGTGACTGCGGTCGCCCGGTCGCCCTGTAATCTTCGGCGGCCCCAGGACCTCCGGCCACCCGCGGAACCCCGGTCCTGGGGAACGAGGGCTCCTTGGGAACTCCGGCGCCTGAGGAAACTCGGATCACCGGGAAGATCCGGTCCGGTGGAACCCCGGTTGACCAGGGATCCCGACGACGGTCGGGATTCGGGGGGCAAGCCCCGCCTCGGCGAGGGGATCAGACGACGAACGCCGAGTAGAGGAGGAGTCCAGACCCGATCGCGCACCCGACGATGACGAGGGCGAACAGGGTGAGCCAGCCGCCCGCGGGGATCGCGGAGACGCGGCTGAGGATGAACGCGTCGGACTGCTGGACGTTCCGACGGCGGGTGTGGACGCGGATGACCTTGACGAGGTCCTTGAGCGAGCCGAGGGCGAGCGCGACGCCGAGCCCGGCGACGAAGACCGCGATCCACTCGGGCGGCAGGAAGACGACGAGGAACTGAGCGGCCACGGCCGTGCACACGGCGATGACGACGCCGGCGACGTTGCGGATGAAGATGAGCGCGATGAGGAGGACGAGTGCCCCGAGTGAGAGCGCGAGCGGTGCCCAGCCGTAGATCGCCGAGGTGATGAGGACCAATCCGAGCACCGCCGGTGCCGGATATCCCCAGAATCCCGCCCATGTCGCGGAGAATCCGACCCGACCGAACGAGTTCATCTGCCCCGAGTGGTCGAAGTTGAGCGAGATCCCGCGCACGACCCGTCCGGTCGTCAGCGCCGCGAAGGCGTGACCGAGCTCGTGGACGAAGGTGACGAAGAGCCCGAAGAACCGCCAGATCGCCGGCGTCATCGTGATGATCAGAGGCACGCCGAGGATGATGAGCAGCTGCGTCGGCCCGAGCTCGAGTCCGTCCCCGCGCCCGAAACCGGAGGTGATGGCCTCCCACCACGTCTCCACGCCCTGCCTGAGATCCATCGTCACCTCGTCGATCCTCGCTCGCCCCGTCCCGGCCCAGTCCTGAGCGCCCAAGTCTAGGAACGGAGTCTGAGTGACGCGCTCAGCTCGGTGGGAGGCTGTCCACAGGTCGGGCGGGCAGCACTGTCGGCGAAGCCGGAACGAACGACTCCGATCGACAAGTCCCCTTTCTGCGTCGGAGCCTCGGGGGCTGTGTGAGAACGCGGAGCTTGCCCCACTACGATGGGAACAGGTCAGCCATGACGATGAGGAGTCCCCCATGCCCCGCAGTCGCGCGTTCGCCCAGGTCGATGTCTTCTCCCGCGAGCCCTTCCGAGGCAATCCCGTCGCCGTGATCCTCGACGCCGAGGGACTCACCGACGACGAGATGGCACAGATCGCGAACTGGACGAACCTCTCCGAGACGACGTTCGTCCTCCCGCCCACCGATGAGCGGGCCGACTACCGCCTGCGGATCTTCACCCCCTCCCGCGAACTGCCCTTCGCCGGACACCCCACGCTCGGCTCGGCCGCGGCATGGCTGGCCGCCGGCGGCACCCCGCACAGCGAGACGACGGTCGTCCAGGAGTGCGGCGTCGGCCTCGTCGACCTCCGCCGCAGCGGCCCCGACAGCAGCACGACCACCACTGCCGACCTCTCCTTCGCCGCTCCCGATCTCCTCCGCTCCGGACCGCTCGACGAGGACGACGTCACAGCCATCGCCTCGGCGCTCGGCGTCGACCGGACCGAGATCCTCGACCACGCGTGGGTCGACAACGGTCCCGGCTGGGCGGCGGTGCGCCTCGACGCCGCGGAGAGGGTCCTTGCCCTCACCCCCGACTTCTCGGCGATCCCGGACACGAAGCTCGGCGTCGTCGGCGCCCACCCGGCGGACTCCGAGCACGCCTACGAGGTCCGCGCCTTCGTCCCCGGCGTCGGCGTCGCCGAGGATCCCGTCACCGGCAGCCTCAATGCCTCGGTCGCGCAGTGGCTCATCGGGCAGGGGCTCGTCCCCGATTCCTACACCGCCACCCAGGGCACCGCGATCGGCCGCGCCGGGGTCATCAGCATCAGGTCCGAGCGCCCGACCCCGGGCGACTCAGACCCGAACCCCGACGAGGCAGCCCCCACCAAAACAGCCCCCGCTCCCGCCCCGTCGATCTGGGTCGGCGGCCCGACGACGGTGCGCATCACCGGCACGATCGAGGCGTGAGGAGCTGACGATGCCGCACACCCGCCCCTCCACGGACCTGCCGCTCACCCGTACCCATGCCCGGATCTGGTTCGCCCTCCAGGCCCTCGCCGGAGCCGCATGGTGGTTCGGCGTCTTCACCGTCCCCGGCATCCGCACCGCGACGCTCGGGTCCCTCGAGCCGGTCGTCGTCGCCGTCTTCGACATCCCGCTCTTCGTCCTCGCCTCCGCGACCGTGGCCCTCGGCGTCCGCCTGGCCGTGTGGGTCGTCGTCCCCTGGACGATCCTCGTCGCGCTCGGTACGACCGTCTACGCGACCGTGACCACCGAGGCGGGCCTCGGTGCCGTGGCGATGATCGCCGCCGCCGTCGCGAGCACGATCGCCGGTGCCCTCATGCTCGCCGGCCGCGTCCCGACCGAGCGGCTCCTCTTCGGTCCGTTCGCGTTCTCGAGCTCCCGGACCGAGGACGAACGCTCCCTGCTCATGCGCACCGGCATCCAGCTCGTGTGCTTCTGGGGCGTCTTCCTCGTCATCCTCCCGTGGATCATCTCCGCGCTCGAAGAGCGCTGGGTCCTCGAGGTGAAGTTCCCCGTCCTCGTCGTCCTCGCCGGCTTCGCCCTCCTCGTCCTCGCGAGCGCGCTCGGCATCTGGGCGGCGGTGACGATGGCGCGCTACGGCGGCGGCACGCCCCTGCCCGCGGAGATGCCCAACCGTCTCGTCGACGACGGCCCCTACCGCTTCCTCCGCAACCCGATGGCCGTCGCCGGGGTCGCCCAGGGCGTGGCGATCGGCATGTTCATCGACTCATGGCTCGTCATCGCCTACGCCCTGGCCGGGTCCCTGCTCTGGAACTGGATGATCCGCCCCCTCGAGGAGGCCGACCTCCGCGACCGCTTCGGTGCCGACTTCGACGACTACTCCGCCGAGGTGGCCTGCTGGGTCCCGACGCCCCGATCGACCGCGCGCAGCGAGTCCGACTGAGTCCTACCTCCCCTCACCGAGGTGACGCCTCGTGGACGGTGACCGCGTAGCCGTCAGGGTCGGCGAAGGTGAAGGTGAGCCCGAACGGGCTCGGGGCCGGTTCCCGGAGGATCGGCACCCCCGCCTCGGCGAGGGAGTCATGCAACCCTGCAGCGTCCTCGCAGGCCAGCCACAGCGCCACCCCGACTCCTGGCCGCTCGACCGCGTCGAGATCGACCCCCGGCAGGGGCTCGCGCACGGCGAAGGGGATCGGCGTCGTCTGGAAGACGACGGCCCCGGGCGGGCTGGCGTCGGCGCGCTCGAGGCCGAGCCGGCCGGTGTAGAACTCTGCCGACGCCTCGACGTCGCGGACCTGCAGGGCGACGAAATCCACTCCTGTGACATCCATGGTCTCTGTCCTCTCTCGTGTCTCGAACGGCTCCGTTCTCGCACCGACTCGATTCCTATGTCAGGTTTCTGACACTGCGAATGTATGTCAGAATATTGACATGAGTCAAGAGTCTCCGCGCCTCGAATCGAAGATCGGGTATCAGCTCAAGCACCTGCAGTCTCTGCTGCGCGCGCACATGGACGACGTCCTGCGTCCGCTTGAGCTCTCCATTCCCCAGTACGCGTGTCTCGAACTGCTCCAGCGGACTCCGGGGGCGTCGAACTCGGATCTCGCCCGCGGCGCGTTCGTCACCCGGCAGGCGATGAATACGCTCCTGCGCGGGCTCCAGGACCGCGGGCTCGTCACCCGTCCGGAGACGGTCGACACGGGACGGTCGCGTCCGACGACGCTGACCCCCGCGGGCGAGGACCTCCTCGCTCAGGCGGTCGTGCGCGTCGAGGAGGTCGAAGCGCTCATGGTCAGCGGACTCGATCCGCAGGCCAGGCGACGCCTCGGCGAGGCTCTCGATCGGTGCATCGATTCGTTCGAGGGCGCCAAGGGCTGACCTCTGCGACATGAGTCAGCTCGGCTCACCGCACCGCGAATTCGGCGGGCTCCCTTTCGACGCGCTTGGGCAGGAGGAGCATGACGAGGAGCGCGAGCGCGGCTCCGAGCCCGGCGCCGAGCGTGTTCGTCACGAGGTCGCTGATCGTTCCGAAGCGCGTCGGGGAGAGCAGGGTGAGCTGCGTGGCCTCGATGAGGCAGGTGAACGCGGCACCGGCCACCCAGCCGATCCACCAGCGCCGCACGCCGAGCTGGAATGCGAGCAGAAACCCGAAGGGCACGAAGAGTCCGACATTCGCAAGCATCTCCACCCGCTCGTAGCTCAGCCACTCCGTCGCCTCATGGGAGGCGAAGAAGGCGAGCAGGCGGGCGATCGGTGACCCCGGCGACGTGTCGAGCTGCTGCGGGGTGAGGGTGATGAGGGCGATAAACGCGGTGTAGAGGATGAGCAGGCCCATAGGAACCGTGCGCACGCGCTGCCTATAGCCTCTCATCCCCGTCAGAGTACGGGCCGATCCTGAGACGGACCGGTGACCGGGCGGGCCTCTGGGTCCGGTCCGCCCCGGCGCATGACGGCACGAGGCCTCACGCGAAGCGCGCGCTGAGGTCGGCGACCCGCCGAGCCCGGTCCGCGGTCTTCATCCGTCCGGCGCGCTCGAGCAGGCTCATCCCATGCAGGGCACCCCAGAAGACCTCGGTCGCGGTGTCCTCGCCGATGACGTCGGCAAGCACCGTGAAGGTGTCCCTGAGCTCGGGTTCGTTGTCCGCTTCGGCGAAGCGCGCGCCGATCGGCTCGGCGAACATCGCCTCGTAGACGGCGGGGTGCGCGTCGGCGAAATCGAGGTAGGCGTGGGCGAGCGCCTCGACGACCCCACGCGAATCGGGTCTAGCTTCAGCGCCCGCCGTCTCGATCGCCGCCTGGCACCGCTGCCGCAGGTCGGTGAACCCGTCGAGGGCGACGGTGCGCATGATCTCGGCCTTGCCTCCGGGGAAGTGGCCGTAGAGGACGGGCTGCGAATAGCCGATCGCCTCGGCGAGGCGCCGAGTCGTCACCGCCGACCAGCCTGAGGAGTCCGCGCTTGTGCGGGCGGCCGCGAGGATCGCGGCACGCCGCTCGTCGAGTCGTGTCTGTCTGTCCGTCACCGCCAGCCTCCCTCGATTCCCTTGCGCCGCTGTCCGTCCCGCCCTACTCTAGCAATGATAGAATTCCTAGCATTGCTAGATTGTGAGCATGGCTCGGTCGAAGGCGCCGAAGAACACTCGAGGCAGCACACGAGCGCGAACCCGAACCAGCACACGCCATCACACCAGCACCAGCACATGTCACTGGAAGGACCGCACCGTGGACGTCATTCTCGGAATCCTCGCGACGACGATCGTCGGCATCATGGTCGGCGTCGAGCTCGCCGTCGCCGTCGTCGTCAATCCGATCACCCTCCGCCTGCCCGCCGGCCCGTCGCTGACGGCCCGAGCCGACGGTGCCCGCATGCTCGGGGCGGTGATGCCCGTGTGGTACATCGCCTCGCTCGTGCTCACGGGCGCGTTCGCGGCGCTGACCTGGGGCTCGGCATCGGCGGGGACGGCCGGTATTGCCGCCGTGCTGCTCGCCGGCAGCGTCATCATGTCTGTGGCCCTGCTCGTCCCGATCAACAACCGCACCCGGACGTGGAGCGCCGAGTCCCATCCCGCGGACTGGCGAGAGCAGATCGGGCGGTGGGACCGGCTCCACATCGTCCGCGTCGCCGTCATCGTCGCCGCCTTCGCCCTCCTCGCGTCGGCGGCGACGCTGCTCTGATCGGCGCTGAAGGCTCTGACCGGCACTCCGGCGCCGAAGCGCCCGCGCCTCAGAGTGCGGGTTCCACCTCGGCGTTGTTCAGCGTCGCAATGTCGATGACGGCGCGGAAGTAGACCTCACCGGCGACGACACGGTCGTAGGTCGAATCCGCCTCGGTGATCCCGATCGTCTCGATCTGGGCGGCGATGCCGTGCTCGGCGCAGAAGTCGAGCATCTCCTGGGTCTCGGCGATGCCGCCGATGTTCGACCCGGCGAGCACCTTGCCGCCGCCGATGAGCGAACCGAAGGAGAGCTCCTGCTTCTCCGGCGGGAGGCCGACGACGGCCATGACGCCGCGCGGGGCGAGGAGCCGCAGGTACTTATCGACGGGGATGTCGGCGCTGATCGTGTTGAGGATGAGGTCGAACTCGCCGCGGTGCTCGGAGAAGAAGTCCTCCTCCGCCGTCGAGAGCATCCGCGTGGCCCCGAGGTCGATCGCGAGCTGCTCCTTCTTGAGGCTGCGGGAGAGCACGGTGACCTCGGCGCCCATCGCCGCGGCGATCTGCACACCCATGTGCCCGAGTCCGCCGAGCCCGAGGACCGCGACCTTCTTCGGCGCCCCGTCCTTGAGCTCGCCGGCACCCCAGCGGTGAAGCGGCGAGTAGGTCGTGATGCCCGCGCACAGCAGCGGGGCGGCGACGTCGAAGTCGAGGCTCTCGGGGATGCGGAGGACGAAGCGCTCGTTGACGACGACCTTCTCCGCGTACCCGCCCTGCGTGACCGTGCCGTCGACGTCGGTCGAGTTGTACGTGCCGACATTGCCGCGCAGGCAGTTCTGCTCCTGATCGGCGAGGCATTCGGCGCATTCGCCGCACGAGTTGACGAGACAACCCACGCCGACGCGGTCGCCGACCTTCCACTCGGTGACCTCGGATCCGACGGCGGAGACGACGCCGGCGATCTCGTGGCCGACGGTGAGCGGGAAGCTCGCCTCGCCCCATTCGTTGCGGATCGTGTGGATGTCGCTGTGGCAGATGCCCGCGGCCTTGATGTCGATGACGACATCGTCGGGGCGCGGGTCGCGGCGGTCGATCTCGGCGACGCGGAACGGCTGATCAGGTCCGGTCTTCTGCAGTGCCTTGACGGTGATCGACATGGGTTCCTCCAGTGCTCGAGACAGGGATGAGTGCGGACTCCGCACACACTACATCCTGCCGCTGACATGTCCCCCTGCGTCAAGGCCCGTGTCCCTACTTCGCCGCCGCCCGTTCCCCGATCGTGAGGTCGAGGGGGAAATCGACGGGGGCACCGGAGAAGAGGAGCCTGCCCGCCGAGGCGGCCGCCTCCCTGATCGCGTGCGCGGCGGTGTCCGCGTGCGCCTCCGGGGCATGGACGATGACCTCGTCGTGGAGGAAGAAGACGAGGTGGGCGCTCCGCGAGAAGGCCGGACCCGAGGCGGTCGCGGGCGAGTCCTCGACCGTAGGCAGCCGGGCGAGGCGCTGCCGGAGGTCGGCCAGCCACGCGAGCGCCCATTCAGCCGCGGTGCCTTGGACGACGAAGTTGCGGGTGAAGCGCCCCTGGTCGCCGGCGGCCCGGCGCGCGCGGTTCTCATCGGCGGTGGTCGCATCGACCTGGTCAGCCCGGGACTGGACCCGGCGCCAGCCTTCACTCGGCTCCGGGGAAGTCCGCCCGAGCCACGTCGTCACCACTCCCCCGGTCCGTCCCGCCTCGGCGGCGGAGTCGACGAGATGCATCGCCGCGGGGAAGGACTGGCGCAGTCGGGGCACGAGGCGCCCGGCCTCCCCGGTCGTCGACCCGTACATTGCGCCGAGGACGGCGATCTTCGCCTCCTGCCGCGTGGCGACGATGCCCTCGTCGACGAGACCGGAGTAGAGGTCGCGGCCGGACCCGGCCTCGGCCATCGCCCGGTCGCCGGACATCGCGGCGAGCGCCCGGGGTTCGAGCTGGGCGACGTCGGCGGAGATGAGCCGCCACCCGGGATCGGCGCGCAGGGCAGGGCGCAGCTGGCGCGGGATCTGCAGCGCCCCGCCGCCGCTCGCCGCCCAGCGACCGGTGACGACGCCGCCGGGGACGTAGACGGGACGGTAGCGGCCCTCGGCCACCCACTCGGCGAGCCAGTGCCAGCCGTTGGCCGAGAGCAGCCGTGCCATCCGCTTGTAGCGGAGCAGCGGTTCGATCGCCGGGTGGTCGGATTCGGCGAGCTCCCACTTCGCCGTCGAGGACACGTTGATCCCGGCGTTGCGCAGGGCGGTGAGCAGTCGGGTCGGGGAGTCAAGACTCACCCGCGAGTCGTCGAGGGCGGTGCGGACCTCCTCGGCGGCGGCGAGCATCTTCGCAGGCTTCGCCCCGGCGGCGGGCCTCGGACCGAGGAGGTCCTCGAGGATCCGCTCGTGCTCGGTCACGTCCCACGGCACGCCGGCCGCGTGCATCTCCGCGGCGACGAGGCCGCCCGCGGACTCCGCGGCGAGGAGGAGCCACAGCCGCCCTGGGTCGGTCGCCGTCTCGAGCGCCGCCTGCTGGCGGGCGAATTCGGTGAGCGCGGCGTCGATGCCGTGCGGGACTTCCTTCGGACGTCCGCGTCCTCCCGCGACGTCGAAGAGGGTCTCGGCCTGTCCGACGGAGGGTGCCGTGACGGGCCCCGCGTCCCATTCGTCTGCCGCGGTGAGCGCCGAACGGTCGGTGACGAGGGAGGATCGGGCGAGGATCGCATGGGCGAGCCGGAGGTCATGGGCGCGGTCGATGCGCACCCCTGCCGCGAGGAGCGCCGGATACCACTTCGGGGTGTCGCTGACGACCCACCTCGGCGGTGGCGTCGACCGTCCGTCTGACAAGGAGACCGCCCCCTCGGGGGCTCCCGACCCAGCACCGCCCTCACGGTCGCGGACGAGGTCGGGCAGGGCCGCCTCGGCGAGGGTCGTCCTCCCGATCTCCTCACCGTCCGGTCCGAGGTCGACGACCGTGACCCGGTGGTCACGCATCATGGGCGCGTCCGCCTCCGATTCCGCGCGCCCGAGCACCGTCCACGCGGGAGTCGGCGCGGTCTCGGAGAGCATGGACCCACCCTACTGCGCGGCCCTGACGCGGCGAGACCGTCTCAGGCTGGCGGGAGGAGCACCGCGGTCCCCGAGGTGCCAGAGACGATGATCAGGCCGGATTCGATCCGCAGCTCGGAGTACCCCAGCGGCCATTCGCCGACCTCCGCTCCCGTCTCGTCGAGGAGAACAAGGCCGTCGGGTCCCCGGTCGAAGAGGAGCAGCGAGCCGTCGGCGCTCACTCCCAGGAGTCCGATGATGCTGCCCGGAAGGTCCTCGATCTCACCGGCCTGCGTGAAGTCGCGCTGCCGTTCGTCCTGGAAGAGGGCGGGCGTCCCGGCGGCGCTCACGCCGACGACGGTGCCCGCCTTCCGATGGTCGGCGATGGGGAAGGTCACCCCGTCGCGGGGAGACGGGACGAATGGGTACTGCGAGACGCCCTTCGTCCGGTCGATCTCGTTGCCGCGCAGGTCGAAGTACGCGTACTCGGGGTCGGTCTCCTGGACGTTCTCCACATATCCGTCGCTTGCCCACGTGATCTCTGAGGCGTCGGGCACCGGCTTCGAGAGGACGTTCTCTCCGGCCGCCATGTCGATGACCGACACCCGGTTCACCGACACCTGGGTGACGCCGAGGTGATCGTCGCCGAGCACGGTCACTTCGGCACCCGAGGCGATGGGCTGGCGCCACGCCTCGTCGCCGCGCTCCCCGCTGGTTCCCAGCTCGAGGCCGACGACGTCGTTGCTGTCCGTCTGGACGACGACGCCGGCACCCGCCCAAGCCAGCGGGCGGACGCTCGAGACCGCGGCCCCCAATCCGAGTGCCTGCCGTTCGGTTCCCGTCGCCGGGTCGTAGAGGCTCCAGGCTCGCTTCGCGCTCAGCCACTGCGTCCCGACGACGACACTCGCCGAGGCGGCGGCCGGGACCGTCGACTCCGGATTCTCCGGCAGCAGAGCTCCCCGCCCGCAGGTCGCATCGTCGATCTCCCAGAGGATCCCCCCGCCGCGCAGCTGTCTGCCCATCACCGTCGCGCCACCGCCGATGCCTCGTTCGACTTCGACGACCACATCGTCGGTCACGGCGCAGACCTCGTTCGGCGTCGCGTACTGGTCAACGAACCCGGCCGCGTACGCATCGTCGAGCCACGTGCCCGCATCGCCGTGCGGGGTCAGCTGCAGATCCGCCTCGGGCGGCAGGTCCGGATCATTCGGATCGGGAGTGCAGGCGGAGAGCACGAGGAGTGCGACGGCAAGCGCGGTGATCGTGCAGACAGTGGGACGACTCGAGGACATGGAAGCGAATCTATCCCCGAATCCGCTCTCAGAGCTTCCGGCGCTGTTCCGATTCCGGCACAGAGTCGATTCCGGCACAAATCCTGGTCCGGAACAGCGCTGCTTCCGGCGCAGCCTCACCCGAGTGCGAGGGCGAGCGCGAACCCGAGTGCGGCGACGACGCTGGCCCAGCACCGGATGAGGTTCCAGCGGTTCCACCTCGCCTCGAAGCCCGTGCGCGCAGCCGCGCAGTCAGCGGCGGTCTCGATCCTCGCTCGGACGAGTCGGGTGTTGAGCGGGACGTTGACCGTCATCGTGATGATGAGGGAGCCCAGCGACCCGGCAGCCCCGACCCAGAGGAGCGGCACGGTGCCCGTTTCGACCGAGCCGACCACCGCGGCGGCGAGCGCCGTGAGCGGGGCCCCGAAGAAGACGACGAGGAACGAGGGCCCGAGGATCGCCTCGTTGACGGCGCGGAATCCGCGGACGAACTCCTCGTCGCTCAGCCGGCGGTAGGCCGGGGAGACCGCGCAGACGAACGCGAAGAGGAGTCCCGCGAGGAGTCCGTTGAGGACGACCGCCGAGGCGGCGAGCAGTGCCGTGGTCATGACCGTTCCCCTGCCCCGGGATCCGTCCCGCCCGCGCCGAGGAGTCCCGCGATCGTCTCCTCGATCGTCGTCGTCACCGTGACCGACCGGTCCCCGCGCGGGGCGAGGAGTCCCGCCTCGTCGGCGCGGTAGAGCTCAGCGAGGCTCTCGGCGACGTGCGGACGGAAGCCTGCCTCGGTCAGGGCACCCGCCCACGCGGGGGCGGGAACGAGGTCGACGGTGAGCTCACGGCCGAGACCGCGCCCGAGCACCTCGGCGACCTCCTGTTCGGACCGGGTGGGCCCGATGACGTCGACGGTCTCGCTCGTCTCCGGCGGCTCGAGCAGCGCCCGGGCGGCGGCCGCACCGAGGTCGCGGGTCGCGACCATGGGCACGGGCACCTCGGCGGAGGAGGCGAAGACGGGGTAGAGCCCGGTGGCCCGGGCGAGGTCGATGACGTCGGCGACCTTCTCCTGGAAGTGCCCCGAGCGCAGTGCGGTGAGCCTCGTTCCGGTCGCCCGCAGCGCCTCCTCGAGGCGGTGGAGTCCCGTGATCGGGCCCGTGCCCGTCGTCAGGTCAGCGCCTCCTGAGGAGAGCATGACGACATGGGGCACGGCTGCCCGGGCCACGGCTGCGGCGATGGAGGCGATGAGCCGGTCGGCGTGGGCGTCGAGGTCGTCGGCACCGAGGTCGAACGGGAGCAGGGCGAAGAACCCCGCGGCTCCGTTCAGCGCAGCAGCCAGACCCTCCTCGTCGTCGAGGGCGGTGACGACCGCCTCGGCGCCGGCCTCCTCCCACACGGCCGCGTCGGTGTCCTGGCGGACGATGACGCGGACCTCGGCCCCTGCCGCGAGCAGGGCCCTCGCGGTGGCCGATCCGACGCGTCCCGTTGCTCCTGCGATGACGTACATGGTCTCTCCCCTTCTGCTCTGTGGCTGCTCCGTGGCTGCTCGTCCGCTCTGCGAACCGTTCAGCCTGCACCTCTGACGCTACTGAGCACCTCTCGGTCGATCCATGCCCGAACGACCGCACTTCTTGCTCGATCGTCCGAGAACCGCAGACGATCGGTGGGATCGTGTGCGACGATGCGGTCATGGCGACAGGCCCCAGCAGAATGGACACAGTCCCCCGGAGCACCGGCACCGTGCCCACGCCGGGAGGTGCGGACGACCGGCTCGCGCGCGTGCTCGCGAACCTGCGGATGCGGTCGACGTTCTACTGCCATGCCGAGTTCGGGGACCCGTGGTCGCTCGAGATGCCCGCGATCCCCGATTCGCTGAGCTTCCACGTCCTCATCGCCGGCACATGCTGGCTCCGTCTGCCGGGGGCAGGCTCCAACGGATCCACCCTCGTCGAACTCGCCGCCGGTGATCTCGCCCTTGTCCCGCACGGGGCCGGCCATGACCTCCTCAGCGACCCCGATTCCCCGCGCGGACCCCGCGTCGACCTGCTCCCCCAGGACTACCTCAGTGAGAGCTACTCCCGCCTGCGCTACGGCGGACCGGGGAGGACCACGACGCTCATCTGCGGGGTCGTCGCCTTCGACGATCCGGCCGCACGCGAACTCATGCGGGCCCTTCCGCCCGTCCTCCACGTCGGCGGGGACTCGGCCGCCGTCGCCTCCTCGGTGCGCGAGACCCTGCGACTCATCGCTGCCGAACTCGCCCACCCGCAGCCGGGCGCGGAGACCGTGGCGACCCGGCTCGCCGACGTCCTCGTCGTCCAGGCGATCCGCTCGTGGATGAACTCCGACGCCGAGGCGAGCGCCGGGTGGCTGCGCTCCCTCCAGGACGAGCGCATCGGCCGGGTCATCGAGGCCATCCATGCATGCCCGGGCCACGAGTGGACGCTCGAGCGGCTCGCCAGGGTCGCCGGGATGTCCCGGTCGTCGCTGTCAGCGCGGTTCGCCGAGCTCGTCGGCGAGGCCCCGATCGCCTACCTCACCCGCTGGCGGATGAGCATCGCCGAGTCCCGCCTGCGCGAGACCGACGTCACCGCGGCCCGCCTCGCCGGAGAGCTCGGCTACCGTTCGGAGGCCGCGTTCAGCCGCGCCTTCACCCGCGCGAACGGCCGCACCCCCGGTTCCGTGCGGAGGGAGAGCGCTGCGCACAGGCGGAGCGCTGAGCAGAACGCGAGGCCCCGGTGACCTGAGCCGAGCGCCCGGTGACCTGAGCCGCAGAACCGCAGCCGAATGACCCGAACCGCTGCGAATTCACCGAATCGTAGCATTTGCGCAGGCCGGAGCGGTGCGAAGATGCAGGCATGGACACTTCGCAGCAACGACCCACTGCGAGTCACCGCAGCCGACTGATCCTCGGCGCGAGCCTCGCCTTCGTCATCGGCGCGACGATCATGATCCTCCTCCACGAGACCGGTCACGCGGTCATGGGTGCCCTGCTCGGCTACCACCCGCAGCAGCTGCCGTTCGGAGTCGACTACACCCCGGCGCCGCCGCCGGAGCCCCACGTCCTCACCCTCCTCGCCGGCCCCGTCTTCAGCTTCGTCACCGGTGTCATCGGGGTCATCGTCGATCGCGCACTGACACCGTTCCGGAACCGTCCGTTCTGGCGTCTCGTGTGGCTGTGGACGATCTTCACGAGCATCCAGGAGGGTCTCGGCTACCTCCAGGTCACCGCCCTCATGCCCGCCGGCGACACCGCGCAGGCCTTCACCCTGCTCGGTCTGCCTCCCGGCGCCTTCATCGCCGCCACGGTCATCGGCTGGCTGGGCCTGCCGCTCACGGCGTGGGCGTTCGCCGCCCCGATCCGCGAGCTCGCCGCCAGCGACCGTGATCGCACGGCGATGGCCGTGTGGGCGTGGCTGCTCGGCACCGGCGTGCTGCTCGCCCTCATGGCGCTCTACGTCGTCCTCAGCCCCATCGACGACTCCGGCGCCGTCACCGCGGTCCTCGCCGGGGCCGCGGCGATCGGCGTGTTCGCGCCGGTGTCGATGATGTTCCGTCCCGGGGCCGGTGCGGAGACCGCCCCGCAGTTCCGGTGGCCCCACCTCGGCGGGTTCGTCCTCCTCGCGGTCCTCGTCGCCGTCAACCTCGTTCTCACCCGCGGGTGGTTCTGGCCCTGATTCGGCCGGCACTGATCCCGGCGGCCCGGACCGTGTGCCCCTGGCCCGGGTGATCCGGACACGCGAAGAGCCCCTCACCGGAATCCCGATGAGGGGCTCTCGTCCGCTGGTGCGCGAGGGGGGACTTGAACCCCCACGACCTTGCGATCACTGGCACCTGAAGCCAGCGCGTCTACCAATTCCGCCACTCGCGCGAACAAGAGAAGACTCTATCATCGCGGGCGACCGATCCGGAAACCCGCAGAGGCTCGGAACGGGCCGAACGTGGCGACCTTCACATTTCACTCCCTCCGTGAGACCCCACAGGAGCCCGGCCCGACCCCTGCATTCCGCGCACCGGCGGGTGAGCGCGGGTCCCTGTGACCTCCTCGGCGGGCGTCGCATCCTTCCTCATCGACCGATCAGTCACCTCGGTGCTCTCAGGTGCCGTCCCGCCCGTCCTGCCAGGCTGAACGCACACGGTGAATCCTCGCCGAGGTGGGTCCCTCTCGCGCTTCGAACGTGAGTTGAGGCCGCCTCCGCGTTAGGATTGGGTGTTGGTGTACCCGAAACGGCGCCCGCCGTCGGAGCAGGGCACGCCCGTACAGAAGCGCAGGACAGACCATGTGCCCGGGTTCGACCGCGAACCCGACCACGACAACGACGGACTTGGACTTGAGGAGGTGCCATGGGGATTCTCGATCGCTTCGAGAGGGGACTGGAGAACGTCGTCAACGGCGCCTTCGCGAAGGCCTTCCGCTCGCAGGTCGAACCCGTCGAACTCGGCGGAGCACTGCGCCGCGAGGCCGACAACAAGGCCGCCGTCGTCTCCCGCGGCCGCACACTCACGGCCAACCACTACACGATCGAACTCTCGCCCGCCGACTTCGAGCGCCTCTCCGGCATCGAGACCGAGCTGCGCGCCGACCTGCGCCAGGTCATCGGCGATCACGCGATCGAGCAGGCCTACAGCTTCGTCGGACCCGTCTCCGTCGACTTCGTCGAGGCCGACGACCTCGACACCGGAATGTACCGCGTCGTCTCCTCGACGCAGCGCCCCGACGGCTCCCCGGCCGCGCAGCCGGCCAACCGCGGCGGCTACGACCCGGCCTCCCGGTCCCACAGCATCGTCGAACCCGCGCCGAGCTCCGGCCCGCGCCCCGTCGCCCAGCGGCACCGCACTCCCGAGCCGGCACGCTCCTCGACGCCGATCCGCCCGGCCGCTCCGGCCCGGTCGCGGACCATCGAGGCGAGTGTGACGATCGACGGGCGGACGTACCCGCTGCGCCAGGGGGCGAACGTCTTCGGCCGCTCGTCGAACAGCTCGGACTTCGTCATCGACGATCCCGGCGTCTCCCGGCGCCACTTCGAGATCGTCGTCGAGGGCGACCACGCCGTGGCCAACGACCTCGGCTCGACCAACGGCACGCTGCTCCACGGACGCAAACTCACCTCGGCCAACCTCACCAACGGTGACGTGCTCACGGCGGGAGACGCCGAGGTGCGCTACACCGAACAGGACTCTCTGTGAGCGAATTCACCGTCACCGTCTTCCGGTTCGCCTTCTTCGTCATCCTCTGGCTCTTCGTCTTCGGGGTGGCGGGCGTGCTGCGACGGGACATCTTCGGAGCCAAGCGCGGCACACACAAGCCCCGAAAGGCCAAGAACTCGCAGGACTCCGCGCGGCAGTCGGCCCCTGCCCCGAGCCGGCCCGCCCCGCAGCCGCGACCGACCCCCGCTCCGCCGCGGGCCAACCCCGGCTCGATCCGGGTCACCGCGGGACCGCTCGCCGGCACCTCGCTCATCCTCTCCGGCGCACCGGTGACCTTCGGCCGCGCCCCTGACAACACGATCGTCATAGGCGACGACTTCGCTTCGAGCCATCACGCCCGCATCATCGCCCGGGGCGGCGCATGGGTGCTCGAGGACCTCAGCTCGACGAACGGCACCTTCGTCGACGGCTCGAAGATCACCGCGCCCTTCGATCTCGGCATCGGCAACCAGATCACCATCGGCCATACGACGTTGGAGACCCAATCGTGACGACCGACGGAACGATCACCCTCCGCTCTGCCGCTCGGTCGCACACCGGGCTCGTGCGCAAGAACAACCAGGACTCCGGCTACGCGGGTCCGAACTTCCTCCTCATTGCGGACGGAATGGGCGGTCACGCCGGCGGCGACGTCGCCTCGGCGATCACCGTGGCCCGGCTCGCCGAACTCGACGACGGCGTCGCCGGCGACGACGCCCTCGAACTCCTGCGCGCCTCGATCCTCGACGCCAACGACCGCATCTGCCGCGGCGTCGCCGAACAGCCGGAGCTCGCGGGGATGGGCACGACCGTCACCGCGCTCCTGCGGGCGCCCGGCAACCGGTTCGCGCTGGCCCACATCGGCGATTCGCGCGGCTACGTCTACCGCGACGGCGAACTCCACCCCGTCACCCACGACCACACGTTCGTCCAGATGCTCGTCGACGAAGGCCGCATCACCGCCGACGAAGCCGACACCCACCCGCAGCGCTCCGTGGTCATGAAGGTCCTCGGCGACGTCGGCACCTCCCCCGACCTCGACCTCTCCCTGCGCGAGGCCTACGTCGGCGACCGCTGGCTGCTCTGCTCCGACGGGCTCACCGGGTTCGCCGACCTCGGCGACATCACCCGTGTCCTCGCCGAGGTGGCCGACCCCGACGAGGCGTGCCGTCAGCTCATCGACCTCGCCCTCGCCGGCGGGGGCGCCGACAACGTCACCGTCGTCATCGGCGATGTCATCGAGGGCAGCGTCGACGTCCCGCAGGGCATCGCGGTCGGCTCCGTCCACGTCAACCCCCAGTATGCGACGATCGGCACCCGCCCCGAGGGCGAGGCCACCACCGCCCAGCACGACTTCGGCGGCGGCGACGTCCCCACCGACACCGTTCCCCTGCAGACCGTCACCGACGCCTCCGGCCCCGGTGAGACCGGTCAGGAGCCCACCGCCGAGGTGCCCGCCGGGTCCGTGCGCACCGCCGTCGACACCGAGACCGAGACGAGCGAAGGAGATGACCTCGACGGCGACGACGAGGGTGAGAAACGCTCGTACCTCGGATGGATCATCGCCGGCATCGTCATCATCGCCCTCGCCGTCGGCGGCTTCTTCGCGTACAACTACATCAGCAACCACTACTACCTGACGAACGACGGCGGCCGCGTCACCCTCTACCGGGGCCTCGACACGACGCTCGGTCCCATCGCACTCAGCCGCCTCGAGGACACGACCGACATCCAGGTCGAAGCGCTCAACACGTTCTCCCAGGACCGCCTGCGCGGATCGATCCAGGCCGATTCGCGGGAGGAGGCCGACCGGATCATCGACAACCTCCGCCAGGAGGCCGCGAACTCCGGCACCGTCTCCGGCAACGCCGAGGATGCGACGAACCCGAGCGACCCTGCGCCCTCTCCGCCGGACGGACAGAGCGCGGAGCCCAGCGACGCGATCACCCAGGAGTCGCAGTGACCTCGGACTCCGTCTCCCAGGCAGCCCGGCCCAGGCCCTACCGCCTGGCCGAGCTCGGTCTGCTCATCCTCGCGATCGCCGCCTCGTCGAGCGCCTACGCGCTCGTCGGCCTCGGCGTCGACGACGAGGTCCCCACCGACATCTACCAGTACATGGCGTGGCTGGCGGCCCTGGCCGTCATCCTCCACGTCGTCGTGTGGTGGAAGGCGAAGTACGCCGACCCCGTCCTCGTCCCCATCGCCGTCCTCCTCAACGGACTCGGACTCGCGATGATCCATCGGGTCGACCTCGGCCGCAGCGAGTTCCTCGACAGCGCCACCCAGCAGCTCATCTGGATGACCCTCGGAGTGGGCCTGGCCGTGGCCGTCCTCGTCCTCCTCCGCGACCACCGCTGGCTGCGCCGATACACGTACGTCTCCGGCTTCCTCGCACTCTTCTTCCTCCTCCTCCCCCTGGTCCCGGGACTCGGACGGACGATCAACGGCGCACGGATCTGGATCGGCATCGGGCCGCTGTCGTTCCAGCCCGGAGAGATCGCGAAGATCCTCCTGGCGATCTTCTTCGCCGGCTACCTCGTGAGCTTCCGCGACCAGCTCGTCCTCGCGGGACCGAAGATCCTCGGCATCCGCTTCCCGCGCCTGCGCGACTTCGGCCCGATCATCATCGCCTGGGTCGCCAGCGTCGGCATCCTCGTCTTCGAGCGCGACCTCGGCACCTCGCTGCTCTTCTTCGGCCTCTTCGTCGCCATGCTCTACGTCGCGACGTCGAAGGTCTCGTGGATCATCCTCGGCCTCGGCTTCTTCGCCGCCGGCGCCGTCATCGCCACCCTCCTCTTCTCCCACGTCCAGCAGCGCATCGACGGCTGGCTGGGCGCACTCACCCCGGAGGAGTTCAACAAGACCCCCGGCGGCTCCTACCAGCTCGTCCAAGGGCTCTTCGGGATGGCCAACGGCGGCCTCGTCGGCACCGGGCTCGGCGAAGGACGACCGAACATGGTCCCCTACGCGGAATCCGACTTCATCTACGCGAGCTTCGGCGAGGAGCTCGGCATGGCCGGTCTCTTCGTCATCCTGCTCTGCTACCTCCTCATCTTCGAACGCGGCATCCGGACCGCGCAGAAGCTGCGGGACGGCTTCGGCACCCTGCTCGCCACGGGACTGGCCTTCACGATCGCCCTCCAGGTCTTCGTCGTCGTCGGCGGTGTCACCCGCCTCATCCCGCTCACGGGCCTGACCACGCCGTTCCTCGCCCAGGGCGGATCCTCACTGGTGGCGAACTGGGTGATCATCGCCCTCCTGCTCCGGATGTCCGACAACGCCCGCCGCCCGGTCGAGGAGTTTCACACCGGCGTCCTCCGGATCACCGAGGACCCCGACGCCCCGCCTCGGCGGAGGAAGAAGGCGGACGAGGGACCGGAGGACCCCGCCGACAACAGCCCTGTCGGCAACGGCCCTGCCGACAACAGCCCCACTGACAACGGCCCCGCCGACGAAGCCGTGACGACGAACCTCAGCACCCGCGAGCGCACCCAGGGAGGTGAACGATGAAGAAGTCACTCACACACATCGGCGTCGTCGGATTCGTCATGTTCGCCCTGCTCTTCGCGTCGACGAGCTGGGTGCAGTTCATCACGGCGGAGTCGCTCAACACCAACCCGCTCAACACGCGGCAGATCCTCGACCAGCTCTCCCGCGACCGGGGACCGATCCTCGTCGACGGCACCCCCATCGCGTACTCGGAACCCGTCGACGACAAGTACAAGTTCCAGCGCAAGTACGGCTCCGACGGGCTCGACCCGCGCGCCTACGCGGCGGTCACCGGCTACTACTCGATCGTCTCCGGGGCCTCCGGCATGGAGCGCGCTGCGGGAGAGTACCTCTCCGGCGAGTCCGATGCCCTCTTCTACGACAAGGTCGGCAGCATCTTCACCGGCGAGCAGCCCCGCGGTGCGGCCGTCGAACTCACCATCGACCCCAAGGTCCAGGAAGCCGCGTGGAACGGCCTCGGGAACCAGACCGGCGCCGCCGTGGCCCTCGACCCGAAGACCGGCAAGATCCTCGCGATGGCCTCGACCCCCGGATGGAACCCCAACCCGATCGCCAGCCACGACCCCAAGAAGGCCAGGGCCGCGTTCGAGAAGCTCGACAACGCCCCCGACAACCCCGCCTACAACCGCGCGATCGGCGGCAACCTCTACCCGCCCGGATCGACCTTCAAGGTCCTCGTCGCCGCTGCCGCCCTCGAGTCCGGGGACTACACCCCCGACTCGAAGCTCAACGGCCCCGCGACCCTCGATCTGCCGCAGACGACGGCGACGATCAGCAACTCGCATGCCGGCGCATGCCGCGGCGGTGGGCGACCCACGCTCGCGCAGTCGCTCGCCGAATCGTGCAACACCTCGTTCGCCTCGCTCGGCATGGACCTCGGTGAGGACACGATCGCCGAGCAGGCGAGCAAGTTCGGCTTCGGCAAGGACCTCGAGATCCCGCTCAGCGTGACCCCCTCGACGTTCCCCTCCGACCTCAACCCGCCCCAGCTCGCGCAGTCCTCGCTCGGACAGTACGAGGTCCGGTCGACGCCGCTGCAGATGGCGATGATGACCGCAGGGATCGCGAACGGCGGATCGATGATGAAGCCCCAGCTCGTCAACCGCGTGCTCAACGCCGACACCCTCGAACCGATCACGGAGACCCGCCCCACCGAGCTCTCACGGCCGGTCTCCGGACAGACGGCGGACGAGCTGACGACGATGATGGAGGGCGTCGTCACCGACGGCACCGCCTCGGTGGCGAAGATCCCCGGCACCAAGGTCGCAGCGAAGACGGGCACCGCCCAGCATCAGCAGGGCGCAGCGCCCCACGCCTGGTTCATCTCCTTCGCCCCCGCCGACGATCCGAAGATCGCCGTCGCGGTCGTCGTCGAGAACGGCGGAAACGCGGGCAGTGAAGCATACGGAGCGACGGTCGCGGGACCGATCGCCAAGGACATGATGGAAGCGGTGGTCGACAAATGAGGCCGAGCGAAGGCACCCAACTGGGCAACCGGTACACCCTGACCTCACGCATCGCCGTGGGCGGCATGGGCGAGGTCTGGAAGGGCGTCGACTCGGTGCTCGGCCGCGAGGTCGCGGCGAAGATCCTCAAGGAGGAGTACCTCTCCGACTCGACGTTCCTCGCCCGCTTCCGCGCCGAAGCGCAGAACATGGGCCGGGTCTCCGATCCCGGCATCGCCGGGGTCTACGACTACGGCGACGAGGACGGTTCGCCCTACCTCGTCATGGAGTACGTGCCCGGGGAGCCCCTGTCGACGATCATCGAACGCAGCGCCCCTCTCTCCGAAGAGGACACGCTGAGCATCGTCGCGCAGGCAGCTCAGGCGCTCGGCGCCGCCCACAAGGCCGGCGTCGTCCACCGCGACATCAAACCCGGCAACATCCTCATGACCCCGGACTTCCGGGTGAAGATCACCGACTTCGGCATCGCCCGCGTCACCGACCAGGCGCCGCTGACGAAGACCGGCCAGGTCATGGGCACCGCCCAGTACCTCGCTCCCGAACAGGCCACCGGCAAGGGCTCGGGTCCCGGCTCCGACCTCTACGCGCTCGGCATCATCGCCTACGAGGCACTCGCGGGCCAGCGTCCCTTCACCGGCGACTCGCAGGTCTCGATCGCGATCGCCCAGGTCAACCAGCAGCATCCGCCGCTGCCGACGACCGTGTCCGAACCGGTCCGCCGCTTCGTCGACTCTCTGCTCGAGAAGAAGCCGGAGCGTCGTCCCGATGACGCGATGGCCGTGTCCAAGGCGGCCGGACTCATCGCCGCAGGCGACATCGCCGGGGCCGAAGCCGTCCTGCCGCAGATGCGTCACGGCAATGCCGCCTCCGAAGCGCTCACCCAGGTCTTCAACGACCCCGAGCCCGTGCCCTCGACGCAGGTGCTGCCTGCGACCTCGAGCAACGACGCCACCCGCGTCTACAGTGCCGACGGTCCGGCCGGGCCAGGCGGACCCGGCACGGGCTACGGTGCCGCGGTCGACCCCAACGATCCAGGCGGTCGGGACGACGAGGTCGACGATCGGAAGTCGAAACGGGGGAAGATCCTCATCTGGGTCCTCGCGATCGCAGCCCTCATCGCCGTCGGCGCCCTCCTCTGGTTCTTCCTCGGGGGCCGCGGCGAGCCGACGCCGACTCCGAGCACGAGCGCTCCGACGACCTCGCAGGCCCCGCAGGAGATCGAGATCGACCGCAGCGACTACATCGGCCAGTCCGAGTCGTCGGCGACAGCGAACCTCGAACGCCTCGGCCTCCAGGTCGACACCGAGACGATCGATTCGAACCGCGCTGCGGGCACAGTCGCCGATGTCGGCGAGGCCGACGGCGGCGGGTACACCTTCACCGAGGGCGACACCGTCACCCTCTACATCTCGAGCGGTCCCGCCGAGGAGCCGGCACCCCGCCCGACGCGGACGTCCGGGTCCGACTCGGGGTCGGACTCCGGCTCGTCCTCCGGTTCCGATACGGGCTCGAACTCGGGCTCCGGGAGCGGGTCGAACTCGGGCTCGAACTCCGAGTCGAGCAGCGACTCGAACTCCGGTTCCGATTCGAACTCGGGCTCCGAGTCGGGGTCGGACTCGGGCTCAGAATCGGGCGCGAACACGGACAGCGGCTCGTCCTCGGACTCGGAGACGTCGACCGGCTCGAACGCGAACGCCACCACCGGCAGCGGTGCGAACGCCAACGGCAACTCGGGCCGGGGCGGCGGACAGGGCGGTACCACCGAGGCGAACGGGACCGAGGGTTGAGAACCGTTCGGACGGACCAACAGTAGACTTGAGGAATTGCTGAGCAACCACCTCGAACGGGGTGAATCACGCGGAGGAAGTAAATGACTGAGCCCAAAGTGCTGTCGGAGAGGTACGAAGTCCGTACCCTCCTCGGCCGTGGGGGCATGGCAGAGGTGCACGAGGGCGTCGACACCCGTCTGGGGCGGCGCATCGCGATCAAGCTTCTGCGGTCCGATCTTGCGCGCGATCCGTCATTCCACACCCGCCTCAAGCGCGAGGCGCAGTCCGCTGCCGGTCTCAACCATCCCGGCATCGTCGCCGTCTACGACTCCGGGGAGGAGGAGTTCGTCGAATCCGGCGGCTCGAGCGTCTCCGTTCCCTTCATCGTCATGGAGTACGTCGAGGGCCAGACCCTGCGAGAGGTCCTCAACGAGCACGGCACCCTCACCGTCGACGAGGCGCTCAACGTCGTCGCCGGAGTCCTCGCCCCGCTCGAGTACTCGCACCGCAACGGCATCGTCCACCGCGACATCAAACCGGCGAACGTCATGCTCACCCCCGAAGGCGACATCAAGGTCATGGACTTCGGGATCGCCCGGGCGCTCAAGGACAACAGCGGGCTGACGCAGACGCAGTCCGTCGTCGGCACCGCACAGTACCTCTCCCCCGAGCAGGCGCGCGGCGAGGTCGTCGACGCCCGCTCCGACCTCTACTCGACCGCGTGCCTCCTCTACGAACTCCTCGCCGGTCGGCCCCCGTTCGTCGGCGACTCCCAGCTCGCCGTGGCCTACCAGCACGTCGGGGAGACCCCGCAGCCCCCGAGCTTCTACAACCCCACCATCCCGCCCGAGGTCGACCGCCTCGTCCTCCATGCCCTGCAGAAGGACCGCGACGAGCGCTACCAGGACGCCTACACCTTCCGTGAGGACGTGCTGGCCGCCCGCGACGGCCGACCGCTGAGCATCGACGGCGGTGACGAGGACCGCACCCAGGCCTTCGCCGCCGCCGGAGCAGGTGCCGGAGCCGGGATGATGGGGCCTCCCACGGGCACTCAGGTCTACCCCGCGGACTACGAGTCGGCCCCCGAGACGGGTCCGGTCTCGACGATCATGAACCGGCAGGAGGAGCGCCCCCCGCAGAAGCGGTCGAAGGCATGGATCTGGATCGGCAGCATCTTCGTCCTCCTCGCTCTCGCCGCACTCGCCCTGTGGGTGTACGAGATCAACAAGCCACCGGAGATCGTCCAGGTCCAGGTGGCCGATGTCGCCGGGCTCGACGCGGACGCCGCCGAGGCGCAGCTGCGCAATCAGGGATTCCAAGTCACCCCGGAGGAGCAGTACAGCACCGAGGTCGACGAGGGCAAGGCGATCTCGACCGATCCCGCCGCCGGGCAGTCCATCCCGGAGAACAGCCAGGTCAAACTCCTCGTCTCCCTCGGACCGGAGAGCGTCTCGATCCCCGAGGTCGCCGGCAAGACCGAGGAGGAGGCCCGCCAGATCCTCAAGGACGCCAAGCTCCAGGCCGGCACGCACATCACCCAGAACTCCCCGGACGTCAAGAAGGGCGTCGTCATCGAGACGAAGCCCGGCGAGGGCGAGAAGGTCGATGTCGACTCGAACGTCGACCTCGTCGTCTCCTCCGGCATGGTCAAGGTCCCCGACGTCACCGGTCAGACCGCCGACGAAGCGTGCAACACGCTCAAGGGTGACGACTACAAACTCGGCTGCAAGGTCGAGGAGGTCGAGACGGCTGACCAGGACGAGGGCAAGGTCTACGAGCAGTCGACGCCCGGCGGCACCGACGTGGCGCAGGGGTCGGAGATCACCGTGACCGTGGCGAAGAAGCCCCCGGAGCCCACCCCGACGATCCCGTCGGTCCCCGGCGGCATCCCGACCTCACCGTCCGATGACGCCGGCGGCGACGGCAACGACAACGGCAGCGGCGGCACCGAGACCGACGGCGCCGTCGGCGGCGGGGAGTCGTGGTTCGACGGCTGGTCCGACGGCCGTCGCGGCAACAACGGCAACGGCAACGGCCGCGACTGAGTCAGCCGAGAGTGACGAAGAGGTCGGTGCGCAGATCCGCCGGGTCCATCTCCGGGTTCGGCTCAGTCACGTAGACCTCGAAGAACGGCATGTCCGGATGGTGTCCGGCGGCCACCAGGGCCTGCATGTGCGCGTTCCACGCCTCGGCGAGGCCGTCGAACCCGCCGAGGTGGGAGATCGCCCCGATCGACCCGCCGGGCAGTTCGGCGGGGATCGCGGTGAGGTCGTCGCCGAGATCGAGCGCCTGGCTCAGCCCCGTGGCGACGGGAACGCCGACCTGGATGTCGACGGTGTCGGTGGGCGGGCGCGTGTAGAGCGAGAACGCCGGCCCGGCAGGCTCCACGCCCGCCTCGGCGAGGGCGGGGAAGAGGCGCGAGAAGACGGCGTCGAAGAGGGCGGGGAGCTCGTCCATCGGATGGCCCTGCGCCTCGACGACGACCGTGGGCACCGGCTGGGCCTCGAACACGGTGAGTTCGCGATACGGCTCGGTCGGGATGTAGCTGGGCTCGGGCATGGGGATTCCTCTCGCTGGCGGCCGCCGTTGGACGGTCTGGATGAGTGTGGAACCGATCCTAAGCGCTCGGCCGATGACGGGAAAGCTCTGCCGGTGACGGAGACGTGATCGCGCTGGCCAGCGGCGACATCGACGCAGCACGCTCGGCGGCGCCGGCGAGCCCACAGACTTCGAGCCAGTTGCCGAGCATGAGGTACCCGGATTCGGTGAGCACCGATTCGGGGTGGAACTGGACGCCGTGGAGCGGGGCGGTGCGGTGCTCGATGGCCATGACGACGCCGTCGGCGGTGCGCGCGGTCACGGCGAAGGTCTCGAGGTCGATCGTCTCATCGACGATCGCCAGCGAATGGTAGCGGGTGACCGTGAGCGGAGACGGGCACCCGGCGAAGACGCCCTGACCCTCATGGGTGATGACCGAGGTCTTGCCGTGCATGAGGACCGGCGAATGCGTCACCGTCGCCCCGAACACCTCGCCGAGGGCCTGATGGCCGAGGCACACGCCGAACAGCGGCTTGCCCGCCTCGGCGGCCCAGCGGATGACGTCGGGGCACACGCCGGATTCGGCGGGCACACCGGGACCCGGGGACAGCAGGATCCCGTCGTAGCCGCGCGCCAGCTCCACGGCCGCCTCGGCGCCCAGATCGTCGTTGCGGATGACGTCCGCCTTCGCACCGAGCTCGCGGACGTAGGAGACGAGGGTGTAGACGAAGCTGTCGTAGTTGTCGACGACGAGGATCGAGGTCATCACGCGCCTTCGTCGGTGACGGTCGCGTTGTTGAACGGCATGTAGGGTGCGACGGCCGGGAAGACGTACTGCATGAGGAGGAGGACGACCGCGGCGATGAGGATGAGCGCGAAGACGAGCTTGACGAACCACGGTCCGGGCAGGAGCCGCCAGATGAATGCGTACATGTCAGGCACCACCGTTCTTGCTGACCTTTTCGTAGGCCTTCGAGTCCTTGATCGAGTCGGGCGCACCCTCGGAGGCCGGGGTCCACTCCGTGAGTTCGGCGTAGGCGATGTAGCGCTCGCGGGCGGAGAACATCGGGTTGCACGCGGTGAGCGTGAGGATCCGGTCCTTGCCCTTGTACTCGGGCTGGTCGGGCACGGGGGCGAGGACCTCGACGGCGTCGGGGAGGATGATGTCGAAGTTGCGGAACGTGTACGTGTAGAACCCGTCCTTCGTCTGGACGACGATCTCATCGCCGGGCCGCAGCTTCGCGATCTGGTTGAACGGCTTGCCGTACGTGACGCGGTGGCCGGCGACGGAGAAGTTGCCGACCTCCCCGGGCATCGCCGAGTTCGGGTAGCGGCCCACGCCCATCCGGTTGAGGACGGGTTCGAGGTCGACGCCCTCGGCGAGAGTGCGGTAGTAGTCGTCGCCGAAGCGCGGGATGTAGAAGATCCCGAACGCCGTGTTCTTCTCCACCGGTTCCGCGACGACGGGTTCGTCGGGGTCCGCGGGCAGTTTGTTCGGGTCCTGGTTCGCCCAGTCCTTCGTCAGCTGGTCGGCGAGGACCTCGTTGTCGCGGTCGGCTTCGATGTCCGTCCACCACAGCTGCCACGCGACGAAGAGGATGAGGACGAGACCGGCGGTGATGCAGAGTTCGCCGAAGGTGCGGATCGTTCCGCGGATCGGGCCGAGCGGCTGACGCTGCGGCGGCTGCTTCCTCCGGCCCCCTCCGCCCCGTCCGGAGCCGCCTCCCCCGCCGAGGTGGGGCTCGCCTGCCGCGACCGCGCCCTGTGCCGCTGTGGCCGGGACGCCCTCCGCATAGCCGGTCTGGGGCCGGGGGTGCTGGGGCTGGCTGTACTGGGGAGCGGTGTACTGGGCGGCCGTGTACTGCGCCGGCATCGCCTGGGTCGCAGGGCCGTCGCCGAGGGGCGGGGCATCGGAGTAGGACGCGGGGGCGGCACCGGCGGCTTCGGCTTCCCGACGGCGCAGTTCGCGGCGGCTCGGCAGGGGCGCGTCGTAGCCACCCGCTGCGGCGGTGTCTCCCGGTCCGCGGGAGGCGCTCTCACCCTGGCCGGAGGAGGCGGTCGCATCGGTGCGCATCGGCTCCGTCGCCGGGCCCGGGTCGATGGGCTGCGGGGCGGGCTGGCGTCGCTGCGCCGCGCGAATGGTGGGTCTCGAAGACGATTCGCTACCCGAGGAGAGACTGTTCACCACTTCTGCACCGTGCCTATGACCTTTGCAATCCGGGGCTCGACCAGTGATCGAGCGGGGACACCCTACAGAACTTTATCGCATGAACGTGACGCGGTGTCCCCTTCACAGCTCGTCTCGGCTTCGCACACAGCTGACTCTGAGCCTCCCGCGCGCAGTGCCGAAGCCGCTGACTCCGGGCGCCGTCGTGGCGTCGCCGAGGCGCGGGCGAGGTTTTTCGCGCATGCTCGCCTCCCGAGTAGACTGGGTGCGATCATCCCCGACCAGAGCATCGGCGACCCGCCCGGGTTCGCTGTCGAAGGAGTTCACGTGGCCAAGTCCAAAGGACGGACCTCGCGCCCTCAGCGCACCTCGCGCACCACGGCGAAGCCCGAGTCGACGACCGACGACGCGGCCGTCGTCGAGGAGACCGACGTCGAGGTCACCGCGACCGACGCCACTGGAGACACCGAAACGGTCGAGGTCACGGAGATCGAGGTCACCGAGACCGACGCGGACGAGGACACCGACGCTGAAGAGACGGACGCTGACGACGACGCAGCCGCCTCGGCGAAGGACGAGAAGAAGTCCGAGGGCACGGCGAAGGACTCGAAGGACAGGGTCTCGAAGGACAAGGACTCCAAGGACTCGAAGGCTGACTCCGCGAAGTCCAAGGACGCGAAGGGCGGGAAGAAGACCGCGGCGAAGCGGACCTCGCGCTCGGGGAATCCCGCCAAGCGCTCGCAGGGCCGGAAGACGGCGAGCTACACCTCCGAGGCCGGTCAGCAGACGATCAAGCCGAACCCGCGCTGGTTCCTCCCCGTCCTCATCGGCCTCCTCCTCGTCGGCCTCATCTGGCTCGTGACGTTCTACATCACCCAGGGCGCCTTCCCCGTCGAGGCTTGGGGCAACTGGAACATCCTCATCGGCTTCGCGTTCTTCGTCGCGGGCCTCATCATGTCCACCCGCTGGCGATAGCGCCGCGCCGCTGCGCAACCGCCACGCTGTCGCTCACCACGCAACCCTCCACTCGCCCCGAACCGTACGGGCAGGTGGAGGGCTTCGTCGTTTCCAAACACGCTGAGTCCTTTCCCCAGGCCGCGACGTTTTCCTGTGCATAACTTTTCTTAACGCTCTCACCTGCGGAAACACACTCGTGTAAGTTTTCCACCATGTGGATAAGCCCTGTGGACAAAGCACAGATGCAGTGCCCGGTGGAGCATCGTGGGGACCGACCGCACCCCGGAGGTCACGGACGAGGCGCGTCGCTCAGGTGCCCGGTGGCGTCGATCAGAGACCCGGCGCCCCACCGGCGGCAAGGGTCTTGACGACGGCGGCGACGGCCATGAGGACGACGAGCGCCCCGGCGACGAGCCAGAACACGAGCGCAGACCGCTCCCGTCTGACGAGCAGCGCCGCGCAACCGAGGACGAAGCCGGTGAGCAGCCCGCCGAGGTGGGCCTCCCACGAGACTCCCTCGACGAGGAACCCGTAGCCGAAGTTGAGGACGACGAAGAGGACGACACCGGTGATGTTGCGGTCGAGGCGCTTCGTCGGGACGAGGAGGACGCCGATGATCGCGAACACGGCACCCGAGGCGCCGATGTTGTTCGTCACCCAGTCCCGGCTCCACGGTTCGGCGAGGAGGAGGACCATGACGGAGCCGCCGATCGCGCCGAGGAGGTAGACCGCAAGGAAGCGCCACCGCCCGAGCGCCCGCTCGACGAACGAGCCGAAGAAGAAGAGCCCGATCATGTTCGCGAGCAGATGGATGGGAGAGGGCTGCTCGTGGACGAGGGCGACGGTGAGCAGGCGCCACGGCTGGTCGAGGGTGAGAGCGGGGACGAAGCTCAGCCGGTGGATGAGGTCGAGACCCGGCAGCAGCTGGAGGAGGAACGACAGTCCCGTGACGATCATGATCGTCCGTGTCACCAGGGGGATGGACACGGACAGGGCCCGGCCTGATTCCCTGGCCGGGCCCTGTTCTGGTGTGCTCATGGCACCATCGTACTGGTGCTCAGGCGTCCTTGATCTCGACGGATTCGATGACGACCGGCTCGACGGGCTTGTCCATCGCCCCCGTGCGCACGCCTTCGATCTCGTCGACGACCTTCTGCGAGGACTCGTCGGCGACCTCGCCGAAGATCGTGTGCTTGCCGTTGAGCCACGGGGTCTCAGCGGTGGTGATGAAGAACTGCGAGCCGTTGGTGCCGCGGCCCATCTGCTTGCCGGCATTGGCCATCGCGAGCAGGTACTTCTTGTCGAACTGGAGTTCGGGGTGGATCTCGTCGTCGAAGACGTATCCGGGACCGCCGGTGCCGGTGCCGAGCGGGTCACCGCCCTGGATCATGAAGTTCGAGATGATGCGGTGGAAGCCGACGCCGTCGTAGAAGGGGCGCTTCGTCGGCTCACCGGTCTGGGGATCGGTGAACTCGCGCTCACCCGTGGCCAGCTCGACGAAGTTGGCGACCGTCTTCGGAGCATGGTTGCCGAAGAGGTTGATCGTGATGTCGCCGTGGTTGGTGTGCAGGACCGCTGTGTTCGTTGCAACTGTAGACATGCCCTCATTCTTCCATGCCGCACACAGGTCTGCGGTTCCATCAAGGTGGGTTTGTACGACTCTGCCAGCGTATCCGCAGGCAAATTCCTGGCCCTGAGGTGGCGTGCGCCCCCGGGCCAGGCCGTAGACTGGGGAGTGATCAGTTGCCCCTGACCCGGAGGATTGGGAATGTTCATGTCGAAGAAACCAGCTCGGAAGCCGCTCGCGTCGAAGCTCGATTCCGCGAAGAAGACGTCGCTCCGGTTCCTGGCCGACGCGTCGGATGCGGCGGCGCCCAAGCTCCGCGAGGCAGCCGACAGGGCGAATGAGCAGGTCGGTGTCTTCACGGAGAAGGCCCGTCCGCAGGTCGAGGCTCTGGCAGAGAAGGCCAACCGTCAGGTCCACGACATCGCCGACCGGATCGAGGCGTACCGCCCCGAAGCCACGGAGAGGGCCGGGAAGGTCGCCGGAACGGCTGCCGCCTCGCTCGCGGCGATGGAGACCCCGCAGCTCATCGACAACCTCGCTGTGCGCCTCACCGGTGACAAGAAGGCGATGAAGAAGGCCCGCAAGGCCCTCGCCAATGCCGGCAAGCGGATCCAGAAGGAGACCGCACAGAAGTCGAACACGAGCAAGAAGGCCCTCGTGTGGACGCTCGTCATCGGCTCGGCCGCCGGCATCGGCTACTACGTGTGGAAGAAGGCCCAGCCGGTCGAGGATCCCTGGTCGACCCCGCTGCCGAACAACCGTCCCGCTGACGCCCGCCCCGTCGGCTCGACCCCGGCCTCGCGCCAGGGCACGACGCCCACGGTCTCGCAGGCTCCGGTGCCCGAGTCGAAGACGGATGCCACCCCGGCTCCGAAGCCGACGACCGCGCCGAAGCCCGCGACTCCGAACCCCGCGGCCGGCGACCCGAAGGACACCAACGCCAAGCACTGAGACGCACCGACCGTCGCCGGTGACGACCGAGGCGGCCACCCGTTCGGGTGGCCGCCTCGGTGCTGTCCCGCCGCAGCCGGAGAGCGTCCCGTCCCCAGCCGGGGCACGCCTCAGTACACGGCGCCCGGATTGAGGATGTTGTCCGGGTCGAGCGCGGCCTTGATCCGGAGGTTGAGCTCCATGACATCGGTGCCGAGGTAGTCGGCCAGCCACGGCTTCTTCAGCCGTCCCACCCCGTGCTCGCCGGTGATCGTCCCGCCGAGTGAGGTCGCCAAGTCCATCACCTCGCCGTAGGCGATGTCGGCCCGCGCCCGCTGTTCGGCGTCCGTGGGGTCGACGATGAGCAGCGGATGGGTGTTGCCGTCCCCGGCGTGGGCGATGACGGAGATGAGGACGTCGCGGTCCTCGGCGATCCGCTCGATCCCGACGACGAGATCGCCGAGGCGGGGCAGCGGCACGCCGACGTCCTCGAGCAGGAGGGTGCCCTTCTTCTCGACCGCGGGGATCGCCATCCGCCGGGCGGTGACGAAGGCCTCCCCCTCGTCGGCGTCGTCGGTCGCATAGACCTCGCTCGCCCCGTTCTTCGCACAGAGCTCCTCGACGGTCGCGATCTGTCCGGACGCATACTCGCCCGGTTCATCGGACTGGATGACGAGCATGCCTGCGGCCTCCCGGTCGAGGCCCATCCGCAGCTCGTCCTCGACGGCATTGATCGAGGCGCGATCCATGAACTCGAGCATCGACAGGCGCATCTGCGCACAGATGTCGAGGACGGTCTGGGTCGCTCCCTCGAGGGTGGGGAACGTGGCGACGAGGGTCGTCGGCGGCAGCTGCGCGGGGATGAGGCGCAGGGTCACCTCAGTGATGATGCCGAGAGTGCCCTCGCTGCCGACGAAGAGCTTCGTCAGGGACAGCCCCGCGACGTCCTTGACGCGGGGCCCGCCGAGCTCGACGGCGCGGCCGTCGGCGAGCACGACCGTCATCCCGAGCACGTAGTCCGTCGTCACCCCGTACTTGACGCAGCAGAGCCCGCCCGCGTTCGTCGCGACGTTGCCGCCGATCGAGCAGAACTCGTACGACGAGGGGTCCGGCGGGTACCACAGGCCGTGCTCGGCGGCCGCGGCCTTGACCTCGGCGTTGAAGGCCCCCGGTTGGACGACGGCGATGCGGGTCGCAGGGTCGACGGCGATCTCCCGCATCCGGTCGAGGCAGACGATGATGCCGCCCTCGACCGCGGAGCTGCCGCCCGAGAGGCCGGAGCCGGCGCCGCGGGGGACGACGGGGATCTTTGCGGCCGCGGCGATGCGGACGACGGTCTGGACGTCCTCGGTCGAGGTCGCGCGGACGATGGCCAGCGGCATGCCCGCATCAGGGTCGTTCGCGCGATCCCACCGATAGGCGTCCATCGAATCGGGGTCGGTGACGATCGCCTCGGCGGGCAGGGCTGCGGACAGGGCGGATAGGACCTCGGCTGACATCATTCTCCTCGGATCAGGGCGACGTGGGTCTCACTCTACGTGAGCCGTGTCACAGTGACGAGGGCGGGGTGCGCAGCGACCTCGATGCTCAGCGCGGACAGCCCTCAGGCGAGCCGGCGCGGACCCATCCGCCCGGCGATCCGGGCCGCGAGGAGACCGGCGACGGTGAAGGACAGCGTCGCTGCCAGCACGAGGAGCTGCGGGACGACCCAGCCGTGGGTGACCGTGGCGAGCCAGCCCGCGAACGGCGGGGCCAGGGTCGCGGCGAGGTAGCCGCCGCCCTGCACCCGCGCCGAGCCGGATGCCGTCTCCCTGTCGCTGCCGGCGGTGCGGGCGATGATCGAGAGGATCGCGGTGAACCCGCCGCCCTGGGCGATGCCGCCGGTGACCGCCCAGACGACGTACGCATCGGGGGCTGTGAGCATGCCGAGAGGCAGGGAGAGCCAGAGGGCGGCGACGATCGCCACGGGCACCCACGGCCGCGACCGCGCGGCGAGCAGGGGCACGCCGAAGGCGCCGACGATGGCCGAGACCTGGAAGAGGGAGGCGGTGCCGCCGGCGAGCGCCGGGTCGAGGCGTGCGGTGTCGGCGAGGATCGAGGGCAGCCACGTCGTCGTCGTGTAGTACGCGATCGACTGCCCGGAGAAGGTGATGACGAGGAGGACGACGATGCGCCGGAACTCCGGGGAGACCTCCCGCCACGGCCGTTTCGCCTCCGCTGGGGTCGGGGCACCCGCCTCGGCGCCGGCAGTGTCCCCGGCAGCGCCGTCGATCGGGGTGCGGCGGATCCGGGTGCGGATGAGGATCATCCAGTAACCGAGGCCGAGGAGCGCGAGGACCGCCCACAGACCGATCGCCCACCGCCAGCCGACGAGGGCCGCGAGCGGGCCGGTGCCGATGAGGGTGACCATCGAGCCGACGTTCATCATCGCCGAGTAGAGCCCGGTGACCATGCCGACCTGGTTCCACGGGACCTCGCGGCGGATGATCACGGGCACGACGATGTTGCCGAGGGTGATCGCGAGTCCGATGACGCCGGTGCCGAGCAGGATGAGCCAGGTCGGCCCGACCGAACGCAGCACCGTGCCGAGCAGCACGCCCGACAGGCACATGAGCACCGTCGTCTCCGCGCCGAGGCGGCGGATCGTCTTACTCGCCAGCGGCGTGGCGAGGGCGAAGAGGAGGACGGGCAGACCCGTGAGGAGGCCCGCCCCGGCCGCACTCAGTCCGGTGTCCGCACGGATGTCGCCGAGCACCGCGGTCGGGGCGATGATCGGGGTGCGCAGGTTGAGCGCGAGGACGACGATGCCCGCGACGATCCACGGGAGCATCGCGGGACGCAGCGTGCCCGTCACATCCTCTCGGGCACGCGGATGCCGAGGACGCTCAGTCCCGCCTCGAGGACGGAGAGCACGGTCGCGCTCAGCCGCAGGCGGGAGGCCCGCAGCTCAGGCGTCGCCGCCGTGAGCACTGGGCACTGCTCGTAGAACGTCGTGAACGCCTGCGCGAGGTCGAAGAGGTACGTCGCCATCCGGTGCGGCTGGGAGCCGGCGGCCACCTCGGCGAGGGCATCGGGGAACCCGAGGATCGCGAGCGCCAGCTCACGTTCGGACTGCTCGCCGAGGTGGATCGGGGAGTCGGCGAACGTGATGTCCTCAGCGGCAGCCCTGCGCAGGATCGAGCGGATCCGGGCGCCGGCGTACTGGAGGTAGGGCGCGGTGTTGCCGATGGGCGCGAGCATCCGGTCGAGGTCGAAGGTGTACGAGGTGTCGTGGGCGACGGAGAGGTCGGCGTACTTGACCGCGCCGATGCCGACGATGCGGGCGACCTCATTGGCCTCCTCGGGGCTGAACTCGACGTTCGACTCCTCGAGGGTGACCTTGGCGCGGGCGATCGCCTCGTCGAGGAGTTCGGCCAGACGCAGCGGCTTGCCCGAGCGGGTGCGGAGGATCTTCCCGTCGGAGCCGAGGACATTGCCGATCTTCACGTGCTCGAGGACCATGTCCTCCGGCACCCAGCCGGCGGCCCGGGCGGTCGCGAAGACCATCTCGAAGTGGAGGGCCTGCGGGGCGCCGACGACGTAGAGGACGCGGTCGGCGTGAAGGACCTGGGCGCGGCGGCGGACCGCGGCGAGGTCGGTCGTCGCATAGCCGTAGCCGCCGTCGGACTTGCGGATGATGAGCGGCAGCGGCTGCCCGTCCCGGCCGGTGTAGCCCTCGGGAAACACGCACAGCGCCCCGTCGCTCATCCGCGCCAGGCCCTGGGCCTCGAGGTCGTCGCAGACCGCTTCGAGATCGTCGTTGTACGTGCTCTCCCCGGCGAGGTCGGCATCTCGGAGGGTGACGTCGAGGAGGGAGTAGATGTGGTTGAAGTACTCCCGGGAGTAGCCGACGAGCCGATCCCAGAGTTCGAGGGTCTGGGCGTCCCCGCCCTGGAGGGCGACGACCCGGGTGCGGGCGCGGGTCGCGAAGTCCTCATCCGCGTCGAACTTCGCCCGGGCGGCCTGGTAGAAGGCGTTGGGGTCCTCGGCGATCGTCTGCGCGGTCTCCGAGTCGATGCCGACGTCGAGGAGGTGCTCGATGAGCATGCCGAAGGGGGTGCCCCAGTCGCCGATGTGGTTCTGCCGGATGACGGTGTTGCCGAGGTATTCGTGGGTGCGGGCGAGCGCATCGCCGACGACGGTGGTGCGCAGGTGCCCGACGTGCATCTCCTTCGCGACGTTCGGCGCCGAGTAGTCGATGACGATCCGCTGCGGGTCCGAAGGTGCGTCGACGGCGGTCGCGTCCTCGGCCTCGAGGACGCCTGCGAGGAACTCGGGGAGGAAGGTGAGGTTGATGAACCCGGGACCGGAGATCTCCGGGGGCTGACAGACGCCTGCGAGGTCGAGGTGCTCGACGATCTGCCCGGCGATCTCCCGCGGCTTGGCCCCGAGCTCCTTCGCCAGCGGGAGGGCGACGTTGGCCTGGAAGTCGGCGAACTGCGAGCTCCTGATGACGGGATCGCGGTCAGCGAAGTCCTCCCCGAAGGCGGCAGAGAGGGCAGCGGCGAACCGGTCGGTGAGCAGAGAGGTGAGCGTCGGCATGTCCTCATTCTATTCGCGCCGACCCGACCCGCGGCACCGGTCCGTGCACGCCGCTCATCGGCTGTAATGTGGATCACGTGACTTATCTCAGGTACCCCCACTCAAGCGGCGATCTCATCGCCTTCATCGCCGACGACGACGTCTGGCTCGTGCCGACCGAAGGCGGCCGGGCATGGCGGCTCACCGCCGATCGTGCTCCGGCCCGCAGTCCGCGATTCTCCCCGGACGGCTCCCACGTCGCCTACGTCTCCCACCGCGACGGTCATCCCGAGCTCATGGTCGCCGAGGTGGCCACCGGTGCCCTGCGCCGGCTCACCTGGCTCGGCGGGACCGCGACGACGATGCTCGGTTGGGAGGACGATTCCCACATCCTCATCGGTTCGAACGCGGGCGAAGCCGAGGTCCGCGACCATGTCGTCAAGCGCGTGGGCCTGGGTGGTGAGGTCGAGCGCCTCACGTGGGGTCGCGCATCCGGGTTCGCCCGTCACCACTCGGGTGCCACGGCGCTCTCGACGCCGTACAGTCGTCCCCCGGCCCATTGGAAGCGCTACCGCGGAGGCACCGCGCCGAGGCTGTGGCTCGATCGGGCCGGCGACGCCGACGGTGCGGGGACGCAGTGGCAGCGGCTGCTGCGCGACGAGGCCGCGCCGCTGAGCGATCCGCTGTGGGTCGGCGACTCACTCGTCTTCACCTCCGACCGGGCCGCGACGTTCCCCGACGATGCCGACGAGCAGGCGAACCTGTGGATCTGGGACGGACTGGCCACGGCTGCCGGCGACCGCCTCGGCGAGCCCCGGCAGCTCACCCACCAGACGGAGGCCGACGGGTACGTCCGCGATGCGACGAGCGACGGCAGAAGGATCGTGTGGCACTCCCGCGGCGAGATCAAGGTCCTCGACTCCCTCGACGGGCAGGTCCGCACCCTCGACGTCACCCTCCCGGGCACGCAGGTGCAGCCGCGCTCGCTCGCCGCCGATTCCGGGGTCGGTGCCATCGCCCCTGACCACGGCGGCAATGCCTCGGCGATCGAATGGCGGGGGAAGGCGTTCTGGCTCGCCCACCGGGAGGGTCCGGCCAGGGCCCTGGCGGCCGAGTCGGCCGTGCGGGTGCGTGAACCCGTCGTCCTCGGGACCACGGGCGCGGTCGCCTATGTCACCGACGTCGACGGAGAGGACGCGATCGAGGTGCGGGAGACCGAAGGGTCGAAACCGCCTCGGCGGATCGGGGCCGGGGCTCTCGGACGCGTCCTCCACATGTCCGCCGATCCCGCGGGACGGATCCTCGCGACGATCTCCCACGACGGGACGGTCCGCCTCGTCGAGGTCGCCGGCGGCGGCAGCCGTGTCGTCGGCCATTCCGGCTTCGGAGAGGCGACGAGTCCGCGCTTCTCCCCCGACGGGAGGTACCTCGTCTGGGCGCAGCCGACGCAGGGCGAGGGGGATCTCAACCGGCTGATGATCACCGAGGTGCGCTCGGATGAGGAGGGCAGGCCGCTGACGACGGGACGGTTCAACGACTTCTCCCCCGCGTTCACGCGCGATGGGAAGTACGTCGCCTTCCTCTCCGACCGGACCTTCGATCCCGCGTACAACCAGCATTCCTTCGACCTCTCCTTCAACGGGGTGACCCGGCCGTGGCTGCTGCCGCTCTCGGCCACCGACCCCGCACCCTTCGGGCCGAGCACCGCCGGATGGGCGATCAGCGAGCTCACCGAGGAGAGCGAGAAGGGCCAGAAGAAGTCCGGAAAGGACACCGTGAGCACGGTCGAGCCCGACCTCGACGGCGCCGAGGAGCGGATCGTCCCGTTCCCCGTCTCCTCCGGAGTCTTCCGGGACCTCGAGGCCGCCGACGGCGGGGTGCTGTGGATGCGCAAGGGCGATGCCGAGGACGGCGAGCTCGGCGACCGGTACGCGGGTGTCACGGGGGACAAGCCGCGCGAGCAGGTCCAGTACTTCGACTTCGCCAAGCGCAAGCTCGTCACCGTCGTCGACAAGGCCGACGACTATCGGGTGAGCGGCGACGGAAAGCTCATCGTCGTCACCGACGGCGACGACGTCACCGTGCGCCCCGCGAACCGGAAGGTCGAGGCCGATGACGACGAGTCCGTGACCGTCGACCTCTCTCGGCTGCGCTTCGAGCTCGACCAGCGGGCCGAGTGGCTGCAGATGTTCGAGGAGAACGCCCGGATCATGCGCGACCACTACTGGCGGGCCGACATGAACGGCGTCGACTGGCAGGGGGTGACCCTGCGATGGCGCCAGGTCGCGGCGAAGGCGCTCACCCACGACGACCTCGTCGACATCCTCTGGGAGACCGTGGGCGAGCTCAACACCTCCCATGCCTACGTCACCCCGGCCGAGCCGCTCGGCGATGAGTCGAAACGGCTCGGCTTCCTCGGCGCGGATCTCGCCCGCACCGACAAGGGCTGGGAGATCGTCCGCATCCTCCCCGGTGAGACGAGTGAGCCGGCGGCGAGGTCGCCGCTGCGTCAGGCCGGTGTCGGGGCCCAGCCCGGGGACGTCATCGTCGCCGTGGGCGGGCAGAGCGTCGATGAGGACCTCGGTCCCGCGCCGCTGCTCGTGGGGGCAGCCGACCAGATCGTCGAGCTCACGCTGCGCACCGGGCGCAGGGAGCGCACGGTCGCGGTCGTGCCGGTGAAGTCCGAGGAGAAGCTGCGCTATCAGGACTGGGTGCGCTCGAGGCGCGAGTACGTCAGGGAGGCGACGGGCGGCAGGCTCGGCTACGTCCACATCCCCGACATGATGGCCGGCGGCTGGGCCCAGCTGCACCGCGACATCCGGCAGGCGATGGCCGCCGACGGCGTCATCGCCGACGTCCGGTTCAACCGGGGCGGGCACACGAGCGCGCTCGTCGCCGAGCGCCTCGCCGACCGCGTCATCGCATGGAGCGCCACCCGGTCGTACGACGAGATGGTCCCGGATCCGGAGAACACGCGCCGCGGACCGGTCGCCTTCCTCGCCAACGAGTTCTCCGGCTCCGACGGGGACATCATCAATGCCCGGGTCCAGGCGAAGGGCATCGGACCGGTCATCGGGGTCCGCACGTGGGGCGGTGTCGTCGGCATCGACGGACGCTATGACCTCGTCGACGGGACGAAGGTCACCCAGCCGCGGTATGCGTTCTGGCTCGAGGGCAAGGAGTGGGAGGTGGAGAACCACGGCGTCGACCCAGACATCGAGGTCGAGCACGATCCCTCGCAGCTCTTCGCCGAGGCCGATCCGCAGCTCGACCGGGCCATCGCCGAGGTGCTCGCCCGCCTCGAGGAGACCCCCGCGGTCACTGCACCCGAGATGCCCGAACCCCGTGTCCGCAACCGCCGCCGAGGTGGTGCTGGGGAGTAGCGGCTGGCTCAGGTGGGGCCGGGGATCGGGTTTCCCCGGCCTCAGCCTTGCGCGTCGACCGGGGCGAGCGCCCAGAGGCCGAAGGCGAGGAGGACGAAACCGGGGATGACCCCGGCGAGCACCGGGATGAAGGCGGGTGCCGGGATGAAGAACGCGATGAACCCGGCGATCCCGCAGAGGGTGACGACCCCGGCGAGGAGATGGAAGCGGCGGAGTCCGAACACGTGGCCGAGGGCGAAGAAGTGGGTCCCGACGACGACCGAGACCCACGCGACGCCGAGCTCCGGGTACCCGAGCCCTGCGAGCAGCTTCGTCCCGCCGAAGAGCGCGAGGGCTTCGACGGCGACGATGATCCAGAAGCTCGTGCCGAACGCCTTCGCGGTTCCGGCCTGCGGGGATCCCCGCCTGCGACCATAGCTGCGGAAGGCGAGGAAGAGGATCGCTGCGAAGGCGAGGATCCCGACGACGAGGACCATGATCCGACCGAGCGTCGAGAAGCCTGAGCTGTTGACGACGAGGAAGACGAGGCCGAACGCCCCGCCGATGAGCGCACCGATCTCCGCGCCGCGCGCCGGTTGGGGACGGACGGTGTCCGCGGGTGGGGGCGAGGCTGGAGGGTCGGTCGGCGGGACGTCGGGGATCTGCGTCATCGTCAGCTCCGTTCGAAGCGGTAGAGGAGGTAGAGGTACCCGTCGTCGGTGGCGAACACCTCGGCGAGGTCGAGGGGGACCGGGGGATCGAGGGCCGGACCGTGGACGATGCGGGTGCCCTGACCGCCGACGATCTCGGGCGAACGGGTGAGGCAGAGCTCGTCGGCGCAGCCGGCGCGGACGAGTTCGGCGAAGACGCTCGGTCCGCCCTCGCAGACGATGCGTTCGAAGCCCCGCTCCCGCAGTGCGACGAGCGCGAGCGTGAGGTCGACGGTGTCGGCTCCGGCGACGATCACCTCGGCGACCTCTGCGGCCTTCGCCCGCGCCTCGGCGGGGGAGGACTCGCTCGTGATGACGATCGTTCGCGCCCATTCCGGGGCGTCGGCGAAGAGCGGGGAGGAGAAGTCGAGGGCGAGGCTGTCGGTGACGACGGCGATGGGCGCGGTCGGGCTCCGGCCCTCCCTGAGCCCGCGCCAGCGGGAGTCGTCCTCGGCCGGACCGTACTCCTCGGTGCGGGCGGTGCCTGCTCCGACGAGGATGACGTCGGCAAGCGCACGGTTGAGCGCGAAGACCGCACGGTCGACGTCGTTGCCGAGCCCGCCGGCGCGCCCGGCGACGGTCGCGGCGCCGTCGACCGAGGCGACGAAGACCGCGCGGACCCACGACTGCGCGTCGGCGGGTGACCGGGCGTCGGCGGGGAACGCGAAGGCCTCGGGCAGGCTGAGGTCCGCGGTTCCGCCGTCAGTCGCTCCGGGGAGGAGCCGGCGGACGGTGGGGATCTCGGTCATCGCCGATCACGCTCCTTGCCGCTGGATCCGAGGATCTGAGCCTCAGCCCTGTGTGCCCTGTCCGACTGAGTCCTGTGTGCCGTGAGCGTTCGAGTCCTGTGGGGTCGAACTCTGTGTGCCCACGTTCTCCGGACTCGACCCCTGTGCGCTCGAGCTCTGCGTGGTCGCGCCCTGCGAGTTCGAACCGAGCACCGAGGTCGGATCGTCGAGGAAGTCCTGCGTCGGGACGAAGAACAGGCCGCCGGTCAGGGCTGTCGAGAAGTCGAGGATCCGGTCGTGGGTGGCGTCGCCGTGGCCCAAGAACATGTGTTCGAGCATCGTCTCCGTGACCTCGGGGTCGGCGGCGTAGCCGATGAAGTACGTGCCGAAGTCCCCGGATTCGACGGAGCCGAAGACCATGTTGTCGCGCACGATCTTGCGTTCCCTGCCATCGGGCCCGGTGATCGTGTTGAGGACGATGTGCGAGTCGGGGGCCTTGTCCTTGTCGGGGAACTCCATGTCGGAGAGCTTGTGGCGACCGAACGCCGCCTGCTGATCCTCGACGGTGATCGAGTTCCACTTCGGGAGGTCGTGGATGTACTTCTGGACGATGACGTAGCTGCTTCCGGCGAAGTCGGGGTCCTCGTCGCCGACGAAGACGGAGTCGACGGCGAGCTGGTCCTCGGGGTTCGCGGTGCCGTCGACGAAGCCGAGGATGTCGCGCTGGTCGAAGTAGCGGAAGGCGTGGACCTCGTCGACGACGTCGACGGACTCGGAGATCTGGTTGATGAGCTGCCGGGCGAGCTCGAAGCTCATGTCGGTGCGCTGGGAGCGGATGTGGAAGAGAAGGTCACCGGGCGTCGAGGGTGCGACGTGGGTGCCGCCGCGCAGCTCTTTGAATGGGTGGAGCTTGGCCGGTCGCTTCTCGGGGTAGAGACGATCCCAGAGATCGGCGCCGATGCCGGTGACACACGAGAGGTTCGCGGCCTTCGCGCGGAAGCCGACGGCGCGGATGACCCCGCCGATCCCGCCGAGGAACTCCCGGATGGCGTCCTCGGCACCCGGTTTGACGGTGACGACGACGAAGACGGCCGACGGTGCCGGCGGTTCGAGGACGTGCTGGGGGCTGACTGCGCTCGGGGGTGATGCGTACTGGAAAGTCACTGATCCGTCTCCTGTTCCGCGGCCCACGGAGGAGTGTGAGCCGAACGACAATCGTCCTTGGTCGGTCAGTATACGCGGAGAACACGGCTTCGACATTGACACCGGCTGAAGTCATCCGCGCGCAGTTGATCTGCGCACCGACGATCGCCGACGACGGCATCGTCGCAGGTGGACGCCGGTCCGGTGTGGGGGCGCTCTCGTCTCCGGCCCAGTGGTGGATGGATCTCGTGGCCGGTGGCTAGACTGACCGGCACCAGCGTTGACGAACCTGCACCGATGACGGCGGACCTGTACCGACGACGAACCGGCACCGACGACGACGAATCTGCCAGTCCCAGAAACCCTGGCAGACTCAGAAACCCCGGCAGACCCAGAAACCGACGAGAGCGAGGAGCGCCATGACCGAGACGAGCGCGATCCGGGTCAAGCGGATCTACGAGGATCCGAGTCCCGACGACGGCGCACGCGTCCTCGTCGATCGTCTGTGGCCGCGCGGGGTGAGCAAGGAGCGCGCCGACCTCACCGAGTGGCTCAAGGACGTCGCCCCCTCGACCGACCTGCGGAAGTGGTACGGCCACGATCCCGCGAAGTTCGACGAGTTCTCCCGCCGCTACCGTGATGAACTCGACGACGACGAACACGCCGAGGCGTTCGCGACCCTGCGCGACTTCGCACGGAAGGGCACGCTCACCCTGCTCACCGCCTCGAAGGACGTCGAGATCAGCGAGGCCGCCGTCCTCGAGCACGTCCTCACCGGCGGCTAGTCCCGGTCCGTCGCCTACGCTGTGACCATGGACCTGACGTGGGAGCAGATCGTCGTCGATGCCGCTGATCCGCACGCTCTCGGCCGGTGGTGGGCCGAGGCGCTCGGCTGGGTCGTCGTCGATGAGAGCAAGGACGAGATCGAGATCAGGGAGAGCCCCGATCGCCTGCCCGGCCTGCTATTCGGGCGCGACACGAACGCGAAGTCCGTGAAGAATCGCCTCCACCCGGACTTCCGTCCCGCCGATCAGGCCGCCGAGGTGGCCCGCCTCCTCGACCTCGGAGCGCGCCGGGTCGATGTCGGGCAGTCCGGGGACGAACCGTGGGTCGTCCTCGCCGATCCCGAGGGCAACGAGTTCTGCGTCCTCTCCTCACGGAGCTGACAAGGGCGCGCACGACGCGCACACGGGCGCCGCAGAACACGACGACTCAGAACACGGGCGCCTCAGAACACAAAGCCCCAGACCAGGACGGCGATGAGGACGATGAGGACGACGAGCGTCCACACGCTGCCGAAGTTGACCGTCCACCCGATGCCGACGCGCTTGGGGACGAGGAATCCGGGATCGCGCGGACAGAAATAGAGGAGTCCGAACTTCCAGTTCGCATCATCGTCTCGCAGCTGCTGCTTCTCCGCCTCGCTGAGCGAACTCATCGTCGAATCTCCTCCTCGTGTCTCGGCCTGCTTCGTAGGAGCCATCCCTGGTCTGGCCACGGTCCCGGACCTCTGTCCTCGACCGTTCCATCTCGGTGTCGCCCCGACCTGGGCCCGCTCTGTCCCGGACCGGCCCGGTCTGTCCCGGACCGGCCCGGTCTGTCCCGGACCGGCCCGGTCTGTCCCGGACCGGCCCGGTCGTGTGGACCCGTTGTCAGGCCCTCTTCGCCGTCGACGACGCCTGCGGTCAGGCTACGCCCCATACCCCTGTGACGAAAACTCACTGAAATTTTATTGGACACATCTGTCCAATATGCCTTAGGGTCGAAGCATGGGCAGGAAGAAGACCTTCGACGAACAGGCGGTGATCGACGCCGCGATCGCCGTGTTCAGCGAGCACGGGTACACGGGAACCGATGTCGGTCTCGTGTGCGAGCGGGCGAACATCGGCCGCTCGAGCTTCTACAACACCTTTGACAGCCTCGACGCGGTCTTCCTCCGGGCCCTGCGGGACTACACGGCGACCGGCATCCCGGCGCGCGAGCACCTGCTCACCAGCGACCGGCCCGCTCCCGCGCTCCTCTTCGAGCGCCTCGGCGGGGAGCTGGCGCAACAGTGCGCGGACGAGAAGCGGATCGGCTGCCTGTCGGCGAACACGGCCGCCGAGCTCGGACGCGAGGTCGACGCCGTCTGCACGATCCTCGATCCCGACCGGGCCGCGTGGCTCGAGACCTACCGGACCCTCATCGCCCGCGGCCAGGCGGAAGGTCACCTGCGCTCGGAGCTCGACCCGAAGTCGACGGGCGAACTCGTCCAGAGCGTCCTCGCGGGACTCCGGGTCTCCGCCCGCGTCATGCCCGCCGAAGATGTCGACGCCCAGGCCCGCACCTTCGTCGCCGCTCTGTGCACCCCGGCCGGCGCCGAAACGTTCTGAGGCTCCGAGCCCACCACGCACGGCACCAACACCACACACGCTTCCGCAGCCACCGCGCACGCTTTCGCCACCGTCCGCACGACAACCACCCACACGAGACAACCCACACGCGACACCACCCAGACGAGGGGACCTGAGCTCATGACGTCATCGACCACCGGCACGACCACCTCGGCGACCGACGATTCATCCACCCGACCCCGAGTCCCGGCCCAGGTCTACCTGCTCGCCGCCGCGATCTTCTGCCTCGGCACCTCGGAGTTCATGATCGCCGGCCTGCTCGAGCCGATCAGCGCCGACCTCGGCATCTCGATCCCCCAAGCCGGCCTCCTCATCACGGGATTCGCCGTCGGCATGATCGTCGGGGCACCGGCGATGGCTCTGCTGACCCTGCGACTGCCCAGGCGGGCGACGATGATCATCACGATCGTCGCGTTCTCCGCCCTCCACATCCTCGGCGCGCTGGCCCCGAACTATCCGATCCTCATGCTCAGCCGCGTCCTCTCCGCCATCGCGTGTGGCGGATTCTGGGCGGTCGCCGCCGTCCACACGACCCGCATCGCCCCAGTTCAGGTCCGCGGTCGAGCCCTCGCGAGCCTCGTCGGCGGCCTCACCGTCGCCAACCTCGTCGGCGTGCCCATGGGGGCGTGGATCGGTGCGCAGTTCGGATGGCGGGCCACCTTCTGGGCGATCGCGATCGTCACCGCTGCTGCCGCCGTCCTCATCGCCGTGATGACCCGGCAGAGTGCGGATCGGGACTCCGCCGCCGAGGCGGCCGACCGTTCCGCAGTCCACCTCCCGACCCTGGTGCGGGCCGAACTCGCGGCGTTCCGGGGACCGCGGATCTGGCTCGCGCTGTCCACGACGGCACTCTTCCAGGCGTCCGTGTTCGCGGCGTTCTCCTACTTCTCCCCGCTGCTCACGCAGATCGCCGGCATCCCGCACGACTTCGTCCCGGGCGTGCTCGCCGCCTTCGGCATCGGTGCCTTCATCGGGGTCGTCGTCGGTGGACGGCTGGCCGACCGCACCGTCTTCGGCAATATCGTCGGCAGCCTCACAGCGCTCGCGCTCAGTCTGCTGGCCCTGTGGCTCGTCGCCGGGGTCGGGTGGGCCGCGATCGTCGTCATCGTCCTCATCGGAGCGAGCGGCTTCTCGATCGCCGGTGCCCTCAACGCCCGAGTGTTCCAGATCGCGACCGAGGCGCCGACCCTGGCCGCGAGCGTGAATACCTCCGCGTTCAATGTCGGCAACGCCCTCGGTCCTGCCGCCGGGGCTGCGGTCATCGCGCTCGGGTGGGGCTTCCGCGCCCCGGTCGTCGTCGCGATCCTCCTTGCTCTGGCCGCCCTCGGCGTCGCCGCCGTGGCCATCCGCGGGGAGCGGGCATGGCGGCAGCGTCAGATCGCCGAGGTGGGGGCCGAGACCGCGCCGAACCCGACGGACGGTGACCCCGACCGAAACACCTCCTCCTGCGGGGCGGCCGGCAAGGCCGAGTGACCACGGTCCGGGCGGTGCACGTGCCGGTTAATGCTCAGAATGTGTGTACAGGATCGGCCTCTTGCCCACTAGGCAGAAGGGCAAGTCCGGGTTGAACATGCTCGGTAGAAGTTGAACATGCTCGGTTGAACGGCAGCGCCTTGCCGAGTACGTGCTCCTGGTTGCACGAGGGCGACCTCGTCGCTGAGGCGGTGGGAGGTGCGCGCAATGCGCTCCGAAGTCAGGACTGCCCGATGTCAGGAGTGTCCCCAAGCCAGCACTGCCCCCGAACCTGTGCTGCCCTCGCATCTGTGCTGCCCGCGAACCTGTACTGACGGTCGATACCGCCGACCGGCACCGATTGCGGCGGACGACAGCGGATATCGGCCCATGTCCGAATCTCGTGTCAGTGCCGTCTGCCACCATATAAACACAACAACACACAGACCACTATCAACGACCAGGAGACCACCCACACACCCCCTCACACCCACAACCACAACCGCCATTCCCATTCCGTACGACCCGATTCCCCTCCACCGTTGCACCGCTCTTCCCCGACAACGACGTCAGAGACAGGTGACACACCATGCGCGACACCACCGCTGATCTCAGCGGACCCGACGACCCCGGCACGGGCACCCCCGGCCCGGTCGCTTCGTCGCGCTACACCCTGCACCTGGGATCGAACCTCACCGACCTCGCCACCGCCTCCACCACCGTCGACCTCGCCCACCTCACCGTCTTCGAACTCACCGCCGGCCACATCCTCGCCGAGATCATCCACGACCATGACCACCCCACCCCCACCGACGGGTCCCCTTACCGGTTCGCCACCATCGCCGAAACCCTCAACCGACACAACGGACAACCGGACTCCAGCCACGTCGCAAACGATGCCCCTACCCGACCTGAATCAGCCGACGCCACATCGAACACTGCCCCTTCCGCACCCGCAGATTCCGGTCACGTCCCCGTCCCCGCTGACGAATCAGGATCACCCCGGCTTTCAGCACCGGCAGACTCGACGATCGAACACCCCACAATCCAGGACCTGCCCGACTTCCCCGGATACACCCCGGACACGACCTTCTCAGCGTGGGTCCATGACCACGTGGCCACCGAGCACCTCGGGGCGATCTCCACGATCCTCGGCACCAC
>NZ_SJXG01000048.1:0-18050 GCF_012027885.1 Brevibacterium sp. LS14
GGCTCTTCGTAATTGAGAGTGTAGATCGGTGATTCCAGGACACGGCGAGTCGCTGCGCGGATAGACGTCGAGGTCTTCCGATGATGGAAGTTCTCACACAATCCATCCGAAAGACCTCGACGTGGCCAAGCCTACTTTCTCGACCCCTGACCTCACGACATTCTGCCGACTCGACACCCTCGATCTGACCTGCACCGGCCAAAACATCACCGGGCACAAGGCGATTCTGGAATGCCGGCCCAACACTGCTGATGACTGGTGCCGTCGGTGCGGTGGCCACGGGATCGTTCGCGATACCGTCGTCCGCCGTCTGGCCCACGAACCTTTCGGCTACCGACCAACCACGCTTCATCTTCGCCTCCGCCGTTACAAATGCGTCGAGTGTGGCCGCGTCTGGCGTCAAGACGCCACAGCCGCGGCACCACCACGAGCGAAGATCTCGCGAACCGGCCTCGACTGGGCGTTGCGTGCCCTCGTCATCGATCACGACACCGTGTCCGTCATCGCTGCGAAACTCGCAGTGTCCTGGCACACCGCGAACTCCGCCGTCCTCGCTGAAGGTCAGCGGTTGTTGATCAACGACCCGACTCGTTTCGACGGGGTCAGCGTCATTGGTGTCGACGAGCATGTATGGCGGCATACCCGGCGTGGCGACAAGTACGTCACCGTCATCATCGACCTCACCCCGATCAGCGAGGGAACAGGCTCGGCACGTCTGCTCGACATGGTGGCTGGCCGTTCGAAGCAGGTGTTCAAACAATGGTTGAAAGACCGACCGAAAGACTGGCGTGAGGGCATCGACGTCGTCGCGATGGACGGATTCTCCGGCTTCAAAACAGCCTCAGCTGAGGAGCTGCCCGACGCTGTCGAAGTCATGGACCCCTTCCACGTCGTCAAACTCGCCGGTGATGCCCTCGACGAGGTACGTCGCCGAGTTCAGCAAGAGACAACCGGCCATCGCGGACGAGCAAAGGACCCGTTGTACCGGGCAAGAAGAACTCTGCACACGGGCAGCAGCTTACTCACGACCAAGCAGCAGGAAAGAATCGCGAACCTCTTCGCTGACCCGAACTTCACCGAAGTCGAAGTCACCTGGGCCGTCTACCAAGACATTGTCAGCGCCTACCGAACCGCGGACCGCAAAGAGGGCAAGAGACTCTTGCAAACGGTCATCGACGCCCTGACAACGAATCTGCCATCCGAACTTGTCGAGCTCAAACGGTTAGGACGAACGTTGAAGCGTCGAGCTGCTGATGTGCTCGCGTTCTTCACCCGACCGGGAACGTCGAACGGTCCCACTGAAGCGATCAACGGCAGACTCGAGCATCTACGCGGGTCCGCGCTGGGATTCCGCAACCTCACGCATTACATCGCGAGGTGTCTGCTCGAGTCCGGTGGCTTCAGACCGGTTCTACACTCTCAATTACGATGAGCCGATAAAATCCACATGGCAACCAGCATCCGATGGCCGTCCGCCGAATGCCGATGGTAAAGTTCCTGTCGAGGTCGAAATAGTGAACTCTGGCCCTTACCCAATACACAACGTCGTACTAAATCTTGAATCAGACTACCCAAATCAACCCATCGAGATAGTTTACGGCACGATATTACCGGGAGAGCAGACGAAAGACACTTACCAGGTTCCCCGCCGCGAAGTTGTTTTCGGCGAACTCACGGGAGGCGCGACGCTTAAATTTTCGGACACTTTCGGTAATCACTGGTCATCGTCGAATTCGTGGCAGGGCCTCGAACGGATGACCGAACCACCCCGCATTTGCTGATGAAGGAAGCCATCAACTTTATGTCATTCTTACCTGACGCGCTTACCACGATTGGAGGCGGCATCATAGGCATCGTTGGAATATTGCTTGGCGTGAAACTGAACGAACGAGCGACAGTGAAGAGTCAACGCAAAAGTGTCGCTACACGATACTTCACACTAGCGCAAAAGATCAACGTTCAGGCATCTAGGCATAGGCGACGAGGCGAAGAACTTGATTTGCCGCTTGAACCAGGGTGGGATCTAAATCTTCATGAGCTGCTAAAGGAGATGGAACTTCACTATGATTCACGCACTATCAATGCCGCCCAAGATGTACTTGACGCACTCACCGATATAGTGGAAACCGGAACAGTCGGAGCGATGATTCGTTTCGATCAATCATTAGATACCTTCTCGAAAGTATCCGGCCTTCGTACAATTCGACCGAAACCTCCGCGCTGGTTCGGAAAATAAGGCCAATCATTCAATATCTTCAATTCAAAATAAGATTCAACCAGTTTGGCTTATTTGAGGCCCCGGCAAGTAACTACACGCGAAAAGCTTATTCAAAGACATAGCCGTTCATGGTCGTTTGAGTATAACTAATCCACAGCCCCTCTCGACTCATTCGAAGAATTCGATCACTTAATTCGGAGCTTCCGCGACACAGTCGCAGAACAGCGTGCGCATCCGGGAAAATAACGAAATCGCCTCACTCGGATGCTCAAAAATGCAAGGGTGGGAACCTACTTCGGGTCCTCACACGCTCCGCGGCGATTCCGCGAACTCGCGCAGGCGGGCCACCTCGGCGCGGGCGTTCTCCACCTGCACGGCCACGGCCGAGCGCGCGGTCCCACCCTTCGCATCCCGTGAGTCGATCGAGCCGAGCGTCGTGAGCACTTCGCGCACCTCAGGGGTGAGGTGTTCAGAGATTCCGGCGTAGTCCTCATCGGTGAGATCCCACAGCTCGACGTCGCGGGACTCGGCGAGCTGAACCGCCGCTCCCGAGAGCTCGTGGGCGACACGGAAGGGCACACCTCGGCGGACGAGCCACTCGGCGATGTCGGTGGCGAGCGCAAACCCGCGCGGGGCGAGATACGCCATGCGCTCGGTGTCGAAGGTCAGCGTCGCGATCATCCCGGTGAACGCGGGCAGGAGGAGTTCGAGGGTGCCGGTCGCGTCGAAGACCGGCTCCTTGTCCTCCTGCAGGTCACGGTTGTAGGCCAGCGGCAGCGCCTTGAGGGTCGCGAGCAATCCGGTGAGATCGCCGATGAGGCGACCGGCCTTGCCGCGGGTGAGCTCGGCGACGTCGGGGTTCTTCTTCTGCGGCATGATCGACGACCCGGTCGAGTACGCGTCGTGAAGCGTGACGAACGAGAACTCCTTCGTCGCCCACGCGATGACCTCCTCGCTCAGGCGCGAGAGGTCGATGCCGATCATCGCGGTGATGAAGAGGTATTCGGCGAACACGTCACGCGAGGCGGTGCCGTCGATCGAGTTCTCCACCGAGTCGGCGAACCCGAGGTCGGCAGCCACGGCCTGCGGGTCGAGCCCGAGCGACGACCCGGCGAGCGCACCCGACCCGTACGCGGAGACCCCGGCACGGTCGTCGAAGTCGGCGAGCCGTTCGACATCGCGCAGCAGCGGCCACGCATGGGCGAGGAGATGATGGGCGAGCAGCACCGGCTGCGCATGCTGGAGGTGGGTGCGCCCGGGCATCGGCGCCTCAGGGTGCTCCTCAGCCTGCGCGATGAGGACATCGACGGCGTCGAGGACAAGCCCGGCGATCTCACGGGCGTGATCGCGCAGGTACATCCGTCCCATCGTCGCGATCTGGTCGTTGCGTGAGCGTCCGGCCCGCAGCTTCCCGCCGAGTTCAGGCCCTGCGATCTCGATGAGCCCCCGCTCGAGCGAGGAGTGGACGTCTTCGTCGGATTCGGCGGCAACGTACTCCCCCGCCTCGACCCGGCGACCGAGTTCATCGAGTGCTGCGAGCATCCCCGCGAGCTCATCGTCGGTGAGCAGACCCGCCCGGTTGAGGACCGAGGCGTGCGCCTTCGACCCGGCGATGTCGTAGTGGGCCAGGCGCCAGTCGAAGTCGGTCGACTTGCTCAGCGCGGCCAGCGCATCGGCCGGCCCATCGGAGAAGCGTCCGCCCCACAGGCTCAGTCGTTCACTCACTTCTCGTCCTTTCGTGCCGTCTCCCGGCCGTTCGTCCGCATCCCACCTGGGATCGGTCATCGTCAGTCATTGTCTCATCGCCGCCGAGGCGGTGCTTGGCGCGTTCGCCCGCTCGTTCCACGCGGGGTAGGGATTCCGCGTCGCGGGCGACGCGGATTTCCGGTGCCGCGTGGATCGACGCAGAGTTCGCGTGGATCGAGGCCCGCTCTGCGAACCAGGCGTGGCTCACCGCGCTCCGGACACCTCGCCGCTCGTTCCACGCGGGGCCCGGATTCCGCGTCGCGGGCGACGCGGATTTCCGGCGCCGCGTTGATCGGGCCAAGGTACGCGTGGATCGACGCAGAGTTCGCGTGGATCGGCGCCCTCTGTCGCCCGTCATCCGCGCCACAACCACGCCGCCCCCTCACCCGTCCCCGACCCCACCGGCGGCCAATTCGAGGAACGTCTCGGCGAGCGCCTGCCCGCCGACCGCGGCATCGGCGATGACGAGGACGGTGTCGTCGCCGGCGATCGTGCCGAAGATCCCCGACATCGACGACCGGTCGATCGCGGAGGCGAGATACTGCGCGGCCCCCGGCGGTGTGCGCAGCACGACCATCGAGTCCTGCGCGGCTGCGGAGACGAGCAGCTCCTCGAGCAGCCGCGGCAGCTTCGCATCGAGGCTGTCCCCCGTCGACTGCTGAAGGCTGCGATCGCCGCCCTCACCGGGGACGGCGTACACGGATCCCGAGGTCGACCGGATCTTCACGGCCCCCACCTCGGCGAGGTCGCGCGACAGCGTCGCCTGGGTGACGGAGATCCCGAGCGTCGCGAGCTCATCGGCGAGCTCGATCTGCGAGTGCACGGACCGGCGGGTAATGAGGTCGATGATCTTCTGCTGCCGGGCCGTCTTCGTCAGCGGCGCAGCGCCGGGGTGAGGAACGCTGTTCTCGCTCATCGCGATTCCAGGAGGAACGTCAGCAGGGCCTTCTGCGCGTGGAGGCGGTTCTCGGCTTCGTCGAAGACCGCCGAGGCGGGGCCGTCGATGACCTCGGCCGTGACCTCTTTGCCCCGGTAGGCGGGCAGGCAGTGGAGGAACATCGCGTCGTTGCCTGAGTTCATGAGCTCCTGCGTCACCTGGTACTTGACGAACGGGGACGCGTCATCGTCGCGGCCGGCTGCGTCCTGACCCATCGACACCCACGTGTCGGTGATGAGGACGTCGGCACCGAAGGCGGCCGCCACCGGGTCGTCGGTGACCGTGAGCGATCCGCCGGTCGTCGCGGCCAGGGCGTTCGCCTCGGCGACGATCGCCTCGTCGGGCTGGTGCTCGGCGGGGGCGGCGATGCGCACGTGCATGCCGGCGTTGACGCCGCCGAGCGCGTACGAGTTCGCCATGTTGTTCGCCCCGTCACCGAAGTAGCTCATCGTCAGCCCCGCCAGTGTCCCGCGGTGTTCGCGGATCGTGAGCAGGTCGGCCAGGATCTGGCACGGGTGGAAGTCGTCGGAGAGCGCATTGATGACCGGCACGGTCGAGTGCTCGGCCATCTCCTCAAGCCCCGCCTGGGAGTAGGTGCGCCAGATGATCGCCGAGACCATCCGCGCCATGACCTGCGCGGTGTCGGCGATGGACTCCTTGTGCCCGAGCTGCGCCTCACCGGGGTTGATGATGAGCGGCTGCCCGCCGAGGGCCGCGATGCCGGCGGCGAAGGAGACGCGGGTTCGGGTCGAGGTCTTGTCGAAGATCACCGCGGCCGTCTGCGGTCCCGCGAGCGGGGTCCGCGAGTAGGGGTCGGCCTTGAGCTCGGCGGCGAGGTCGAGGACCTCGGTGAGTTCGGTGGGGCTGAGGTCGGTGTCCTTGAGGAAATGGCGGGTCATCGTGGTCCTAGTCAGTCGTGTGTGAGGAGGTCGGGCAGCGCGGCGAGGAACGGGGCGATCTCCTCGTGCGTGATGGTCAGCGGCGGGGCGAGGCGCAGGCGTTCGGGGGTGACGGAGTTGACGATGAACCCTGCCTCGAGCGCCCGGGCGGCGACGGCCTTCGCATCGGGGCTGTCCCCGGCGAGTTCGACCCCGAGGAGGAGTCCCTGTCCGGTGACCCCGGCGACGCCGGGAACGCTCGCGAGTTCGGTGCTCAGCTGTTCGCCGAGGCGGCCCGCATGTTCGAGCAGTCCCTCGGTTTCGATCGTGGTGAGAACGGCGAGCGCGGCGGCGCACGCGATGGGGTTGCCGCCGAAGGTCGTCCCGTGCTGGCCGGCAGAGAGCAGGCCGGTGTTTTCGGTGCCGACGGTGATCGTCGCCCCGATGGGCATACCGCCGCCGAGGCCCTTCGCCGAGGTGATGATGTCGGGGACGACACCTTCGCCGATCGCAGGATCCTGGTGGGCGAACCAGTTCCCGGTGCGTCCGATGCCTGACTGCACTTCATCGAGGATGAGCAGGGCCCCGGCAGCAGAGGTGAGCTCCCGGGCCGCGCGCAGGTATCCGGCGGGGTGGGTGCGGACACCGACCTCACCTTGGATGGGTTCGATGAACACGGCCGCAGTCGTGTCGTTGATCGCGGCGGCGAGTGCGTCAACGTCGCCGTAGGGGACGTGGACGACTCCGGGCACGCCTGGGGCGAAGGGCTCACGGTAGGCGGCTTTCGCGGTGAGCGACAGGGCGCCCATCGTGCGACCGTGGAAGGCCCCGTCGACGGCGATGATGATCGGGCGGCCCCCACCGCCGGCGCGGCGGGCCATCTTCAGGGCGGCTTCGTTCGCCTCGGCACCGGAGTTCGAGAGGAACACCGCGGAGCCTTCGGGCAGGTCGAGGATCTCGTGGATCTTCTCAGCCAGCGCGATCTGCGGGGGCGAGGTGAAGAAGTTCGAGATGTGGCCCAGCGTCGCGGCCTGCTCGGACACGGCCCTCACCCATGCGGGGTGGCAGTGGCCAAGCGCGTTGACCGCGATCCCGGCGAGCAGGTCGAGGTACTGCTTCCCGTCGGCATCCCAGACGTAGGAGCCGCGGCCACGGACGATGTCGAGCTGGGGTGACCCGAACACGGGTGAGAGGACGCGGGAGAAGTCATCGCGCCAGGTGGCAGTGTCGGTCGATGTCTCACTCATTGTTCGCCTCCGCGAATTCGTCAGCGTTGCTGGCAGCGCCGCCGGCAGCCCTGCCTGCACCCCGGCCAGAGTCCTCAGTCTCGGTCTCCTCGCCGTGCCTGCGGTGCCCGTCGCCGAGCGGGGCGGGTTCGACGACGGTGTCCTCGACCATCGTGCCGATGCCCTCGGACGTGAACACCTCGAGGAGCAACGAGTGCGCCATCCGGCCGTCGATGATGTGAGCCTGCTGCACTCCGTGTTCGATCGCCTCGAGGGCGGCGGTCATCTTCGGGATCATCCCCGCGTCGAGGCTCGGCAGCAGGGCGCGCAACCGGTCGGGTCCGATGCGGGAGATGAGCGAGGACGTGTCGGGCCAGTTCGCGTAGAGGCCGGGGACATCGGTGAGCATGATGAGCTTCTGTGCCTTGAGTGCCTTCGCGACGGCGGAGGCTGCGAGGTCGGCGTTGATGTTGAGCGGTTTCCCTGCCTGCCCGCCGATCTCCGCGGCGATCGAACAGATGACGGGCACCCGGCCGGCGTCGAGGAGTTCGGTGAGGACGGTGGTGTTGACCTCGGCGATCTCGCCCACCCGGCCGAGGTCGACCGTCTGTCCGTCCACCTCGGCGACGGTCTTGTGGGCGAGCAGGAGGTCGGCGTCCTCACCGGAGAGCCCGATCGCGGCGTTGCCGTTCATGTTGATGCGGGAGACGATGTCGCGGTTGACCTGGCCGGCGAGGACCATGCGGATGACCTCGGCGGCTTCCTCGCTCGTCACCCGCTGGCCTGCCTTGAATTCGGATTCGATGCCGAGCTTTCCGAGCATCGCCGAGATCTGCGGGCCCCCTCCGTGGACGACGACGGGCCGGATGCCGGCGAAGCGGAGGAAGGCGATGTCGTCGGCGAAGGACTGCTGGAGTTCCGGGGAGATCATCGCGTTGCCGCCGTACTTGATGACGATGGTCGAGCCGGCGAAGGTCTTGATCCACGGCAGCGCCTCGGTCAGGGCTTCGGCCTTGACCTGGGCGGCGGCGAGGCGGGCGGCGGTGGATTTCGTGGAGAAGTCGGGCTGAGTGCTCATGTGGAGTAGGCGCTGTTCTCTTCGACGTAATCGTGGGTGAGGTCCGAGGTCCAGACGGTGGCGGTCGCGTCCCCGGCGTGGAGGTCGATGACGACGTCGACCTCGCGTCCGAAGACCACCTCGGTGGGGTCGGCGAACGGACCGGAGGCCCGGCACACCTCGACCCCGTTGATGGTGACGTCGATGGTCGTGGGGTCGAACTCCGCCGAGGTGGTCCCCACCTGGGCGACGACGCGACCCCAGTTGGGGTCCTCGCCGAAGATCGCGGCCTTGAAGAGGTTCGACCGGCCCACCGACCGGGAGACGGTGAGCGCGTCGTCCTCCGTGGCAGCGCCGCGGGTGGTGATGGCGATGTCGTGGTGGGCGCCTTCGGCGTCGATGTGGAGTTGGCGCATGAGGTCGTGGCAGACCTCGCCGAGGAGGTCCCCGAATTCGCCCTCGTCGACCGTTGCGTCTGCGGCTCCCGAGCTCATGAGGATGACGGTGTCGTTCGTCGACATGCACCCGTCGGTGTCGAGGCGGTCGAAGGTGGTGTGGGTGGCTGCGCGGAGCGCTGCGTCGAGAACGGCCGGGTCGAGAGGTGCGTCGGTGGTGATGACGACGAGCATCGTCGCCAGGCCCGGTGCAAGCATGCCCGCGCCTTTGGCCATGCCGCCGATCGTGTATCCGGTGCCCTCTCGGGTCGCGGTCTTCGCGACGGTGTCGGTGGTCATGATCGCCTCGGCGGCGTTCGCTCCTCCGGTGACGGAGTCGTCGGCTGCGGCGACGAGCTCGGGCAGGTGGTCGAGGATCCCGGCCCGAAACTCCTCACCGCCGACGCCGATGAGTCCGGTCGAGCAGATGAGGATCTCGTCAGCCTGGGTGGGTATACCGGAGTCGGTGAGGAGGGCCGCGGTGTCCTCGGCGGTGAGTTGGGTGGTCGCGAATCCGAAGTCGCCGGTATAGCAGTTCGCGCCTCCGGAGTTGAGGACGACGGCGCGGGCGTGGCCGGTCGCTGAGACCTGCTTCGACCAGATGACGGGGTTGGCTTGGCACCGGTTCGACGTGTAGACGGCGGCCACGGCGGTGCTCGGTCCCTGGTTGACGACGAGGGCGAGGTCCTTCTTGCCGCTGGGTTTGAGGCCGGCGGTGAGGCCGGCGGCAGTGAAGCCAAGCGGTGCGGTCACGCTCATGGGGCGACTCCTTCGAGCGGCAGGGCGGTGGTCTCGTCGAGACCGAGGGCGAGATGGATGGATTGGAGGGCTTGGCCGGCGGTGCCTCGGACGAGGTTGTCGAGGGCCACGACGACGAGGATCTTCTCGGCCCGGGCGTCGTAGGTGGCTTGGATCTGGGCGACGTTCGATCCGGTGGTCGCCGAGGTGCGCGGCCATTGGCCCTCGGGCAGGACCCGGACGAAGGGTTCGTCGGCGTAGGTCTCGGTGAGGGCCGTGGTCAGGGCCGTCGTGAGCGCGTCGGCGTCGATGCTGCCGTCGGCTGTGCGCGGAGCGCTCTCCCCCGGGTCGGCGGTGAGGGTGGAAAGGATGCCGCGGGACATCGGGACGAGAGTCGGGGTGAAGGAGATGCGGACGGGACCGTCGGCAGGGTCGGCGCCGAGGACGCCGTTGAGGTTCTGTTCGATCTCAGGCACGTGCCGATGAGTGCCGCCGGTGCCGTAGGGGGAGGCGTCGCCGAGGATCTCGGCGGCGATGAGGTGAGGTTTGAGCGCCTTGCCCGCCCCGGAGACACCATTGGCGAGGACTGCGTTGAGTCCCTTCGGTGCGATGAGGCCCGCGGCCAGTAGCGGTGCGAGGCCGAGCGTCACGGCGGTGACGTTGCACCCGGGCACGGCGATGCGGGTGGTGTCGGTCAGCTGGGTGCGCTGTTTAGTCCCGTCGGCGAGGAGGAGTTCGGGCAGACCGTAGGTCCATGTGCCTTGGTGGGGTGAGCCGTAGAAGGTCTCCCACGCTGCGGGACTGATGAGCCGGTGGTCGGCGGCAAGGTCTACGATCAGGGTATCGGGGCTGGTCTCGGCCAGTTCCCGGGCGATCGCCCCGGACTTGCCGTGGGGCAGGGCGAGGATGACGACATCGTGGCCGGCGAGCACCTCGGCGGTGGAATCGGCGATGACGAAGTCCGCGTACCGGGGAAGGTGGGGCTGATGCCTGCCGAGTGTCTCGCCCACGCTGGAGTGACCGCACACGGTGGTGACGGTGAGGTGGGGGTGGGTGCTCAGCAGTCGGAGGACCTCTCCCCCGGCATAGCCGGTGGCGCCGGAAACGGCGACCGTCAGATCGTTCATATGAATAACCATACAGCATCAGTAAATTATATGCAGGAGGCGTGATGACCCAGGCGGTTCGAGCAATGCAGGCTGGTGGACCCGAGGTGCTGGAGTTCGCGGAGATCGAGACGCCGAGGCCGGGGCCGGGTGAGGTGCTCGTCGACGTCGAGGCGGCGGGCGTGAATTTCATCGATACGTATCGGCGCTCCGGGGTCTATCCGATGGATTATCCGCATGTCGTCGGGGTTGAGGGTACGGGTCATATCGCCGAGGTGGGTGAGGGTGTCGAGAGCTACCGTGTCGGTGATCGGGTGGCGTGGCATGAGGGTCCGGGGTCGTATGCGACGCAGGTCGTCGTGTCCGCGGACAACCTCCTCATCGTTCCGGAGGGTGTGAGCGCCGAGGTGGCTGCGGCGATGCCGCTGCAGGGGCTCACCGCACAGTATCTGGCGACGACCTCGCATGCGATCAAGCCGGGTGACACCGCGCTCGTCCATGCTGGGGCCGGTGGTGTCGGGCTGGTGCTCACCCAGATCATCAAGCATCTGGGTGGCAATGTCATCTCGACGGTGAGCACCGAGGAGAAGGCGGAGCTGGCTCGGCAGGCCGGCGCCGATGAGGTGTTCCTCTATGGTCCGGGTGTTGATGTCGCCGCGACCGTGCGCTCGTTGACGGACGGCGAGGGCGTCGAGGTCGCGTATGACGGGGTCGGCAAGGACACGTTCGATGCGTCGTTGGCCTCAATCAAGCCGTTGGGGTCGATGGTGCTTTTCGGTGGGGCGTCGGGTCAGGTCCCGCCGTTCGACATTCAGCGGTTGAACTCTTCGGGCGGGATCTTCCTTTCGCGGCCGTCGCTCGTATGGATGGTCGCGACGCCGGAAGCGCTGGCTAAGCGGTGGGCGATGGTTTCGAGCGGCGTCGAGAAGGGTTGGCTCGATTTCAGGATCGGTGAGACCTTCCCGCTGGCCGAGGCTGCTGAGGCGCATCGGGCGCTTGAGGGGCGAAAGACGACGGGGAAGGTTGTGCTGAGGGCGTGAGTCAGCCCCCAAGCCGAGTGACGCGGAGAGGGCACCGGCAAATTGATCGGTGCCCTCACGCATTCACTCAGACGCTCAGATTCGCTCACACCTCTCGATTGCCCTTGCCCCACATCCACAGCATCACGTCGAACACACGCAGAGCAGACAGTTCCGGCCGTCCGATCTCACTTCGGAGCGCGGTCGCGCGCTCCTCGAGGTAGTCACCCTCAGCATCAAACGCCTCCCACCACAAGCGCCACGAGTCACGTCGCCCCAGTCCGATCACCCGGTTCACCACCGAATCCTCGATCGGGATGAGCGCAGGTCGTTTACGAGCCATGATCTTGCTGGTCGTCGTCGGCCCGAGGCCCCACCGGCGTTGACCTGGTTGATTTCGCCGAAGCAGATCCCACAACTCCAGAGCCTTCGACCCAGGCCCCAAGTGCCGTTCGAATTCCGCCTCTGAAAGAGAACCGATGGCTACGTTGGGGATCTGGTCGAGCAACCTTGTGAACGCCGATGACTCTTCCCCGAGAATGGCGATTCCGGCCTTGGCCGGGACATCGACGCTCAGAGTCGAAACTGAGTACAAGTCAGCTGCGGTGATGACGTTGTCTGTTCCCGGTTCAGCACCGATCGACTCGAAATGCGCCCCAGTGTATTTGCCTGCCGCATAGTATTCCCTAAGCAGACGTGCGGCATCGGATTCAGTGATTCCGTGCACTACGTCGAGGATTCCCATCCCGCCACCTCTCGCGATCATCGTCGGACTTTCCGTCGTCACAGATTGATACTCTACCGATATTCCACCTCACCGCCTGCTGTCACTCACCAGGCAGGAAATAGGGGGTCGGATCAAGTGAAACCTCGGAAATCGGTTGTTTGCTATCGATGAGCTCGCCAATGACGCGAGTTCCGGCTCGCGCAACGGCGTCCTGGGCCGCAACCATCATCGATGAGAGGTCATTCTCAATATCAGAAAGATGAGCTTCTCGCTTCCGGACCCTGATCCCCGTGTATTTACCGTTCTGGTTCGGACCGATTCGTGTAGCTTCGGCAGGAAAAGCTAGAGCGCTCTGCTCTGTGTCATTCGCGGGCAACCCTTCCGAGAGGGTCAACAGCTCAACCACAAGTTCATTTGATCGAGTTGCACGATCGAACGCCCGTTGCATGTACAGCCGAGTGATCGCTTCCAATGCATCAATGAAGCCCTTCTCAAGAGTATCCGTGGCGGCCGATTCGAGCACGTCGAAGTAGTGATATGCCAAGTAGCGAAAGAATGGAACGAGCCGCTCACGCTTGCTCAGCATCGACTGACGGAAGTAGCTCTCCCTCTGTTCGAGATCTGAGATGTCCAGCTCAACGACATCGCGGTCTTCTGCGATTGTCGAAACTTCAGGTGACATGCGCTCAACCGCATCACGAACCAACCTGAGGTGCTCCAGTTCTTCCAGCGCGCGTGCGTGGTCCATGAGCTCACGGTGGATGTTTGATGCCACTAGGCGCGCCCTGTCTACGTCCACGGGTTCTCCTATCGTTGGCGAGGTTGCACTCGCGTTCCCAGCTGTTGGATCACGACTCTAGACCGCGCCCCTGACACGATGTTCTTCGCCGGAACGGAGGCGCTCCTCTTCAGCGCTGGTCGTCAAGTGGCGAACCGTTTCCCGAAGAAAAAAGAGAAGGACGCTTTGCTTGTCAGACGCAAGGTGCCCGCTCTATGGAAAACCGTGTCACTCCATCGCGGACGGCGGACGCTGCATCTGAGCTCTCAGTTCTGTTCTACGTACCATTCGTACGAGTCGCTTCGTCCGCCACTCTTCGATCGCCGCGATGACTGACTTTCTGAAGTTCTCCATTCCCTGATCGATGTCGACGAAGCGCACCTCTCGATCGTTGACTCGTACTCCGTAAACACCGACTTGAGCTTCGTCTCGCAGCACGGTCACGTGATCACAGTCCGAAGAGGGATCAGTCGCGCCTCGCGGATCATTGATTTCCAACGACGCTGAGAAATGCGTCAGCAAGTGCGCCACGTTGTTGGTCGCATTCATGAGCTTTCCGTGGGAATCGGCGTACCGGGAAATGATCGCGGCGCCAGCTGCCGAGCACGTAGCGCCGAGGTCGTCTCCAGGAGTCGACACTGCGACAGTAACAAGGCGCTCAACCTCCGCTTCGGCAAGTTCAATTAAGACAGACTCCAACTCAACTGCTGTCTCCCACACCAGATATCTGAGCTCGTCCAGACGCTCCCGCCCGTCGGCCTCAGCGTGGACACCCGAGCATTCGGCGCCGTGAGTGTGAACATCGTCAGTATCGATTTGAACTAAGGCAGGAAGTTGGGCAATTAATAGACTCTCTTCGGTCTTCAGCCGTTTGAGGTACGCTCTCAACCTCTTAGCTCGGTCATAGACCGATTCCTCATTCAATGGTCGACCTCACTTTCTCTGCTGCCGACGGCTTCATGGACCTTGTCGACTAACCAGTGCACAGTCAGCATTTCATGACCTCACGAAGGTCACGTGTCAGAGACGTATATGAATGGACGAATTGATTCGCTATATACATAAAGTTGATCTTTGTCAACAGAAAAGATCTCCCACTCTTTGGCTCGCTCACTCGCGGACAAGGCTATGCTGTCGACGAGTCCTTTCATTTCTTGGGCAACTCGCATGACGAAATCGGTCTCGACTTGTTTCTCATCGACGCCCCTGACTTCTCGGTCCCCCACTTGAATGCCTTTGTTCGGTTTGCCGATTCCATCAACAAGTCTAACTGCTGCCAAACCAGCTAGAGATTCCTGGTCTCCGTCGGCCGGATCTGCAAAGCCGAGCTCATCCGAGAGTTCCAGAAGCCGCTGCACCGTAGAGTTCCTGCGATCTACCTGCTCGTCATGCTGATCGGCAATCGAGTCGAGAAGCGCAGTCAACGTGAAAGCGCACTGATCGGCCAAATCTCCAAGCGGAGATACCATATGGAGTTCATGTAACTTCTCGAACTCGCGGTTGGCAAACTTCACATAGATGTCTCGAAGACTTGACACAAGTGACTCACGAAACGCTCTCATCGAAGTGAGGATCAAATCGTCACCTGAGAGAATCGCGGTCAAGTTTGTCGGATTCGACGCTGCCACGCCTTTGTTTGCTCCCGAGAAACGAGCGTTGTGGCAACCAGCCTCAGTGTCCTCTCGCTCCATCTCTGCGATCCGATCGTCAAGCTTGATGAGCGCGCGACGCAGGCCGGAAAGCTCGAAAAAGAACTCATTGCCATTCGAATCCATTTCGGCTCCTTCTTCGCATTGAAATCTGGGTACTCAGGTGAGTGGATTCGAGCATAGCGTTCGCCCATGACACACAGGATGGGCATGCAGTTCGGAACAATGCGCGCCGCGCAGCGAGTTCGAGCTCTCTGGTGCACCAGCGAAACTTAGCGTGCGCGGGCTCGAAGAGCACTTTGGCTCTTGGCGAGCTGGTGGATTACCGGCTCTTCGTATTCAAGGGTGTAGGCGGGATCTGAATCCGCCGGCTTCGAGCAGGCTCCTCGCGATGTAGTGGGTGAGGTTCCGGAAGCCGAGCGCGGAGCCGCGGAGGTGCTCGAGCCGTCCGTTGATCGCCTCCGTCGGGCCATTCGATGTGCCGGGGCGGTCGAAGAAGGTGAGTACGTCGGTGGCGCGCTGCTTGAGCGTGCGGCCGAGCCTGCGGATCTCGACGAGCGCGGCGGGGACGCCGCTGGAGACCGCGTCGATCACGGTCCGCATCAGCTGCTTGGCCTTGGTCTTGTCGGGTTCCCGGTAGGCGGCGACGATGCGCTGGTAGATGCCCCAGGTCGCCTCGACTTCGACGTGCTCTTCGCTGGCGAACACCACCTCCAGACGGGCGGACTGCTTGTCGGTGAGCAGGCTGGCACCGGTGTGCAGGGTGCGGCGGGCCTTGTAGAGCGGATCGCCTGCGCGGCCGCGATGTCCGAGCGTGTCCTGCTGTACCCGCTGCCGGCAGCGGTCCAACGCGTCGCCGGCGAGACGGACGACATGGAACGGGTCCATCACCGGGACCGCGTCGGGCAGCTCTTCCGCGGCGGCGGTCTTGAACCCGCTGAACCCGTCCATCGCGACCACCTCGATCCCGTCCCGCCATTGTTTCGGGCGGCCGGCGAGCCACTGCTTGAAGACGGCCTTGGAGCGTCCTTCGACCATGTCCAGCAGCCGCGCGGGGCCGGTCTTCTCACGGGCTGGGGTGAGGTCGATGATTACGGTGACGTACTTGTCGCCCAGCCGAGTGTGACGCCAGACGTGCTCGTCGACACCGATCGTGGTCACTCCGTCGAACCTCGCCGGGTCGTCGATCAGCCGCCGCCGGCCCTCGGCGATGATCGCGCTGTTCGCGGTGTGCCAGGACACCCCGAGGCCGGCCGCCACGCGGGTCACGGTGAGGTGATCCACGACGATCCCGGTCAACGCCCAACCCAGCCCACCGCGAGAGATCTTCGCCCGCGGTGGGGCGGCCGGGCGTGAGGAACGAACTGGTGACAGTTTCGGTTTAGGCCGCGAGTGTGAGCGGCTCGGTCAGTTTGGCTTCGAATTCGATGGGCGTCAAGCCGCCGAGGGTGTCCTGGGCGCGCTGACGGTGGTACTTCCGCTCGATCCAGACGACGATGGCGAGTCGCAGCTCCTGCCGGGTGGCCCACCGTTGCTGGTTGAGCACGTTCGTCTGTAGCAGTGACCAGAACGACTCCATGGCGGCGTTGTCTCCGGCGGCGCCGACGCGGCCCATCGATCCGACCATGTCGTGTCGGTTCAGTTCGCTGGCCATCGCTCTGCTGCGGAACTGGCTGCCTCTGTCGGCGTGCAGGATGCAGCCAGCGACCTCGCCGCGGCGAGTGACGGCGTTGCGGACGGCGTCGACGGCGAGCTTCGCGGTCATCCGGTCCGAGATCGAGTACCCCACGATGCGGTTGGAGAATACGTCCTTGATCGCGCAGCAGTAGAGTTTGCCTTCGCTCGTCCGGTGCTCCGTAATGTCCGTGAGCCAGAGCCGGTTCGGCGCGTCAGCGCGGAACACCCGTTTGACGTGATCGTCGAACACGGGCGGGCCGGCCTTCTTGCCCTTCCCGCGCCGTCGGCGTTGCGCGGACGAGAGAATCCCGGCCTGCGAGCACAGCTTCCACGCCGTCCGCCTGCTCATCCGCCACCCGGCTCGCCGCGCTTCGTCAGCGAGATATCGATACCCGAACGTCGGGTCGTCGTGGTGCGCGTCGTGCAGCGCGTTGATCCGATACGCGCGGAGGACGTCCGCGCTCCGCACGGGATCGTTTCGCCAGCGATAGTAGGGCTGGCGGGCGAGCTTGAGGACCCGGCACGACACCGTCACGGGAATCCCCGCGGCGGCGAGCTCAGCAACGAGCGGGTACGTCATTTTGGGGAGCCACCGAGTTTCAGGTTCGCCTGCGACAGATACGCCGCCGCACGCCGAAGCACCTCGTTCTCCTGCTCAAGCAACCGGATCCGCTTCTTCAGATCCCGCGCCTCGGCGGCATCGGCGGCGGTCTGGCCGGGACGGTTGCCGTCTTCGATATCGGCTTGTCGGAGCCAGTTCTGCAGCGTTGCTTCGCTGATGCCGAAGTCGGTGGCGATCTGTTTGATGGTGACGCCGCTCTCGCGGCGACGAGCGACCGCGACGACGTCTTCGCGGAACTCTTTCGGATAAGGACCGGGCATGATGACATCCTCCCCGCCAGCGCCTCCCGGCACTAACGATCAGTTGTCACCGATTCGTTCCTCACGCCCGCCTTCGACGTGTCCTGCCGCCATGTCTTCCCGCAGTCCGCGCACCGGTAGCGGCGCACCCGCACCAGCAGGATCGTGGGCCGGTGCCCGAACGGTTCATGCGCGAGGCGACGGACCACCGTGTCCCGCGGCACGCCCTGCACCCCGCACTTCCGACACCATGGATCATCCTCGACGACGCGGCACTCGATGACCGCCCGATCCGCGACGAGATGTTGTCCGACGGCCTCCAGGCCGAGTTCGTCGAGGCGGCAGAACGTAGTGAGGCAGGGTGCGGCGAAGGTAGCGTTGAACACGTCGAGGTCCTCCGGATGGTGAGCGTAGGAACTTCCATCCTCGGGGACCTCGACGCCTACCCCGCCATTGCCGCGCGCACCCCCGCTACACCCTCAACTGCGATGAGCCGGATTGGCTCTTCGCAGCTGAGAGTGTAGTCGGGTTGGGCGCGTCGGTCGCTGGATAGGGGTCGAGGCCCTCCGAGGATGGAAGTTCTGACACTGCCCATCCTGAGGACCTCGACATGGATCACGCTACCTTCGTTCGCCCTGACCTGACCACGTTCTGCCGTCTCGACGAGCTCGGCCTCGAGGCCGTCGGACAGCGGGTTGAGCCTGATCGTGCGGTGATCCAGTGCCGGGTCCTGGAGCCGGACCCGTGGTGCAGGGAGTGCGGGGCCGAGGGCGTGCCCCGAGACACGGTGATCCGCCGGTTGGCGCACGAGCCGTTCGGGCACCGGCCCACGACCTTGATGGTCCGGGTCCGCCGGTACCGGTGTGTTACCTGCCGTCGGACGTGGCGGCAGGACACGTCGAAGGCCGCGGCGCCGCGGGCGAAGATCACCCGTGGCGGGGTGGGCTGGGCGCTGACCGGTGTGGTCGTGGACCACCTCACCGTCAGCCGCGTCGCTGC